>DATEOK010000293.1:0-4389 GCA_035274225.1 Dongiaceae bacterium
GGGATGCGTGGCTTGAGACCGTCCAAGGTCACTGCGGCGCTGGCGTTTCCGTGGCCAATGCCGCAAGTTCGCGATCGAGCGTTTCCAGAAGGTTGTCCGTGACGCCGTCGTCGATCAGTTTGAGCACCGCCGCGCTTGCCTTGCTGGCGCCGCCGCCATGTGGGCTAAAGGCGATCGGCGCGAGTACGTTGCGAGCTTCCTTGATCTTCTTGTCGGCCAGCAGCTGGCGTCCCAGCATCATCCGCAGTTCCGGGTCGTGCGGAGCCCGGGCGAACGCCTCTTCGAGGCCCATCACGGCGTTTCTTGTCGGCGTCAGACCAGCTTCCACGAAGGTCCGGTAAAAATAGATCAAAGGTTCGGGATCGTCCGTGTCCGCTCGATTGGCTTTGATGAACCAGCTTCTGGCCGAATTCCACTTGGCCTCGCTCGACTCTGGCGCGGCGGCGAGGCGCATTTCCACTCTGCCCTTGTAGAGCAAGGCATCAACTGACTTGGGGTCGCGCTTGAGAGCCTGATCGGCCGCGGCACTGGCCTGCTCGTCGTTGCCGGTCTGGTATTCGGCTGCGGCCAGCACCAGCTGGGCCTCGGCGCTTTCGGGGGCCAGCGCGGCACGCCGGCGCGCCTCGGCAAGCAGCCTCTTGGCCGCGTCGCCAGTCGGAGTTCGTGTCAATTGCATTCTGATACGGATGACGGCCTCCTCTCCTGCCGTGAGCCGGCGGAGCCCGGGCTCCGCCACCGCAACCGCTCCAGCCGCGATTTTCCGATATTGCATCGGGTGCCGAATGTAGCGATCGAGTTCGCTGTTCAGCTTGCCGAGGTCCCCAAAAGCCGCCTTCGCGGACTCGATACTTGTCATCCCCCTGCCGATGTTTCGCAGATAGACGTCCAATTGATTGGCTCGTGTGGGCTCGAAGGTAAGATAGTGGGTCAGAACCCAGGCGCGACCATAATAGACGTCCATGGCCTCGGCATTGCCTTCCGCGAGCCCAGTCAGCAATTTCTCTATCGGGAGGCGTGTCCCGTAGAATAGTCCCATCGCCCGATGAACCGCCGGTTGGCCGAAGGTGAGGCCGCCATCCTTCTCGAAGGTTACCGTCGAGTAGAATTCCGCGAACCCTTCGACGAACCACGCCGGATAGGCTGCCATATAGTTGCTCAGCATGAAATGGTGGGCATATTCGTGCAACAGCACGGTCTGGCCGCTCAGCGTATAGCTATTGCCGGGGTGATTACGCGGTACGAACGCCACCGAACCGCTCGCGCGCGGTACATAGAAGCCTGCCACGCTGCTGCGGGTATCGCCGTAGAGCTGCCGAACGGCGGCTTCGTCGGGCAAAACGAAAACTGTCAGTCGGCTGGCCTTCCCGGGCGCCTCGTCCTTCGGCATGTCCCTGAGGAAGCGCAGCATCGCGTCGAAACGTTCCAGCTTCGTGGCCATGTCTCGCGCCGACTGAGGCGAGCCTTCGGCCAGAACCACGAAATGATCGGTGCTGGCTTCCCACCAATCGGCACTGGCGGGCGAAGCCGCCAGCAAGAGCATCAAGGCAAACGCAAGTGCCCGCATATTTCCCCCCGGAACGCCGGTGAACCTAGGCGCGGGAAAGCGGGCCGGGAAGCGGATTTTGATCCAGAATGGAGCGATGTCTCGCTTGCCGCAGCGGCTCTACAGAAAACTATACGGATCCACATCCACCGCCACGCGCACGCCGCGCGGGAAGTCGAGCTTGCCGAGCCAATCGCGGATCACATCCTGGACGTCGAGCGAGCGTGCGGCATGGACGAGCAGCCGTTGGCGGTGCCGGCCGCGCAGCATCGCGAGCGGCGCCGGGGCCGGGCCGAACACCGCCATCGCCTCGACCTTCGGCGCGCTGCGGCCGATCATCCGCGCGGTCTCGACTGCTTCGGCCTGATCCTCCGACGACACGATGATCCCGGCGAGGCGCCCGAAGGGCGGCATCGCCGCCTCGCGCCGCGCTTCGGTCTCGGCGCGATAGAAGCCTTCGCTGTCGCCGCTCACCAGCGCGCTGATCACCGGCGCCGCCGGCTCGCGCGTCTGGACCAGCACCCGCCCGGGCTTGTCGCCGCGGCCGGCGCGTCCCGACACCTGCATGATCTGCTGGAAGCTGCGCTCGGCGGCGCGCAGGTCTCCGCCCGACAGGCCGAGATCGGCATCGACCACGCCGACCAGGGTGAGGTTGGGGAAATGATAGCCTTTGGTGACGAGCTGGGTGCCGATCACGATATCGATCTCGCCCGCTTCCATGCGTCCGACGAACTCGGCCGCCTTGGCTGGCGACCAGATTGTATCGGACGTGACGATCGCCGTTCGGGCCTCCGGAAACAGCGCCGCGACTTCGTCGGCGATCCGCTCGACGCCCGGGCCGCAGGCGACCAGGCTGTCCTCCTCATGACATTCGGGGCAGGCGCGCGGCGGCGCCAGGATGTGGCCGCAATGGTGGCAGGCGAGGCGGCCCACCAGCCGGTGCTCGACCATCCAGGCGGTGCAGTTCGGGCATTGGAAGCGGTGTCCGCAGGCGCGGCACAAGGTGAGCGGCGCATAGCCGCGCCGGTTGAGGAACAAAAGGCTCTGCTCGCCCGCGTCGAGATTGGCGCGAAGCTCGGCGACCAGGCTGGGCGCCAGCCACCGGCTGCGCGGCGGCACGTCCCGGGTCAGATCGACGGCGCGAATCTCGGGCAGCTGGGCATTGCCGTAGCGGTCGGGCAGGCGCAGTTCGCGATAGACGCCGATCTCCGCCATCTGCCGCGTCTCGATCGCCGGCGTCGCCGAGGCGAGGATCACCGGCACTTCTTCCAGCTTGGCGCGCATCACCGCCACGTCGCGCGCGTGATATTGGACGCCTTCCTCCTGCTTGAAGCTGGTCTCGTGCGCTTCGTCGACGACGATGAGGCCGAGCCGGCGATAGGGCAGGAACAGCGCCGATCGCGCGCCGACCACCACCTTGGCATGGCCGGTCGCGATCGCCCGCCAGGCCCGGCGGCGCTGCGACTGGCGCAGGCCCGAATGCCACGCCACCGGTTCGCAGCCGAATCGCGCGGCGAAGCGCTTCAGGAACGGCTCGGTAAGCGCGATTTCGGGAACCAGCACCAGCGTCTGCCGCCCCTGCCGAAGCGCTTCCGCTATGGCTTCGAAATAGACCTCGGTCTTGCCCGATCCCGTGACTCCATCAAGCAGGAAGGGGGCGAAAGCGGGGTTTGCGGCCGAAGCGACCAGGATGTCCGCCGCTTCCGCCTGCGCGGGCTCCAGAGCCGGGACATCGTGGCTTGGGTCCGGCTCCGGAAACGGATCGTCGATCGTCACCTCGACCGCCTCGATCGCGCCGGCCTTGACCAGGCCGCGGATCACGCCGTCGGAAACGTCCGCGGCCAGCGCCAGCTCGCGCACCAGCCCCTGCCGGCCGGCAATCCGCTCGAGCGCCTGGGCGCGCTGCGGCGTCAGCCTTTCGGGGACATGGCCGGTGGCGCGATATTCGATCACCGTGCGGCTGCCCTCGAGCGCGCTCGCCGATGCGAGCGTCATCCGCAGCACCGCCGCCAGCGGCGCGAGATAATAATCGGCGGTCCATTCGATCAGCCGGCGTAGCGGTTCGGCAAGCGGGGGGAGGTCATAGGCCTCGACCAGCGGGCGAAGCTTCTTGTCCTCGACCTCGGCCGCGGCGAGCCGGCCGGCATCCCACACCACGCCGGTCAGCTGGCGCGGGCCGAGCGGCGCGAGGACGATCGAGCCCGGCTCGACCTGCATGCCCGGCGGCAGGCGATAATCGAGCGGGCCGAGCGCCTGGTTGAGGAGGAGCACGCGGACGCGGTTCATGCCTTTATCTAATGCGGTATGCGCGCGCGCCAAGCGCCATGGCAAAATCGTCGGCAGTGTTCGGCCAGCACGCGGAACCGCTATAGGGGGAGGAACGCGATTCGCAGGGGCGCTTCATGAAATTCTTCGTCGACACGGCCGACATCAACGACATTCGCGAGCTGGCCGACACCGGGCTGCTCGATGGCGTCACCACTAATCCGTCGCTGATCCACAAATCCGGCCGCGATTTCCTCGAGGTCGTCAAGGAGATTTGCGCGGCCGTCGAAGGCCCGGTCTCGGCCGAGGTGGTGGCGATGGACCATCAGGGGATGATGCGCGAAGCCGAGGTGCTGCGGAAGATCGCCGACAATATCGCGGTCAAGGTGCCGCTGACGATCGACGGCCTCAAGAGCTGCAAGGCGCTGACCTCGGACGGCACCATGGTCAACGTCACGCTCTGCTTCACCGCCAACCAGGCCTTGCTCGCCGCCAAGGCGGGCGCCACCTTCATCTCGCCGTTCGTCGGCCGGCACGACGACATCGGCTTCGACGGCATGCAGATCATCTCCGAGATACGG
>DATEOK010000294.1:0-2941 GCA_035274225.1 Dongiaceae bacterium
GGTGTCGCCGCTCGGGCCGGTGTCGCCGCTCGGGCCAGTGTCGCCGCTTGGGCCAGTGTCGCCGCTTGGGCCAGTGTCGCCGCTTGGGCCCGTTTCTCCGGTCGGGCCGGTTTCGCCGGTCGGGCCGGTGGGCCCGGTCGAGCCAGTCTCGCCGGTCGGGCCTGTTTCTCCGGTCGGACCTGTCTCGCCGGTCGGACCGGCCTCGCCCGCCGGCCCCTCTTCCTCGGTGCCGAGGAACGAAGGCGCGTCGCTGGCGAGCGTCCGGTACGCGAGCTGGGTACCGTTCAACGCGCCGGCGGCGTTGAAGCCGCCGAGATCGGTGCCCTCTGCGAGCGGAATGAAGATACCGCTGCCGCCCACGCTCGCGGTCGAGGCGCCGGCGGCCGGTCCGGCTGCAGTCACGATGTCGAGGTCGGGATCGGTGGCGGCGAGCATCGCGGCGACGTCGATCGGCTGGCCATCGCTGCCGAGCAGCGTCAGCGCTTCGCGCTCTTCTGCCGCGACGTAGCCTTGTAGCACGATGGTGCGCTCGCCGATCCTGATCGCGAGGTTGCCGTCCGCGCCGAGCTTCGCGCTCAGCTCGTCGGCGTCATACGGCAGCTCGATCACCTGGCCCGGCGCAACCGGGATCACTGCGATCGGCTGACCTTCCGGCGTCGCGACGGGGCGTGCGGCTGCACCATTCCCTGCTGCCTCCTGCGTCAGGGACACAGTGTCCGAGGGCAACATGGTGTCTTCGTTCGCCAAGATCTTCTCCTGCCGGGTTGTCCGCACCGGCGATCAATTTCCATCATCGAATCATGGGGAGCGATTCGAGAGCGCACGGGTGTCGTGCGGCTGACGCGTATATAGCGAGAGGGCGATGAGAATTTGATTAAGATGCCATCTATTCTTCACACCCGCATATGAGCGAAGTGCGATTCAGCGTGACCCAGATGGGCTACGCGCGCCGATGTACTCCGAAAGGTATAGGCGAAGTGCGATGGGCTGACGCCGTCGCGTGTTAGCCCAGCACTTGGTAGTGCGCTTCGGTCGGCTTGCAGGCTTTGCCGTTGATCGGAAGGATGTCCTGCGGGCAGGCGCTCATCGCGACGATGCAGTCCAGCTCCGCGCGCAGGATCACGTAGTCACCGGGCTTCGACAGGGGCTCGCCCCAGCTCTGCGCACCGTCGGCCGCGAACGGAATGTTCATCCAGAGATTCAAGGGGCTCGGCACCTCCGGCGCCTCGAGACCGAGCTGGCGCATGCCGGCTCTCAGGTTGTCGGTGCAGTTGTCGTGGTACTCCTTGCACCCCAGCAGCCCGTAGCGGTAGGTGTCGCACGCCGCGATCGCGGTGTCGTGCCGGCCGGGCGAGGTGTCCTCCACCATGGTCAGGATCGCGCGCCGCCGGTTGGTGTGCAGCGCATCGCCTTTGCGCGGCCACAGCCGCCCGATGGTCGGGCGCATATGCTCCATCGACATGAACTCGGTCAGATCCTCGGCGCTGAAGCACCAGGTGTCGACCACCTGTTGGCCGTGGGTGTTGATGATCTTGATCGACTGTCCCTTGGCCAGCCGCTGTGCCCTGCCCCGCCGCGCGGGAAGCGTCATGAGGTCTCCGGTGGTCATTGTCGCCTCGTTGCCATGATTGCGCCGCCAAGCCGCCGACGATAAGAGAACAGGTGCGCCGCCGCAATAGCACGGAGAAACGATGTTCAAGCTCGGGCATATCGTCGAGGGCGAGTGGGTGGAGTATTCTCACCCAGCCGTCTTCGAGCATCAGACGACCGACAGTGGCACGGCGCGGCTGCGACTCGGTATCCCCGGTGGCGACGTCGAGATCGTGCGCAGTCTCGCTCGCTGCATGGAGCAGCCCTACTACATTCTGTATGTCCTCCTCACGCCGCGCGGCGAGGGCAATGCCGGGCGGTATCAAAGCCCGCTGGTCGACGGTGTGCAGCTCGACGCATTCCTGTCGCAGTATGCTGATTATTTTCGATCCGACGGCCGCTTCGCGCTCTGGATTCACTCTCCCTCGTTGCAGGCGACGCTCGCCTGGGACCATCACAATCTGCTTTATGCGTACGGTCCGCTGCCCCGCTTTGAGGAAGCGCTGCGAGCGATCGGATTTACGCCCGGCCAGGCATCGATGTCCGTCCCGCACGCACACAACTATCATTCGGAGTGCGATACCGACGCGGCCGCAATCCTGGTGCATTTCGACTGGCGCCGCTCCGAGCTCCAGCCCGGCGACGACGACTAGGTCAGCCGCCGCGCTGCGCGCCTACGCAGCGCATCCGCCACCATCACCAGCACGATGCCGGGGATGAACACCACCGTCGCCATCGCGGGATAGAGCGGCGAGGAGCCGGTGGCGATGCCGGAGAACACGAAGGTCGGCAGCGTGCGCGCCGCACCGGCCAGCGAATAGGTCAGGTAGAAGTTGCCCCAGCTCAGCAGGAACGAGAAGATTGCCGCCGAAAAGATGCCCGGCCACAGCAGCGGGATGGTGACGTAGCGGTAGACTTCCCACGGCTTGGCCCCACAGTCGCGCGCGGCATCCTCCAGGCCGGCGTCGAAGCTGAACACCTGCACCGCCACGATGATCATGGCGAACGGCGTGATGTAGACCACGTGGCCGATGACCGCGGTGACCAGCCCGGTGTTGAAATCGAGCCAGCGCCCGAGCACCGAGAACCACAGAAGCAGCACGATCCCCATCAGCAGCTGCGGGAAGGCGAGCGGCGCGCCGCTCAAGCCGAGGAATGCCAGCTTGCCACGGAAGCGGTAACGCACCGCGACGATCGCTGCCGCGGTGCCGAGGATGGTGCTGAAGATCATCGCCACGAACGCGATCAGGGTCGAGTTCCACAACGCGGTCGCCGCGTTGCCGTTGCGGAACAGCTCGCCGTACCACTGCAGCGAGAGGCCCGAGAACGGCAGGATGAGATAGCGCCCTTC
>DATEOK010000295.1:0-2694 GCA_035274225.1 Dongiaceae bacterium
AGCCCGGATCCCCCAGATGGGTTGGGGTCGGCAGGACCGAAGACCGCGGAAACGCTGGCGAAACTGCCGGTTCCTTCTTTCACCTGTCAGGTCTGTCAGAATTTGGGTACTTGATCCGTAATAGGGGCAAAAGTCCGGGCAGCGGAGGTTTTGCTGTCGGCAGCTGTAGGGGAGGCATGGGGCAGCGGCTCGGGTGAAGATCGAAAGGTCGGGGCGTTCCACATAGAGCGATTTCAGGTTTTGAAACGGCATGCCGCCCGGAAATCTCGACGATCTGTCGCCAGCCGAGCTGAAGGCGCTGGTCATCCGCTTGATGGGCGACATCACCGAGCTGCAGCGGGTGATCGAAGATCAGCGCGCCGAGATTGCTCGGCTGAAGGGGCTGAAAGGACGACCGCGGCTCAAGCCCAGCAAACCGAGCGGCATGGAAGAGGCGAGTTTGTCCAAGCCTCTCCATCCGCGCCGCCGCGGGCGGGGCCACCAGACCCGAGTTGCGATCGAACAGGAGACGATCCCTGTCGCGGTGCCGGCCGGTTCCCGTTTCAAAGGCTACCAGGATTATGTGGTGCAGGAGCTGGAGATCCGGCCGCGGGTGCTCCGCTATCGCCGCGAGCGCTGGCTGACCCCCGACGGGTGCACGGTGGTGGCGCCTCTGCCGGCCGGCATCTGCGGACATTTCGGCCCGAATTTGCGACGCTTTGTGCTGGCGCAATGCCATCAGGGGCAGGTGACGGTGCCGCGTCTGGTGGCACAGCTGCGCGACTTTGGGCTGGCGGTATCCAAGCGTCAGCTGGTGCGGCTGCTGACCGCCCGGCAGGAGCCCTTTCTCGTTGAAGCCCGCGACGTGCTGCGCGCCGGGCTCACGAGCGCGGCGTGGCTTGCGGTCGACGACACCGGCGCGCGCCATAAGGCGCAGAACGGCTTCTGCACGCAAATCGGCAACCACCGCTTCGCCTGGTTTGGCACGACGGCATCCAAGAGCCGCCGCAACTTTCTCGAACTGCTGCGCGCCGGCTATGACGACTATGTGATCAATGCCGAGGCGCTCGCCTACATGCGCAGCCGCAACCTGGCCGGCCCGGTTATCCAGCGCTTGGCGGCACATCCCGACCAACACTTCGCCGACCACGCCGCCTGGCAGGCGCACCTCGACCGGCTCGGCATCACGGCCCCGACGGTGACCCCTGACCCGGTGCTGATCGCCACCGAGGGGGCACTGTGGGGCAGCGTCAAGGCCCACGGCTTCCTGCCTGATACCGTCCTGATCAGCGACGATGCCGGCCAGTTCGCGGTCGGCCGCCACGCCCTGTGTTGGATCCATGCCGAACGCCTGGTCCACAAGCTCGACACCTTCACCGACCGGCAGCGTGTCGCGCAGCAACACGTGCGCGCGCTGATCTGGTGGTTCTACCGCGACCTCAAGGCCTACTGCCGTGATCCGACACCACAGCGCAGAACCGCCTTGCGCGCCCGTTTCGACCGTATCTTCAAGCGCCGCACCGGCTTTGCTACCCTCGATCGGCTGCTCGCCCGCCTCCACGCCAACAAAGCCGAGCTGCTGATGGCGCTCGATCGGCCGGACATCCCGCTGCACACCAACAGCGCTGAAAACGCCATCCGCTGCCAGGTGACCAAGCGCAAGATCAGCGGCGGCACCCGCAGCGATCGCGGGCGCAATTGCCGCGATGCCTTTCTCGGCCTCGCCAAAACCTGCGCCAAGCTCGGCCTCGCCTTCTGGGATTATCTCGGCGCCCGGTTGAGCTGCACCGATCCCGGCTCCGTCCCCGACCTCCCGCAACTCGTCAGCGCGCCGCTCCCGCGCACTTAACCGCCCGGACTTTTGCCCCTATTACCCGTTTTGAAAGTTATGGGGCGGGCAGTCGCCTGCGATTGGGATGGGCGAGGCGGTGGAGCATTAAGCGGATCGCGGCCAGGGTGACCATTGTCTCGGAGACCTCGGGCAGCGCCTCGTAGTCCTTGGACAGCCGGCGCCATCGGCCGAACCAGCCGAGCGATCTTTCGACCACCCAACGGCGCGGCTGCACGACAAAGCCGGTGGTGCCTGGGGGGCGGCGAACGATGATCAGCACCAGACCCGCCAAATAGCAGGCGAGCAAGGCTGCAAGCCGATTGTAGATACTGTCGGCGAACACGGCCCGGAGCCAGATCTAGAGTGATTTCAGGCGCTTCAGCAGGTCGCCGAGACCATCGGCATCCTGAATGTCGGCCGCATGGACGAGGATGCCGAGCAACAGCCCGTCCGTGTCCACCGCGACGTGCCGCTTGCGCCCCTTCAGCCGCTTCGCGGCATCCCAACCGCGCGGGCCGCCGCTCTCCGTGGTCTTCACGCTCTGGGTGTCGATGATGGCGGCCGTGGGACTGGCTTCCCGCCCAGCGCCCTCGCGCAGCATGACCACGAAGTGATGGCGAATACTCTCCCACACCCCCTCTCGCAGAAAGGCGCGCATATAGCCGTACACGGTGCGCCAGGGCGGAAAGGCCGGGGGTGTCGGCAGATGCCGCCACTGGCAGCCGGTGCGCACGAGATAGAAGAGGCCATCCAGCAGCTTTCGCATGTCTGTGGTCCGCGGCCGCCCACCGGGCTTGGCGGGCGGGATAAGCGGCTCCAACAGGCGGAACTGGTCGTCCGTCAGGGCCTGGCCAGAGCCAAAGTCCCCAACCAGCGCGCGATCA
>DATEOK010000296.1:0-2836 GCA_035274225.1 Dongiaceae bacterium
GGCGATCTTCCTCGGCCAGGTGAGCGCCGCGCTTGCCGCCGGCAACACGGTCGTTGCCAAGCCGGCAGAGCAGACGCCGATGATCGCCGCGCTCGCGGTGCGGCTGCTGCACAAGGCGGGTATTCCCGCCGACGTGCTGCACTTGCTGCCGGGCGACGGCCCCAGCGTCGGCGCGCCCTTGGTCAACGACCCGCGCATCGCCGGCGTCGCCTTCACCGGCTCGACCGACACCGCGCGCGCCATCAACCGCGCCCTCGCCGCCAAGAACGGCGCCATCGGCCCGCTGATCGCCGAGACTGGCGGGCAGAACGTGATGATCGTCGATTCCTCCGCGCTGCCGGAGCAGGTGGTGCGTGACGTGCTCATCTCCTCGTTCCAGAGCGCGGGCCAGCGCTGCAGCGCCTTGCGCGTCATGTTCGTGCAGGAGGACATCGCCGACAAGTTGACCGAGATGCTCGCCGGCGCGATGGCCGAACTGAAGGTCGGCGATCCGGCCTTGCTCGCGACCGACGTCGGCCCGGTGATCGACCTCGATGCCAAGAAGATGTTGACCGAGCACGCCGCGCGCATGAAGCGCGAGGCCGAGCTCATCTACGAAGTCCCGCTCGGTCCGGAGCACGCGAACGGCCACTTCTTCGCGCCGGTCGCCTTCCGCATCGACGGGCTGCCGCAGCTCGAGCGCGAGGTGTTCGGTCCGGTGCTGCACCTCGTGCATTACAGCGCCGACCGCCTCGACGACGTGCTCGCCGCCGTCAACGCCACCGGCTATGGCCTCACCCTTGGCGTGCACAGCCGGATCGACGGCAAGGTGCGCCACATCGTCGAGCGCCTGCGCGTCGGCAACGCCTACGTCAATCGCAATATGATTGGCGCCGTGGTCGGCGTGCAGCCATTCGGCGGCGAAGGCCTCTCCGGCACGGGCCCCAAGGCCGGCGGCCCGCGCTATCTCCACCGCTTCGCGACCGAACGCACCCTCACCATCGACACCACCGCGGCCGGCGGGAACGCGAGCCTGCTCAGCTTGAACGAGGAGAGCGCGGCCTAGCGCATGATCGGGCGGTCGCCTGAGGCGCCCACCATCGTCGACCGCCGGCCGACTGTCGTCCTGCTCGCTCATAAGCTGCTTGGCGTGGATGAGAATGCGACCGTCTCGATCATCGCGCGCCGGCATTGGGCGGAACAGGGTTGCCGAATTCTGTTGCACCGCGGCGCGAAGGCTCCGCCGCCGGGCGATTTGGCGGTGCTGCATGTGCCGCTGACTCGCATCCCGCAACGCTACCTGGATCTCGCATCGGGATATCCGCGCACCGTCAACAGCGCGGTGGCCGATGTCTCGAAGCGCCGGATTTCGACGGATCTTCTCAGGCAAGGCGATCCCTACGATGGTCCGGTGATTGTAAAGACCGATCTCAATCATGCAGGCGGGAGCGAACGGCGGGCGCGACGCAAGGCGCGCACTTGGCGCAAGCGAATCACCTCCGCGCTGGAGCGATGGCTGCCGCCGGATTGGTTCGGCCATCTGCCGGATGACCGCTATCTCGTGTTTGATGCCAAACGCGCAGTTCCACGGTGGGTTTGGAATTGCCGTGCTTTGGTTGTGCAACCGCTGCATGCCGAGCGCCATGGTGACTTGTTCGCCCTCCATCAGTGGTATTTCTTCGGTGACCATGATTGCGTCTCGACATTTCTTTCGAACGACCCGGTCGTAAAGCTGTCGAGCGTCGTGCAGCGCCTGCCGTTGCACCAAGACGTGCCGGAGGCGATCCGCCGACGACGTGCGGAACTGAAATTCGACTACGGCAAATTCGACTACGTGATCGCCGATGGAGTGCCGATTCTGCTCGATGCCAACAACACTCCGCACGAAGGCAAAGGCGGGCAGGCGCATCCACGCGTGCACAACATCTGCGCGATGCTGGAAGGCGGACTGCGGAGTTTCTTGCGCTGACGGGGCGCTTCAGCTGCTCTTCGTCGACAGCCGTGTCACGTGCCCCATCTTGCGCCCCGGCCGGATCTCGGTCTTGCCGTAGAGATGCAGCTTCGCCGCCGGCTCAGCCAGCAGCGCGCGCCAGTCGCGCACGTCGTCGCCGATCAGGTTCTTCATCACCGCATCCGAATGGCGTTCCGGCGACCCTAGAGGCAACCCGCACACCGCGCGCACGAACTGCTCGAACTGGCTGGTGGTGCAGGCATCGATGGTCCAGTGGCCGGAATTGTGCGGTCGGGGCGCCAGCTCGTTCACCAGCACGTCGCCGTCGCGGGTCACGAACATCTCGACGCCCAGCAGGCCGACCAGCTTGATCTCCTGCGCGATGTGGCGGGCGATCGCTTCGGCCTTCACCGCCACCTGCGGCGCGATGCGCGCCGGCGCGATGGTAGTGTCGAGGATGTGGTTGCGGTGCTGGTTCTCCACCGGCACGTACATCGCCATTGCACCATCGAAGCCGCGCGCGATCACCACCGAGATCTCGCGCTGGAAATCCACGAACGCCTCGAGGATGGCGAGCTCGCCGCCCATCTGCTGCCACACCGGCCCGAGATCGGTCTCCGGGTTGATGCGCACCTGGCCCTTGCCGTCATAGCCGAAGCTGGCGGACTTGAGCACGCACGGCCGGCCCAGCGCCTGGATCGCCTGGGGCAGCGCCTCCTTGTGCGCGACCTCGAGATAGCGCGTCACCGGCACGCTGATCGAGGAGAGGAAGTTCTTTTCCCGGAGCCGCTGTTGGGTCAGGTGCAGCACGCGCGGGTCAGGCCGCGTCGGCTTCCACTGCGCCAGCTTCTCACCGGCAGAGGCAGGGACGTTCTCGAACTCGAAGGTGATGACGTCGACCGCCTT
>DATEOK010000297.1:0-7198 GCA_035274225.1 Dongiaceae bacterium
CGCTGATCGCGGACGGCGTGCCGCTCGACAAGGTCTACGAAGTGCTGAGCACGCTGGTCGCTGATCGCGGACGGCGTGCCGCTCGACAAGGTCTACGAAGTGCTGAGCACGCCGGAAGGCGTCGACCAGGCCTTCAAGAAACTGGACAGCATCAAGAAGGACATCGTGTGGTGGGAGGCCGGCGCCCAGCCGCCGGAGCTGCTCGCCAATGGCGAAGTGGTGATGACGAGCGCGTGGAACGGCCGCATCGGCAACGCGATCAAGGAAGGCAAGAACTTCAAGATCGTGTGGGACTATCAGGAGTTCGACTGGGACTTCTGGTCGATCCCGGCCGGCACCAAGAACATCGATGGCGCCTACGACTTCATCAAATACGCCAGCGACCCGAAGCAGATGTCGCAGCAGTCGAAATACATCGCCTATGCGCCGACCCATGTCGATGCGATCGCTTTGGTCGATCCGGCCATCGCGCCGACGCTGCCGACCTATCCCGACAACATGAAGACGGCGATCACGACCGACCTCGTGTTCTGGGCCGACAACAACGAAGAGCTGACCAAGCGTTTCAACGCCTGGCTGGCGCAGTAACCTGACCACTCGGACGGCGCCGGGCAGCAACGCCCGGCGCCGTATTTGCTCATACAAGGCGTTGCTCATCGCATGGCGATCGCGGAAACCGCCCCACTTCTCACCATCGACGGCGTACCACTCAAGGTGCGGCTGGCCCGCGCGGAGCGGTCGCGCAAGCTGAAGGCGGTGGCGCTGGTCTCGCCGCTGTTCCTGTTCGTGGTCATCACCTTCCTGTTCCCGCTGTTCGTGATGACGTTCAAGAGCGTGGTGAACGAGGAGACCTTCGGCCGGCTCGACCGCACCCATGCGGCGCTGGCGGATTGGGACGGGCAGGCTCTACCCGAGGAGCCGGCATTCGCCGCGCTGGCCGAGGATCTGAAGGCCGCGCAGGAGAAGCGCGAGATCGGCGAGATCGCCAAACGCATCAACAGCGAATATTCCGGCGCGATGTCGAAGTTCAAGGGCGTCGGGCGCAAGGTCGCGGCGGCTTCGAGCGGCCCCTACAAGGAGCTGTTCCTCGCCACCGACAAGGTGTGGGGCGACGTCGCGCTGTGGCGGATCATCAAGAGCGTCTCCGCGCCCTACACCGACTACTACTGGCTGGCGGCGGTCGACCTGAAGCAGGGGCCCGACGGCATCGAGCGTGTCGCGCCGGACCAGCGGGTGTTCCTCGACGTCTATGCGCGCACCTTCTGGATCGCCGGCCTGGTCACCGCGCTGACGCTGATCCTCGGCTTCCCGGTCGCCTACCTGCTGGCGACCCAGCCGCCGGCGCGCGCCAACCTGCTGATGATCTTCGTCATGCTGCCGTTCTGGACCTCGCTGCTGGTGCGGACCACGGCTTGGTTCGTCCTGCTGCGCAGCGAGGGGCCGCTCAACGACCTGCTGGAGATCCTGGTCAACAACCGCTTCGACATGATCTTCACCCGCTTCGGCACCATCCTGGCGATGACGCACATCCAGCTGCCGTTCACGCTGCTGCCGATCTACAGCGTCATGAAGACGATCCCGCCGAGCCACGTGCGCGCCGCGCGCTCGCTCGGCGCCGGGCCGTTCCGCGCGTTCTGGAAGGTCTACTTCCCGCAGACGGTGCCGGGCATCGCCGCCGGCTGCCTGCTGACCTTCATCCTCTGCCTCGGCTACTACATCACGCCGGCGCTGGTGGGCGGGCCGCGCGACCAGATGGTCAGCTACTACGTCTCCTACTACATGAACAACATCATCAATTTCGGCCAGGCTGCCGCCCTCGGCGGCATGCTGCTGATCATCACCATGGTGCTGTACTGGGCCTATAACAAGCTCGTCGGCATCGACAAGATGAAGCTGGGGTGAGCGGCATGAGCAACCTTCCGCTCCTCGGCCTGCCGCCCTATGCTTCCACGACCGAGCGCGCGTGGCGGCTGTGTTTCTTCCTGTTCTGCGGCCTGGTGCTGCTGTTCCTGATCTCGCCGATCCTGATCGTCATCCCGATCAGCTTCAACAGCACCTCGTTCCTCTCCTTCCCGCGCGGCGACTGGTCGCTGAAATGGTACGAAGAGTTCTTCTTCAGCGATCGCTGGAACACCGCGGTCAAGAACAGCATCATCATCGCGTTCTTCAGCACCATCCTGTCGACCACGCTCGGCACGGTGGCGGCGCTCGGCCTGTCGCGCCCGAATTTCCCGGGCCGCGCCCTGGTGATGGCGGTGCTGATCTCGCCCATGGTGGTGCCGGTGGTGATCACGGCGGCGGCGTTGTTCTTCTTCTATGCCAACCCGCTGGTGGTCACGAGCGAGCCGCCGATCATCCTCAACAACACCTATCTCGGCGTCATTCTCGCCCACACCCTGCTGGCGACGCCGTTCGTGGTGATCACGGTGACGGCGACGCTGACCGGCTTCGACCAGTCGATGATCCGCGCCGGCGCCAGCCTCGGCGCGCATCCGACGCTGGTGTTCCGCAAGGTGATCCTGCCGCTGATCTCGCCTGGCGTGATCTCCGGCGCCTTGTTCGCCTTCGTCACCTCGTGGGACGAGGTGGTGGTGGTGCTGTTCGTCGGCAGCAGCGACCAGCGCACCCTGCCCCGCCAGATGTTCAGCGGCATCCGCGAGATGATCAGCCCGACCATCACCGCCGCCGCCACCGTCCTCATCACCGTCGCAGTGGTGATGTTGGTGACGGTCGAACTCCTGCGGCGGCGTTCCGAACGGCTGCGCGGCATACGCAGCTGATTCCGCGGTATTGAGAATCGTTCGCAGTTGACGTGGACAGCGCCGTCCCGACGGGCTACAATGGTGCCCGCAATCATGACCTAAGTTTCGGATGTACAAGGACAATAGCCTGATTCCCAGCGAAGCCGTGCGGCTGGCGGCCTTGGGCCTGCTGGCAATGCGTCCGCGCATCTATGCCGATCTGGCGCGCGACATCCGGCATTTCACCGCGCGCATCGTAGGCCCGTCGCTCGACCTGCTCGGCCCGTCGCTGGAACTGCTGAAGGTCGAGGGCCTGATCGAGGCCGTCGATCCCAAGGCGCCGAACGACAGCCAGACCGTGCGCCTCACCAAGGATGGCGAGACCGAGTTGCAACGCCTGATGAATGCCAACCTGCGCGGGCCGATGGGCGAGGTCAACAAGCTGATCGTCGCGCTCAAGCTTCACTTCCTCGACCTGCTGACGCCCGAGCAGCGCCGCCAGCAACTCGAGATGCTGATGGAAGTGTGCGACCGCGAACTGATCCGGCTCAACGACCTGCGCGACCATCACACCGAGACCGACAGCGCCCTCCTGCCCTGGCTCGACCACGAGATCGAGGAAGTGCAGCGCCGCCGCGACTGGTTCCTGAAACTGTGGGAAGGTCAGTAGCCCATCTTGCAACCGTTCCCGCGCCTGGTCCGAAATACCGGCGAACCGCCTGGAGAGTTCCCGACATGACCGCAGACAAGGCGATCGAAGATCTGGTCCGCGCGCTGGAAGCGGCGTGGAACCGCCACGATGCGCACGCCTTCGCCGCAGCCTTCGCCGAGGACGCGGACTTCACCAACGTGTTCGGCATGGTGCAGACGGGCCGCGCCGGGATCGAGGCGGCCCATGCGCCGATCTTCAAGACCATGTTCAAGGACAGCCACCTCGCCGTCACCGAGACCCGCGTGCGCCTGATCCGCCCGGACGTCGCCGCGGTCGACGTCAGGTGGACCATGAACGGCGCCCGCGACCCTCACGGCAAGCCCTGGCCGGAGCGCGCCGGCCTGCTCAACTGGATCGTGACCCGGCACGGCGAGCGCTGGCTGATCGACGTCTCGCACAATATGGACCTGCCCTCGCCCGATCTCGCGAAGGCGCAGGCGGAGCTGTCGACGCGATAGCTTCGCCCCCGGTCGAATTCGGCGGCCCGTTACTCTAGTCTGGAACCCGTGGCGCGCCTTCGAGGCCAGCCAATTCCGCCGCACCGGCGCCGGGTATGCGCATCTCAAAAACATGATCGACGACGGTATAGTCGTAGTAGCCTAACCGCGCGATCGGGCGAAGACGCTTCACATCGATCTTACCGTCGTTTCCGATCGCATCATCCCGGATATGGATGCGTTCGACTTTGGCGAACACAACATCCACGGTACCCTCCGGGCTATTTCCCGGCAGACGGTGCGTGCTGAGATAGCGGCACTCGAAATGAATCGGCGATTCCAGGACGCGCGGACAGGGTGCATACACGCAAGGTGCCTTCGTGACGCGAGCGAGCGTGAACTCATCGATCTCCGAGGCAACGGCACTGGCACTCGCATTTACCGCTTCACGCAGATCGTATGTCGCCATATTCCAGACGAACCAACCGGTCATTTCGGCATTAAGCACCGTGTCCTTCCGCCGACCATCCGGGTACTGGTTGGCAGCAAACATCACCATGGGAGGATCAAAGGTCAGGTTTTGCCACTGGCTGTAGGGGGCCAAGTTTGCGACACCTGCGACGCTGATGCTTGAAAGCCAACCGATGGGCCGCGGAATCGTACAACTCTTGAATGGATTGAGCGGGAGATTGTGCCGATCCGTATTGGGATTGTAGTTCATTGGCTTCGGTCTCCTCTTAAACGGCATGTCCGAAGTTGCCGGAGCCCAATCTTGTCGGATCGTGACAACCAGCTCAGAACAGATGCTGCCCGCCGGTGAGGAAGATCTCCGTGCCGGTGACGTAACCGAAATCCGTGCCGCACAGCTGGAACACCACGCCCGCGACCTCCTCGGTGGTGCCCATGCGGCCCATCGGGATGCGCGGGATCAGCGCCTCGTATTCGGGGCCGATCATGGCGGTCTCGATCTCGCCCGGCGCGACCGCGTTGACGCGCACGCCGAGCGCGGCGAACTCCACCGCCATCTCGCGGGTCAATGCCGACAGCGCCGCCTTCGAGGTCGAGTAGGCCGAGCCGGCGAACGGATGGATGGCGTGGCCGGCGATCGAGGTGATGTTGATGATGACACCCTTGCCCTGATGCAGGGGCTTGGCAAAGCCGCGCGCCAGCTGCAGCGGGGTGAAGAAGTTGAGCTCGAATACCTCGCGCCAGGCATCGATGCCGCCGTTGAGGATGCCAAGCCGCTCCTTGAAGCTGGTCTTCGGGCTGATCGCCGCGTTGTTGACCAGCGCGTGCACAGGGTGGCCATCCAGGATCTGCATTGCTTCCGCGACGAAGCGGTCGCTTTCCTCGGGCTGGCCGAGATCGACCGTGATGTGGTTGGTCCAGTTGGGATCGTACTGGCAGGAATCCGGGATCACGTCGCGGCTGCAGGTCAGCACACGCCAGCCTTCCTTGCTGAAGCGCTTGACGGTGGCGTGGCCGATGCCGCGGCTGGCCCCGGTCAGGATGACGATCTTCTTGGTCTCTGCGTTCATCGCGATTGTCCTCAGTGATACCGGAAGGTGGCGCGCTGCTCGACGACGCCCGCCGGATCCTCATGGATGATAACCTCGGCGCCCGGAAACGCCGCGCAGACATCAGCCTCCACCGCATCGGAGATGCGGTGCGCCTCGGCCAAACTCAAGCCCCCGTCCAGTTCGAGGTGGAACTGGATGAAGCGATCGCGGCCGGAGGCGCGGGTGCGCAGATCGTGCAGATTCAGCACCTCCGGATGGGCGCGCACGATCTCCTTGATCCGGTTGCGGTCGGCCTCGTCCATCTCGCGGTCCATCAGCATGTCGAGCGCGTCCCTGCCGACACGCAGCGCAGCGCCCGCGATGAAGACCGCGATCGCCAGGCCGATTGCCGGGTCGATCCACCACCAGCCGAGCTGGGTGCTCAGGACCAGGGCCGCGATGACACTGATGTTGACCAGGAAATCGGTCGCGTAGTGCGCCTGGTCGGAGCGGATGGCGATCGAGCCAGTGCGCCGCACCACGTGCCGCTGCAGCATCACCAGCACACCGGTGACGATGAGAGACACCACCATCACCGCGACGCCGGTCTCCATCTCGGTGACCGCCGCGCCCGACCTGAAGCGATTGACCACCTCCACCACCAGGACGACCGAAGAGCCGAGGATGAAGGCCACCTGCACCAGGCCGGCCAGCGGCTCCGCCTTGCCGTGGCCAAAGCGATGCTCCGCATCCGCCGGCACGAGAGCCTGGCGGATCGCGATCAGGTTGACGATCGAGGCCGCAGCATCGAGCGCGGAATCGAACAGGCTCGAGAGCATGCTGACCGAGCCGGTCTCGAGGAACGCGCCGAACTTGAGCACGATCAGGAGCAACGCCGCCCCGACCGATGCAAAGCTGGCGAGCCGCATCAGGCGGGCGTGATCGGAGGGCGCCGCGATCGTCACGGATAGAGCTTCTCCATCGTCCAGCCGTCGCCGGCGCGGCGAAAGACCAGGCGGTCGTGCAGCCGGAACGGCTTGTTCTCCCAGAACTCGATGTAGTTCGGCACCAGGCGGAAGCCCGACCAGTACGGCGGGCGCGGCACGGCGCCGATGGCATACTTGGCGGCGAAGGTCGCGACGCGCTTCTCGAGCTCGAACTTGCTCTCGAGCGGGCGCGACTGTTGCGAGGCCCAGGCGCCGATCTGGCTCGACTTGTGGCGGCTGGCGAAATAGGCGTCGGCCTCGGCATCGCTGACGCTTTCGACCGTGCCTTCGGCGCGCACCTGGCGGCCGAGCGACTTCCAGTGCATGACGATTGCAGCCTTGCGGGTCTCCAGCAGCTGCCGGCCCTTCTTGCTCTCGTAGTTGGTATAGAACACGAAGCCCCGTGGATCGGCGTCCTTCAGCAGCACCATGCGCACCGACGGCTGGCCGTCCGCGCCCACGGTCGCGAGTGCCATGGCGTTCGGATCGTTCGGCTCCTTGCCTTCCGCTTCGCCAAACCAATCCTGGAACAATTGGAACGGCTCTGGGTTTGGATGATGAGACATATCAAGGACTTCCGGGACTTCGTCACAATGCTGAGAGCGCCTTCTATAGCATTGATTCCGGGGTCCCGCGGCCTCATTTTGCCGCATGACGGCCGTGCAATGGACGCGGCTGACGAACACAAACGCAAGGGAAGAGCATGATGTTACGGAGAGTTATGTCCGCCTTCTTGGCGTTGTCGCTGGTCACCGGCTGCGCCAGTTCCGGCGGCGGTGGCGGCATTACCAAGGAGCAAGGCGGCACGGCCCTGGGCGCGCTG
>DATEOK010000298.1:0-22442 GCA_035274225.1 Dongiaceae bacterium
CTGATCGCGTTGACGCGGATGCCTTCCGGCGCCAGGTGGACGGCCGCGTAGCGGGTGTATTGCAGCAGCGCTGCCTTGGCGGCGCCGTAATGTGGCGGGTTGTTCATGCCGGATTGGCCGTAGACCCGCGGGTCGGGGCTGACCATGCCGTACATCGACGAGATGTTGATGACCGAGGCATCGCCGTTATCCTGCACCGCCTTGCGCAACAAGCCGTGTGCGGCGTTCACCAGCTCCGCTGCCGCCGCGACCGCGATCTCGATCGCATTCACGTAGTCGCCGGCCCGGCTGTTGGACATGACGCCGGGGCGTCCGGCGTAGGCGTTGTTGATCAGCACATCCAGCTTGCCGTGCCGTTTCTTCAGGTCGGCGACCAGGGACTTGATGTCCTCCGCCATGGTCACATCGCTGGCGACGGCTTCTGCCGACAGGCCGCGATCGGTCAGGCTTTTCGCAAGCTTGGCGAGGGTGCTCTGGGTTCGGCCGAGGATGCAGACATGCCCGCCGGCTTCGGCCAGCGCGGTCGACATCGCCGCGCCCAGGTGCCCAGCGCCGCCGGTAATAAGGCACACCTTGCCGTCGAGGCGGAACAGGGCCTTGCCGGCCGCAGGAAGATTGGGCTGGTCCGATAAGTCCATGAAATCTTGCGGCGGGCGATTCGCTCGGCTGTTTATGACGCGGTGGATATTACCATGGCTGCTTTCCCGTCGCGCTATCAAGATGTGGCTGTAACCGGCTCAAAACGCTTGCGATTCGTCGGGAAACCCACCCAAACTGTCGGTGCGAAATAACAAAACCAGGGGGACGCCATGCTCAAAGAGTTCCGGGATTTCGCGATGCGCGGCAACGTCATCGACCTTGCCATCGGCATTATCATCGGCGCCGCCTTCACCACCGTCGTCAATTCGCTGGTGAAGGACATCATCATGCCGCCGATCGGCTACATCATGAACGGGATCGACTTCTCGAACTTCTTCGTCGTGCTCAAGGGCGACAGTTACGCGTCCTTGAAGGCGGCGCAGGATGCCGGAGCGGTGACGGTCAATTACGGCGTCTTCATCAACTCGGTCATCAATTTCCTGATCGTCGCGTTCGCGGTGTTCATCCTGGTGAAGCAGGTCAACCGCTTCCGCAAGCAGGCCCCGGCCGAGCCGCCGGCGCCGACCACCAGCGAAAAACTGCTCATGGAAATCCGCGACGCGCTGAAGGCGAGTCGCTGATCTATTGCATATTGTATCCAATTCGGGCAGATAACCGCGGCGACTTGCGCTAGGATCTGCCCGAACGGGATCGAGCATGGCCAAATTCACCTTCAGCTGCGTCGACGCGCATACCTGCGGCAACCCCGTGCGCGTGGTGATGGGCGGCGGGCCGCAGCTGCAGGGTGCGAGCATGAGCGACCGCCGCCAGCATTTCCTCAAGGAGTTCGACTGGATCCGCACCGGCCTGATGTTCGAGCCGCGCGGCCACGACATGATGTCGGGCTCGATCCTCTATCCGCCGACGCGGCCCGATTGCGACATCGGCATCCTGTTCATCGAGACCTCCGGCTGCCTGCCGATGTGCGGGCACGGCACCATCGGCACGGTCACGGTGGCGGTGGAGCAGGGGCTGGTGCGCCCGAAGACGCCGGGCGTGCTGCGCCTGGAAACGCCCGCCGGCCTGGTGATCGCGGAGTACGAGCAGAAGGGCGAATACGTCGAATCCGTGCGCCTGACCAACGTGCCGGGATTCCTGCATTCGACCGGCCTCGAGGCGGAGTGCCCGGGCATCGGCACGCTCAAGGTCGACGTGGCCTATGGCGGCAACTTCTACGCCATCGTCGAGCCGCAGCCGGGCTATCGCGACATGGCCGACTTTACGGCAGGCCAGCTGGTGCAGATGAGCCCGGTGCTGCGCAAGAACCTCAACGCCAAATACACCTTCCAGCATCCCGAGAACCCGACCATCAAGGGGCTGAGCCACATCCTGTGGACCGGCGCGCCGAAGGCCGAGGGCGCGCATGCGCGCAACGCCGTGTTCTATGGCGACAAGGCGATCGACCGCTCGCCCTGCGGCACCGGCACCTCGGCGCGCATGGCGCAGCTGGCGGGCAAGGGCAAGCTCAAGGTCGGCGACGCCTTCGTGCACGAGAGCATCATCGGCAGCCTGTTCAAGGGCCGCGTCAAGGAAGCCGCCAAGGTCGGCAACTACGAAGCCATCGTGCCCTCGGTCGAGGGCTGGGCCCGCATCACCGGCTACAACACCATCTTCATCGACGACCGCGACCCGTACAAGCACGGTTTCCAGGTCATTTAGCGCCGCCCGCCCATTCGGCTTGAACCGGTGCGCCGCCGTCCGTAAGGTGCGGCGCAAAGGCGACAAAAATCACCGACAGGGGCGCGCCATGCCGAAGACCTTCCCGGAATTTCCCAACCTGTACGTGATGGATCACCCCCTGATCCAGCACAAGCTCAGCATGATGCGCGACAAGAGCACGCCGACCATCCTGTTCCGGCAGCTGCTGAAGGAGATCGCGCTGCTGATGGGCTACGAGATCACGCGCAGCCTGCCGCTGACCACCAAGGAGATCGAGACGCCGCTCACCAAGTTCGATGCGCCGACCCTCGAGGGTAAGAAGGTCGCGGTGGTGCCGATCCTGCGCGCCGGCCTCGGCATGGCGGACGGGCTGATGGAACTCGTACCGTCGGCGCGGCTCGGCCATGTCGGGCTCTATCGCGATCATGAGACCAAACGGCCGGTCGAGTATTTCGTGAAGCTGCCGGACCCGGAGGGGCGCACCTTCATCCTGGTCGACCCGATGCTGGCCACCGGGCACTCGTCCTCGGCCGCCGCTGACGTGCTCAACAAGCGCGGCGTCAGCGACGACAATATCCGCATGATGGTGCTGGTCGCGGCGCCGGAGGGCGTGCGGGTATTCCAGAAGGCGCATCCCAAGATCCCGGTCTATGCAGCGTCACTGGATTCCCACCTGAACGAGAATGCCTACATCGTCCCGGGCCTGGGCGATGCCGGCGACCGCCTGTTCGGCACGAAGTGAGGGGACCATGCCGGAGTTCATTCTGTCGATCGACCAAGGCACGACCTCGACGCGCGCGATCCTGTTCGACCTGAAGGGCGAGCAGCAAGGCATTGCGCAGAAGGAGCTGCCGCAGATCTTCCCGCAGCCGGGCTGGGTCGAGCACGATCCCGAAGAGATCTGGCGCGCAGTGCAGCAGGTGTGCCGCGATGTCATCGCCAAGCGGCCGGCGGGCAACGTGCGGGCCATCGGCATCACCAATCAGCGCGAAACCACGGTGGTGTGGAACCGCAAGACCGGCAAGGCGATCCACAACGCCATCGTATGGCAGGACCGGCGCGGCGCGCCGCTGTGCCGCAAGCTGATCGACGACGGCTGGGAACCGAAGATCCAGGCCAAGACCGGGCTGCTGATCGATTCGTATTTCTCCGCCACCAAGATGCGTTGGTTCCTCGACACCGTGCCGGGCGCGCAGGAAGCGGCGGAGCGCGGCGAACTCGCCATGGGCACCATCGACAGCTTCGTGCTGTGGCGCCTCACCGGCGGCAAGGTGCACGCGACCGACGTCACCAATGCCAGCCGCACCATGCTGTTCAACATCCACAGCATGGACTGGGACGACGACCTGTTGAAGCTCTTCAACGTGCCGAAGAGCATGCTGCCCAAGGTGCTGGAATGCGCCGATGCGTTCGGCACCAGCACGACGGAGTCGATCGGCGTGGCGCTGCCGATCGCGGGCATCGCTGGCGACCAGCAGGCGGCGCTGATCGGCCAGGCCTGCTTCCAGCCGGGCATGATCAAGAGCACCTACGGCACCGGCTGCTTTGCGCTGCTCAACACCGGCGACAAGGCGGTGGCGTCTAAGAACCGGCTGCTCACGACCGTCGGCTACAAGATCAAGGGTCAGCTTGCCTACGCCAACGAGGGCAGCATCTTCGTCGCCGGCGCTGCGGTGCAGTGGCTGCGCGACGGCCTGAAGCTCATCCAGCAGGCGGGCGATACCGAGGCGCTGGCGCGCTCGATCGCCGGCACCAACGGCGTCTACCTGGTGCCGGCCTTCACCGGCCTCGGCGCGCCCTATTGGGATCCGACCGCGCGCGGCGCCATCCTCGGCCTGACGCGCGACACCGGCATCGCGGAGATCGTGCGCTCGGCGCTCGAGGCGGTGTGCTACCAGACGCGCGACCTGATGACGGCGATGGCGGCCGATGCCGGCGGCATCGCCAGCCGGCTGCGCGTCGACGGCGGGATGGTGCGCAACGACTGGGTCATGCAGTTCCTCGCCGACATCCTGAACGTGCCGGTCGAGCGGCCGGTGGTGACGGAGACCACCGCGCTCGGTGCGGCGATGTGCGCAGGGATCGGCGTCGGCCTCTTCTCATCCACCGATGAGATCGGCCGCAACTGGCAGAGCGACCGCGTGTTCCGGCCGCAAATGAAGGGCGACTTGCGCGAACAGCTCTATGGCGGCTGGCGCGCCGCGGTGAAGCGGGTGCAGAGCTAGCGATCGATCAAGCCGCGGTGTGCATGGCGGACAGCCACACGCCGTCGACCCTCGTCAGCGCATGGGTGGATTTACCGGCGAGGGTCTTGCCGGCGTTGGCGCCCGAACCGTGCGCCGTGAACGTGCTGGCGACCAGCACGACCTCACCCTGCGCCTGAGCGTGGACGACCGCGATCTCGATGCGCGTCCAGCCTTGATTGAACAGGCCCGCCAGCGCTTTCCCGATCGCGTCCCGGCCGATAGCCAATGCGCCGCCGACCAGCATGCTGTCGGAGGTGTAAAGCTGCGCCGTGGCAACGGGCCCTTCGCTATTCCAGCTGCGCGTCCAGCGCGCGGCGAAATCGGCTGCGATCCCTTCCGTGTTCATGGAGGCTGGATAGCACGCGTGACAGCTGGCTGTCAGCCGCGCCGCATGTAGGTGTCGGCGAGGGCGGGGGCGACGCCGACCACGCGGCGGTCGGGAGATTCGATCTCCAGCCCGCCGGTGACGTTGACGCCGTCGTTCGACAGCGGGAAGTAGCCCCATTCGTACGATACCATGGCGTCCGAGCGGGTGCGCATCTCGGTGACGCCATAGACCGGCGCCTTGGTGTCCATCAAGGTGCGGTAGATGTTCTCGGCAATCTGGCGATAGGCATCGCTGATCGGGCGGTCGTGCATCCAGGTGCCGGTGAACTCACCATAGAACTCGGCAATGCGGGTGCCGACCAGGCGGTAGTAGACCCGCAGCGGATCGTTCTCGATATCGACCAGCACGACATAGGGCAGGAACTCGCGGATCTCCGTGGGGTCGATGTCGGCGCGGGACGCCATCGCGCGCTCGCCGCGCTTGCGTGCGAGATACGCGGCCATGCGCTGGATCATGACCGAGGTTACTTCGCCGGGGCCGATCAGACGGTCCGTGATGTCCGTCTCGTCGACCCAGGTGATGGCATTGCGCATCCGGTCGAGCTCCAAAACCACGGCTTGATTGAGCAGCAAAACTGTAGTCGTCGGCACCTAGGCCCGTCCACTCCCTCAAAGGAACTATCAATCGCCTCGATTTAGCCGCGATTTCGATGCAACCAGGAGAGATGAACCGATTCATGCCCGCGGCCGTCCGCCTGACCCTGGGCGCTCTTGTCGCCGTTCTCCTGATCCTGTCCGGCGGGGCGGAGGAGGCGAGCATCGACCGCATCCTGGTGGAAAAGTCGCAGCGGCGCATGGACTTGATGTCCGGCGACCGGGTCGTGCGCAGCTACCAGATTGCGCTCGGCTCCACCCCGCAGGGCGACAAGCAGCAGGAGGGCGACGGCAAGACGCCCGAGGGCAAATACGTTATCGAGGGACGCAATCCCTCAAGCGCCTTTCATCTTTCCCTGAAGATATCCTATCCCGATGCCACCGACCGGGCCGAGGCGGCGGCGCGCGGCGTCTCGCCGGGCGGGAATATCTTCATTCACGGCGCGCCGAATTGGTGGCAGCTGCCCGGCCAACCGCCCGGCGATTGGACCCTCGGCTGCATCGCGGTGACCAAGGCCGAGATCGAGGAGATCTGGCGCCTGCTGCCCGACGGCACCCCGGTCGAGATCAAGCCCTGAAATCTAGTCCGAGGGCGCGTTGATCTGGTGGCGCTTGATGAGCGGGATCTGCGTCATCATGAACACCAGATTGAGGCCAAGGATGCCGAACACCTTGAAGTTGACCCAGAGATCGGTCGATTGCGTGCGCCACACGATCTCATTGAGACTTGCCGTCACAAGGAAAAATAGCGCGAAGCGCAAAGTCAGCTTGCGCCAGCCGGCGTCGTCGAGCTCGAGCGCCGATCCCATCAGGAACTTCAAGGGCGGCTTGCCGATCGCGAGGCCGCCGATCAGCACCGCCGCGAACAGGGTGAGGATGATGGTCGGCTTCATCTTGATGAAGGTCTCATCCTGCAACCAGATGGTGAGACCGCCGAAGATGCACACGATGACCAGCGTCACCAGCGGCATCGGTTGGATCTTTCGGGTCAGGGCATAGCCGAGGCTGGTCAAGACCACCGTCACCACGATCAAGACGATGGTCGCCTGCATGATCCCGCCCACCTTGAAGGCGATGAAAAAGGCGACGAGCGGCCCCCAATCGACCAGATGCTTGACCCAGGAATGTTGCGTATCCTTCATGGTTCTCCCATAACGGTTGGCGGCGGGCGTGGCAAGGCGGCCCGCAGGTGGAGGACGAAGCATGGAAGATCCGGGACTGAAACGCCTGTTCGAGCGGAACCGCGCCTGGGCGAAGTCCGTCAAGGAGCGTGACCCGGATTTCTTCGCCCGGCTGGCCAAACAGCAGGCGCCGGAATACCTGTGGATCGGCTGCTCCGACGCCCGCGTGCCGGCCAACGAGCTGATGGGCATGGCGCCGGGCGAGCTGTTCGTCCACCGCAACATCGCCAACCTGGTGCACAACATCGACGTCAACCTGATGTCGGTCCTGGAGTTCGCCATCAACGTGCTCAAGGTCCGCCACGTCATGGTGGTCGGCCACTATGGCTGCGGCGGCGTCCGCGCGGCGGTCGAGCGCCAGGAGTTCGGCCTCATCGACAACTGGCTGCGCAAGATCAAGGACGTCTACGCCGCCAACAAGGAGGCGCTGGATGCCGAGCCGGACCAGGAAAAGCGCCTCAACCTGCTGTGCGAGGTCAACGTGCGCCAGCAGGTGCTGAACATCTGCCATACCAGCATCGTGCAGAACGCCTGGGGCGAGGGGCGGGAGCTCGCGGTCCACGGCTGGATCTACGCGATCGCGGACGGGCTGTTGAAGGACCTCGGCTTCACCATCGACGGTGCCCACGCGACAGAGGCGATCTATCACTTGCCGAGCGTCACGGACGAGGTCGGATTCTAGCGCTCACTGCTTCGGCAGCTGATCGCCCTTGAGCACGGTCGAGGGATAGCGCGCGCCCTCGGTTGTGATCCAGAGCAGCGTGTCGCCGTCCATCTCGAGCGCATAGCAGCTCTCGTTGCCGAACTCGCCCCACTTGGAGCAATATTTGTCGTCGTGCGCCTGCCAGCGTCCCTGGGTCGACGGCTTGCCCGGCTCGATGTAGGTGGTCCAGCCGTTGGCTTCGAAATAGCTGAAATAGTCGCGGCCTGCCCAGGTGCCATGCACCGTATTGCCTGTCAGCAGGGTGCGGATTTCGTCGGTCGTCAGCGGCTTGGGCGCGGCCAGCGCCGGCACCGCCGCGCAGGCCATCAGGACGGCGGACAGGGTCAAGGCAAACCTCATTGCGCCGCGGCCTTCGCGATCTTGTGTTCGCGGTGGGCGATGTAGACGTTGCTGGCGATGACGATGGCGGCGCCGAACAGAACCGCTGGTATCGGCGTCAGGTGGAACAGCCAGAGATCGAACAGCATCGACCAGATAAGCGCGGTGTATTCGAGCGGCGCGAGCATCGACGCTTCACCCAGCCGGTAGGCGCGGATCACCGCATAGCTGCCGAAGACGCCCCACACGCCGACCAGCAGCAGCAAGCCCCAATCCGTCGCGTCCGGCTGGGTCCAGATCGAGACCGAATTGAATCCGCCGACCAGGAAGGCGCCGATCGCGCTGTAGAACAGGATGTTGTGCGTCGGCTCCTGGCCCGCGAAGCGCCGCAACAGGCACATCGACAGCGCATAGGCGAAGGCGGAGATGATGACCAGGATCGGGCCGGTTTCGATCCCGCCGACACCCGGCCGCAACGCAACGAGGATGCCAACGAATCCGATCATGACCGCACCCCAGCGCCGCGGCCCGATCTTCTCACCCAGCAGCGGCCGCGACAGCATGGTGATGAACAGCGGCGCGGTGAAGGCGATGGTGATCGCCTCTGCCAGGGACATTAATTTGAGGCCGGTGAAAAAACACCAGATCATCGGGATGGTGAGCGCGGCACGCAGGATCTGTACCTTTGGGAACTTGGTGTAGAAGTTGAAAGGGTTGCCGGTCTCCCGATACGCCACGATCAGCGCGACAACGATCGGCACGATGCGGCTGAGAAATGCGATCTGCCAGGGATCGTAACCCTGGGTCAGCCATTTCGCGGTTGCATCGACCAGCGAAAAGCACAGCACGGCTGTTCCCATCAGAACGAACGCGAGCAGCGGCTTGATCGGGGTGTTGACGATCGCGGGTGAGGTCACGGTGCCTGGGAATCAAGGTTAATATGGGCGGCCCCCCTATCCTGGCGGATAGCCGGAATACCGGCAAGTCGGCACTGGAAAGCCGCGTCCCCTGGCCCCATAATCGCCGGCGGAACGGGATTGTCCCGATACGCGAAGGCCTGACCGTTAGAGCATGCAGAACAGTCGATTTGCCGTTGCGATTCACACGCTGGTCCTGCTCGCCGCCAAGGCGGGCAAGCCGACCTCGTCGGATTACATCGCGGGCTCGGTCGGCACCAATCCGGTGCTGATCCGGCGCCTGATGGGTGATCTGCGCGCAGCGGGGATCGTCGATTCGCGTGCCGGCGCGACCGGCGGCTTCGTGCTGGCAAGGCCGGTCGAACGTATCGGCCTCGACGAGATCTATCACGCGGTCGAGGACGCGCCCTTGTTCGCGCGGCATGAGAACGCCAATCCGAATTGCCCAATCGCCCGCGCGGTCGGCTCGCTGCTGGACCGTGTGCTGGGCCAGGCCGAGAGTGCGATGGTGCAGAGCCTCGAGCGGACCACGCTCGCGGATCTGCTGCGCTCACAGGAAGTGGTCACGCAACTGGCTGGATAGCCAAGCAGCTCACCTTTGCTAGAGGAGTATGACGCGATGCGATGGGCATTTTTGGCGGCGATCCTGACGGCGTTCGCCGCTGGCAGCGCGCAGGCGCAGACCGAGTTGCAGGACGTCGGCTGCGCTGGTGAAGGCGGGCTCCGGGCGATCGACGAGGCCACGCTGACCGAGGTGATCTTCTTCAATCAAAGTGCGGCGACGATCCGGACCTATTCGCTGGACCACGAGGGCAACCGGAAATTCGGATCGGAGATCCGGCCGGGCGACAGCTACGTGCAGCAGACCTACGTCACGCACCCGTGGGTCGTCACCAAGAACGATGCCAGGACGTGTGTCGCGATCTTCCAGCCGGCGGCGGCCTCGGCGATCGTCGTGGTGCATTGATCCGGTGACTAGGCTTCGACCGCCAGGTTGAAGTCCGCCGCGACCTGTTCAAGCCAGCGCCAGAGATAATCCGAGAAGCTCTTCAGCACATAGATCTCGTAAGTCGGCGTGTCGTTGACCAGATGGATCAGCGCATTGGCGCGGGAGACGCCGGTCTGCGCGCACTGGCCGACGCGGAACGCGCGCGGATGCAGGTCGAGGCTGACGCCGCGCATCAGCACCTCGCGCGCCTTCGGACCCTTGAGCGCGATGATGGCGCGGGATTCCGAAACGTCGCAGGCGGTGGCGTGCTGGCCGGCGAAGTTTGCACGCAACGCTTCGACCAGCGAGTCCGCCTCGCCATCCGGACCCGTAATCCACCATTCGTTGGGGCCGAGCCAGAGAATCTGCCACATGCTCCCGTTGGCGACCGTGTTGGCCGCGGCAGGCAGCGCCAAGCCGGTGGCGGTCTGCACCGCCGACGCGAAGGCCGGGTCGGAGGCGGTGCCGCGGATATTGACGATGGTCCGGTGCGGCACCTCGGACATGACGATGCCAGCGCCGTCCTTCTTGCTGGACGCGGCGCGCGCGACCAGGCTGAGGTGCGCGAGCGGGCTGCGGCGCTGATAGGTCTCAACCATTGATGCGCGCTCCTTCCGGATCGTAGAACTTGGGCTCGGTCACCTTGGCCTTCACCACCTTGCCCTCGTACGGCATGTAGAGCGTGTCGCCCATTCGGTTGCGGCCGTTCTTGACCACCGCCATGGCGATCGAGCGGCCGCAGTTCGGGCTGTAGTAGCTCGACGTGACGTGGCCGATCATTTCCATCGGCGGCTTGTCCTTGAGGTCGGCGACGATCTGCGCGCCTTCCGGCAGCACTTCGTTCGGATCCTCGGTCAACAGGCCGACCAGATGCTTGCGGTCCGGGCGCTTGGTGTCGGAACGCTGCAGCGAACGCTTGCCGAGGAAGTCCGGCTTCTGCTTGCTGACGATCCAATCCATGCCGAGGTCCTGCGGCGTGGTGGTGCCGTCGGTCTCCTGGCCGACGATGATGAAGCCCTTCTCGGCGCGCAGCACATGCATCGCCTCGGTGCCGTAGGGCGTGATGCCGTATTTCTCGCCCGCCTGCATCAGCGCGCGCCACACATGCATCGCGTAGGACGGCGGCATGTTGAGCTCGTAGGTCGCTTCGCCGGTGAAGGTGATGCGGTAGACATGGCATTTGACGCCCGCCACCACGCCGTCGGTGAAGGAGAGGTGCGGGAAGCTCTTGTCGTCGAGTGGCAGGGCCGGCGCGACCTCGGCCAACAGCTTGCTCGCCATCGGGCCGCTGATGCCGATGACGGCCCACTGCTCGGTGACGCTGGTGAGGTACACTTTCTTGTCGGGCCACTCGCACTGCAGCCAGTCCTCCAGCCACGCCATCACGCGCGCGGCGCCGCCGGTCGTCGTGGTCATGTGGAAGTGGTTCTCGGCGAGGCGGCTGGTCACGCCGTCATCCATCACCATGCCGTCCTCGCCCAGCATCAGGCCATAGCGGCACTTGCCCGGCTCCAGCTTGGACCAGGCGTTGGTGTAGACCATGTTGAGGAACCAGGCGGCGTCCGGACCCTGGATGTCGATCTTGCCCAGGGTCGAGGCGTCCACAATGCCGACGGAGGTGCGCACCGCCTTCACTTCGCGGTTGACCGCGTCATGCATGCTCTCGCCGGGCTTCGGATAGTACCAGGCGCGGTGCCACTGGCCGACCGTCTCGAACGGCGCGCCATGCTGCTCGTGCCAGGAATGCAGCGGCGTCTTGCGGATCGGGTCGAGGAAGTCGCCCTTGTCGATGCCGGAGAAGGCGCCGATCGTCACTGGCGTGTAGGGCGGGCGGAACGTCGTGGTGCCGACCTCCGGCACACTGACGCCGCGCAGGTCGGCCATCAGCGCCAGCGCATTGACGTTGCTGGTCTTGCCCTGGTCGGTCGCCATGCCCATCGTCGTGTAGCGCTTGAGGTGCTCGACCGAGCGATAGCCTTCTCGGTGGGCCAATGCCACGTCGGCGGCGGTCACGTCGTTCTGGTAGTCGATGAAGTGCTTGCCCTCGTGGCCGAGCGGCTTGGTCGAGGGGACGACCCACATCTCGCGCATCGCGCCCAGCGCCGGCTCAGCGCCCGCGACGGGCGTGTTGCCCGCGGAGTGCGTAAAGCCGGCGGCATGCGCGGAGGCCGCGCCGGCGGCGTGGCCGTCGACCAGGCAATCCGCCAGCGAGAAACGGCCGCGCGCAGCGCCGACCGACTGGTTGTTCTGCCCCGGCAGCGGCTTGTCAGGCACAAAGGCCAGGATGTCCGGGTTCCACTTCACCTTGCCGCGAGACTGCGAGAACAGGTGCACGGTCGGCTGCCAGCCGGCGGAGCTCAACACCATGTCGCAGGAGATGCCGCGGCCGTCGCTGGTGACGCCCTTGCCGTCACTGGCGAGGCGCCGCACCTCGACCCCGTTCACCGCCAGCTTGCCCTTGACGTGGGTCACGGCGTGGTTGGCAAGGATCTCGATGCCACGGGAGCGCGCACTGGCAACCAGCTCGCCCTCCGGGTTCTCGCGCACATCGACGATGGCCGCGACGGAAACGCCGGCATCAACCAGGTCGAGCGCGACTTGATAGGCGGTGTCGTTGTTGGTGAGGACGACCGCGCGCTTGCCGGGCGCGGAGCCGTAGCGGTTGACATAGGTCTGCGCGGCCGAGGCCAGCATGCAGTTCGGCCGGTCGTTGTCGAGATAGACCATCGGCCGCTCGATCGCGCCGGTCGCCAGGATCACGTCCTTGGCGCGCACGCGCCACAGCCGCTGGCGCGGCTGCTTCAGCGCCTCGGGCGAGGTCGGGCTGAGATGATCCGTCACCCGCTCCATCAGGCTGACCATGTTGTGGTCGTAGTAGCCGAACGCGACGGTGCGCGGCAGCAGCGTGACGTCGGGCATCGCGCGCAGCTCGGCGAGCGCATCGGCGACCCAGTGGGCGGCGGGCTTGCCGTCGATCGTCGCTTGCCGGTCGGACAGCAGCGAGCCGCCCATCTCCTGCTGCTCGTCCACCAGGATCACGCGCGCACCGGCACGGCCGGCGGCCAACGCGGCGGCGATGCCTGCGGGCCCGGCGCCGACGATCAAGGCATCGGCGTGGGTGTAGAGCTTGTCGTAGCGATCAGGATCGGGTTCGGTCGGGCACTTGCCGAGACCGGCCATGCGGCGGATGAAGTGCTCGTACTTCAGCCAGAAGCTCTTCGGCCACATGAAGGTCTTGTAGTAGAAGCCCGACGGGAAGACGCGATGGAACAGGCTGTTCACCGCGCCGAAGTCGGTGGTGAGGCTCGGGAAACGGTTCTGGCTCTCCGCGATCAGGCCGTCATAGAGCTCGATCTGCGTCGCGCGCAGGTTGGGCTCGCTGCGGTTGCCTTGCCCAAGCTGGATCAGCGCGTTCGGCTCTTCCGCGCCGGCCGAGAGCAGGCCGCGCGGGCGGTGATACTTGAAGCTGCGGCCGACCAGCACCACGCCGTTCGCCAGCAGCGCCGAGGCGAGCGTGTCGCCGTGATAGCCCTGGTAAGGCTTGCCGTCGAAGATGAAGCGCAGCGGCTTGCTGCGATCGATCCGGCCACCATTGGTGAGGCGATTGACCTGGCTCATCGGCCGTTCCCTCGATCGATCTCAGGCTTGGGCTGACCCATCTCGTAGACCGCGTAGATCTCGTGCGTGACCGTATCGCGCGCGACGTTGAAATAGCGGCGGCAGCCCTTGGCATGCATCCAGCGCTCATAGTGCACGCCCTTGGGGTTCTTGCGCATGAACAGGTACTGCGCCCAGTCCGCGTCCGAGAGCTCCGCGCCGTTGGTCGGGCGGGCGATGTGGCCCTCGCGCGCGTAGGTGAACTCGTGCTCGTCGCGCTTTCCACAGTAAGGGCAGGGGATCAGCAACATCGGGGAATGCCTCTCAGTGAGCGACGCCGGCGGCGCCGTGCTCGTCGATCAGGTAGCCGGTGGTGAAGCGCTCCAGCGCGAACGGCACCGCGAGCTTGTGCGGCTCGCCGGTTGCGATGGTGTGCGCGAAGACATGGCCGGAGCCGGGCGTCGCCTTGAAGCCGCCTGTCCCCCAGCCGCAATTGAAGAAAAGATTCTCCACCGGGGTCTTGCCGATGATCGGGCTGGCGTCAGGGCAGGTGTCGACGATGCCGCCCCACTGCCGCAGGAAGCGCAGGCGGCTGAACATCGGGAACAGCTCGATCAGCGCGTTCAGCATGTTCTCGACCACCGGCGGGCTGCCGATCTGCGAATACGAGTTGAAGCTGTCGATGCCGGCGCCGAACACCAGCTCGCCCTTGTCGGACTGGCTGACATAGACGTGCACCTGGCCGGACATCACGACGCAATCGAGCACCGGCTTGATCGGCTCCGACACCATCGCCTGCAGCGGATGGCTCTCGATCGGCAGACGGAAACCCGCCATGCCGGCCAGCACGCCACAATGCCCAGCGACGACCACGCCGACCTTCTTGGCGCGAATGGCGCCGCGCGTGGTCTGCAGGCCGACGACCTTGCCGCCTTCGATGTCAAAGCCGGTGACTTCGCAATTCTGGATGATGTCGACGCCGCGCGCGTCAGCGCCGCGGGCATAGCCCCAGGCGACCGCGTCATGGCGCGCCACGCCGCCGCGGCGCTGCAGGCTGGCGCCGAACACCGGATAGCGCGCGGTCGGCGAGCAATCGAGGATCGGGCAATAGGCCGCGACCTGCTCGCGGGTCAGGATCTCGGAATCGATGCCGTTGAGCTGGATGGCGTAGACCCGTCGGCGCAGCGTCTGCATGTCGTGGATGGTGTGGGCGGTGGAGAGCAGGCCGCGCTGGCTGAACATCACGTTGTAGTTCAGGTCCTGCGACAGACCTTCCCACAGCTTCAGCGCATGCTCGTAGAGATGCGCGGACTCGTCCCACAGGTAGTTGGAGCGGACGATGGTGGTGTTGCGCCCGGTGTTGCCGCCGCCCAGCCAGCCCTTTTCCAGGACCGCGATGTTGGTGAGCCCATGCTCCTTGGCCAGGTAATAGGCGGTCGCCAGGCCGTGGCCGCCGCCGCCGACGATGACCGCGTCGTATTCCGGCTTGGGGTCCGGGCTGCGCCAGGCCTCGGTCCACTTCTCGTGGTAACTGGCGGCGTTCCGCGCGAGCGTGAAGATCGAATAATGCTGTTTCATCAGGACTTACCGGGGCGACCTTGGAATCGGCGGCGAGGATGGCTGGTCCGGCCACCCCCGTCCTTTGGCCGAGCGCCATGTATTGTCGTCCGGACGCCGCAGGGTCAAGGACTTAGCCCGCGACCTAATGCGCCACGCCGGAGGCGCCATGCTCGTCGATCAGGTAGCCGGTCGAGAACCGCTCGAGCGAGAAGGGGGCGGCGAGGGGATGCGGCTCGCCGGTCGCGATGGTGTGGGCGTAGACGAAGCCGGAGCCGGGGGTTGCCTTGAAGCCGCCGGTGCCCCAGCCGCAATTGAGGAACAGATTCTCGACCGGCGTCTTGCCGAGGATCGGGCTGGCATCCGGGCAGGTGTCGACGATGCCGCCCCACTGCCGCAGGAAGCGCAGCCGGCTGAAGATCGGGAACAGGTCGGTCAGGGCATTCAGCATGCCTTCGGTGACCGGCGGGCTGCCGGCCTGGGAATAGGAGTTGTAGCTGTCGATACCGGCGCCGAACACCAGTTCGCCCTTGTCCGACTGGCTGACATAGACATGCACCAGGCCGGAGGTGATGACGGTGTCGAGCACCGGCTTGATCGGCTCCGACACCATCGCCTGCAGCACGTGGCTGGAGACCGGCAGGCGGAAGCCGGCCATCGCGCAGACGACGCTGGAATGGCCGGCAACGGCGATGGCCACCTTCTTGGCGCCGATAGCGCCCCGCGTGGTTTCGACGCCGGTGACGCGACCGTTGTCGACCCTGAGGCCGGTCACCTCGCAATTCTGGATGATGTCGACGCCGCGGGCATCGGCGGCGCGGGCGAAGCCCCAGGCCACGGCATCGTGCCGCGCCACGCCGCCGCGACGTTGCAGGCTGGCGCCGACGATCGGGTAGCGCGCGTCCCGCCCGACATGGATGATCGGGCACCAGTCCGTCAGCTGCGCTGGGGTCAGGAACTCGGAATCGATGCCGTTGAGCTTGATGGCATAGACCCGGCGGCGCAGCGCCTGCATCTCATGCTGGCTGTGGGCCAGGGAGACCAGGCCGCGCTGCGAGAACATGACGTTGTAATTGAGATCCTGGGACAGGCCCTCCCACAGCTTCAGGGAGAATTCGTAGAGGTGGGCGGACTCATCCCAGAGGTAGTTGGAGCGCACGACCGTGGTGTTGCGCCCGGTATTGCCGCCGCCCAGCCAGCCTTTCTCCAACACCGCGACGTTGGTGATGCCGTGCTCCTTGGCCAGGTAGTAGGCGGTGGCAAGGCCATGCCCGCCGCCGCCGATGATGACGACGTCGTAGTCCGGCCGGGGATCGGGGCTGCGCCAGGCCTCCTGCCAATCCTGGTGGTGGGTGAGGGCGTTCCGCACCAGGGAGAAGATGGAGTAGGTCTGCTTCATTGGATGGGGAATCCGGCGGCGGGAAGGGCCCGATTTCCCCAGGATTTTAGCGATCGGTCAAGCGCCTAAGCCCGCCTTAGGCTTGCATTCTCGGCCACCCTGCGACCGAAAATCTCCTAGCGACAACTGCGGTGATATGTTCTATAGACGGCACCGACTTTTCAGATCGCGCCGTGGGCTTCTTGGGGAGGCCGGCGCCTTAGAGGGTTGTTCCGCCGCCCATGTTTGGATCGAAGCCGAGCAAGCTGCCGCAGGAGATCGCCTTCCTGCTGGTGCCGAACTTCTCGATGATCGCGTTCACCTCCGCCATCGAGCCGTTGCGTCTCGCCAATCGCGCGAGCGGCAAGGAGCTCTATCGTTGGCGGCTGTTTTCGCAGGACGGCAAGTCGGTGCGCGCGAGCAACGGCATCGAGCTCGCGCCCGAAGGCGGCCTCGACCAGATCGGCGGCTACCAGACCGTCATCCTGTGCAGCGGCATCGACGGCCATCTCTACGAGGACAAGAACGTGTTCGCCGCGCTGCGTCGCGCGGACCGGCAAGGCGCGGACATCGGCGCGCTGTGCACCGGCAGCCACATCCTGGCGCGCGCCAACATGCTCAACGGCTATCGCTGCACCATCCATTGGGAGAACCTCGCCAGCTTCTCCGAGAATTTCCCGGAGATCGAGGCGACCTCGGAACTGTTCGAGATCGACCGCAACCGCTTCACCTGCTCCGGCGGCACCGCGGCGCTCGACATGATGCTGAACATGATCTCGCAGCAGCATGGGCATGAGCTGGCGGCCTCGGTGTCCGAGCAGTTCATCCACGAGCGCATCCGCGACCGCCACGATCACCAGCGCATGGCGCTGACCGCGCGGCTCGGCGTGCGGCATCCGAAGCTGATCCAGGTCATCCAGTTGATGGAGCAGAATCTGGAGGAGCCGCTGAGCCGGCAGGAGCTGGCGGAAGCCGCGGGACTCTCGAGCCGGCAGATGGAGCGGCTGTTCGCCAAGTATCTGCACCGCTCGCCGGCGCGCTATTACGTGGAGCTACGCCTCAATCGGGCGCGCCTCTTGCTGCTGCAAACCAATATGTCCGTGATCGACATCGCGCTCGCCTGCGGGTTCGTGTCGGCATCGCATTTCTCGAAGTGCTATCGCGATTTCTTTGGCAAGACACCGCGCCGCGAGCGCGCGGGACCGAACGCCGTGCTGGAAGACGAACCGGAGAGGAGAAGCGCGGCGGGCCGGGCCTAGACCGGAATTCATCGTCATTCTATTAGGGGGATGATCATGCGGCTATTGCTGCCGTTAGCGGCTATTCTCAGTCTATTCCTCATCGGCTGCGAGACCACCAAGAAGGAAGCAGCCCCACCGCCTCAAGAGCTTTCGTTCAACTATCCCAAACAGATCTACGTCTACGACTTCGCGGTTGCACCGAACCAGGTGTCGTATGCCAGTGTCGCCGCGCCGCGCTTGAGCGGGGCGACCGACGACCCCGACAAGACCGAGCAGCGTGACGCCCTCGAGCGCGATATCGCCGACGCGGTGGCAACCCAGTTGGTGGCGAAGCTGCAAGCGCTTGGCCTGCCCGCCGTTCGGTGGCGCGGAGCCACGCCGTTGAACGAAGATTCCTACATCATCGAAGGCCAGTTCCTCACCGTCGGCAGCAACGGCGTGCCGGATCAGAAGATCGTGGGCTTTGCGCTCGGCGGCGGCGAACTGCGTGTGCTCGCGCAGGCCTATCGCGTCGACGGCAAGCAGCGGAAGCTGCTGGGCGAGGCCGATGTCGGCAAGGAAAGCGCGGCACCGGGCCTCGCCACCGAGTTACCGGTCGCTAAGCTCTCCGCCACGCGCGCCGCACAGTCGGTCGCAACCGGCGCCGGAGTCGTGCGCTCGGTCGGCAGCAAGGTGAAAAAGGGCGCCGAGGACACCGCCACTGCGATCATCGAGCAGCTCACGCCGAAGATGCAGGAGCAGGGCTGGTTCTAGCCCGGCAGATCTAGGCGGCAGCCGGCTTCACCCGCGTCGGACGCGACGTATTCGCGGCCTGAGGCGTCGACGCCTTGATGCCATCGGTGCGATGCGTCACGGGCGGGCGCGGCTGCTCGGCCGGCCACGGCCGGACGATCTTGATCGATGTGTTGGTCATTTTCAGATATCCTGGTTGGAACTGTCGCTCGACGCGATGGCGGCCAGGGAATTGTCGATCATGCGGCGGTCGGGATCGACCGCTTCGACCTTCCGCTGCTCAGATACGACGGCCGGCACGGCGTCGGCGTTCGCCAGAGCAATCGACGCACCGATGGCAAGGCAGACGGCCATCAAGACCAGCGTCGCAATACCCAATAACCGAAGCATGGTACCCCTCGTAAACTGCCTGGTTCGGCGCGCAGTCCGCGAATCAAGCATGAGGGGAATCTAGGAAGCCGCCGGCCCTGCGTCTGTGACCGACAGCACAGGCCACCGACGAGAGGTTAACGCCCCTCGTCGAACACCCTAATCGATCGGGGCCGGCTCCCACAGCTCCACGCGGCGGCCGTCGGGGTCGACGAACCAGCCGAATCGGCCTTCGACCGTCTTTTCGACCCGGTCATCGACTTGGACGCCGGCGTCGCGCAGCCGCTTGAGCGCGCCGTCCAGGTCGCTGACGCGGAAGTTGACCATGAAGGTCTGGCCGGAGTTGCCGAAGTAACTGGTGGAGGAGCGGAGCACGCCCCAGACGGTATAGCCGGGCTCGCCATGCTGGTCCTGCCACGGGAATGCCCAGCTGGCGGAGTCCGGGTCGGCCGGCACGCCCAGCACGTCTCGGTACCAGCGCGCGAGGTCGGAGGGGTTGCGGGACTTGAAGAACACCCCGCCGATGCCGGTCACGAAACTCATAGCGCCGCCCCGCCGAACGGCGGCCGCGCGAACAGCCGGCGCACCATCGGCTCGAACGCCTCGAGCGGCAGCGTGTCGTAGTTGGGGTCGAACGAAGTCTGGTCCCAGCGTTCGCAGAATGCCGCGGTGCGCTCGAACATCGGATGGCCGCGATAGCGCTCGCGCGCGAAGCGGTCGCCGCCGCTGTGGTGCCAGAAATAGTATCCCTGGAAGATGCCGTGATGCTGCACCAGCCAATGATTGTCCGGGCTGAGGTAGGGCTGCAGGATCGCGGCTGCCAGGTCGGAATGGTTCCACGGTGCCAGGATGTCGCCGATGTCGTGCAGCAGGGCGACCACGATGGTCTCCTCGTCGGCGCCGTCGCGCTGGGCGCGGGTCGCGGTCTGCAGGCTGTGCTGGTAGCGGTCGATCCGGTAGCCCATCTTGTCGCCGCGCAGGCGGTCGAGCATCGCCAGCACGTTGTCGGCGAGCTCCAGATCCAGTTTCTTGTAGTGGCGATCGAGGAGCTGATACTCTTCGCGCGTTCCTTCATCCATGCGGGTGAAGCTGACGGTTTCGGATTCATACATGGCGGACAGCCCCTTAGATTGGCGCAACGGGCGCCATGCTAGACTTGACCCTGGCGCTGCGTCCAGGAGGGCGTGTGCCGCTTGCTGAATTGATTGAGGCGCTTGCGCGCCATGGTTTGCGCGTGCGTGGCGGTTTCGCAACCGATGGCGCGATGGACGCTGAACTTCTGCGCGTGGCGCCGTGGGCGCGAACGCTCATCCTCATCGGAAATGCAGGATCGGAGCTTTGGGACAAAAGCGGTGCTGAGATCGCGACGCTCGACGATCCGGACCCACTCGACCGCTGGACGCGCAACGTCATTGAACCGATCGCGGCTTCGGTCGATGGCCTCGCGCTTTTCCCGTTCGCCGGGCCGCCTTACTGGCCGTTCCAGCGCTGGGCGGAGCGGGCGGAGGGCGTGCGCCAGTCGCCGATCGGGATCCAGATCCATCCTGAGTTCGGCCTCTGGCACGCCTATCGCGCGGCTATCCTTCTGCGTGACGCCATCGCCCTGCCGCGGCGGGAACAAGCGCATCCATGCGATGCTTGTGTGGATCGGCCGTGCCTGACGCACTGTCCGGTGAACGCCTTTACGTCGGCCGGCTATGCGGTCGATCGCTGCGTCGACCACGTTGTTGCACTGCAAAATGAATCCGGGTCATGCAGCCAGGTTGGCTGCCTCGCCCGCCTGGCCTGCCCGGTCGGCACGGCTTGGCGCTACCATCCGGAGCATGCCCGCTTTCATATGCGCGCATTCGTAAAAGCGAGAATGCGATCGAAAGTAAATCCCTCGTTAACAAACTCGACGGATGATGTAGTCCGAACGAAAGCTTGAGACCAACTGAGTCCTTAGAGTATTAAGTCGTTCACATATTTGACTTTAGAGGGGTGCCCCGTGCGGACTTTCACGCGCGTTGCGACTTTCTTGTTGGCCGTCGGCGTCTCCGCCGCAGCCTTCCTCATGGCCGGCAGCGTCGCGCAAGCGGCTGCCGAGGCTGAGGTCACCATCAGCGGCACCAACGGTGCCAACGGCAAGGCGATGACCGAGCCGGTCACGTGGACCATCACCAAGCTCGACAAGAACGGCAAGCCCGGCAAGACGCCGACGGTGACGGAAGCCGCCGCGATCTTGAAGACCAAGCTGAAGCCCGGCCAGTATCAGGTGCTGGGCCAGGCGAAGGGCATGGCCGCCAAGCAGACCTTCACGGTCGGCAAGGAGCCGGTGATCCGCAACGTGATGTTCGGCATGTCCGAGATCAGCATCAAGATGATCACCTCCAAGGGCCGCAAGCCGGTCAAGGACCCGGTCCAGTGGGAGATGCTGACCTACGTGAAGGGCAAGCCGGACGGCGGCAAGCGCGTCGACATCGTGACCGCGCCGACCGCCAGCTTCGTGGTTCCGGCCGGCGGCTATGTGGTGCGCGCCACCTACAAGGGCACGACCGCCGATCTGGTGGTGCCGCTGAAGGCCGGCCAAGCCTACGACTACACGCTCAACCTCTATGCCGGCTACACCGAGGTGGCCGCCTTCAACGGCAAGAAGAAGGTGATGCAGGACGTCACCTGGCAGGTCCTGCGCTCGAAGCCGAACGAAAAGGGCGAACACGAGCTGGTGACCGAGCAGGTCGGCGCAGAGCCGACGATCATGCTGCGCGAGGGCAAGTATATCCTGCTGGCAAAGCAGGGCGAGATGTGGGGCAAGGAACACCTCAACATCACCGCCGGCGAAATCGCCAAGGTCAAAGTCAAGCTGACCAAGGATGTCGGCATGCCGGTGGTTACCACCACCTCCAAGGTCGCCGCGAAGTAGACATCCTGTCATAGCGATCGGAGCGGGGGCCGTTTTCGGCCCCCGTTTTCGTTTGCGGCCATCGAAAAATAGCGGCGGCCGGCGGCCCAAATCTCATTGGCTTGAGGGCAGGGGGGCTGCTATCGGATCAATGAGTTAGTACGTTCCGTTGAAAGGATCCGCCATGCAACGAGAGCAGCGCGTGCGCCGCGAACGCCGCACCGCCGGCGGCGTCAAACAGCTGCCCTGGCGCACCCATCGCAACCCGTACAAGCCGGTCGAGGTTCTGAACGAGGAGCAGATCGAGCGCATCCACGACGCCTCGATGCGTATCCTGGAAGAGTTCGGCATCGAGTTTCTGGACGAACAGGCCCGCCAGCGCGCGGTCGCCAAGGGCGCGGAGCTGGTGCCCGGTACACAACGGCTGCGCTTCGACCGCCACCTGGTCGCGGAGTATGTCGGCAAGGCGCCGGCGGAGTTCACGCTGCATGCGCGGGTGTCCGCGCGCAACCTCACCTTCGGCGGCAACCACGTCAATTTCGGCTCGGTCGCCTCGGCACCGAACGTCTCCGACCTCGACCGGGGCCGGCGGCCGGGCAACTTCGAAGACTACTGCAACCTGCTGCGCCTGACGCAGAGCCTGAACGTGGTGCAGTTCATCGGCGGCTATCCGGTCGAGCCGGCGGACATCCCGCCCCTGACGCGACACCTCGATGCGCACTACGCCGCGATCACGCTGACCGACCGCATCTGGCACCCGTACAGCCTCGGCCGCGAGCGCATCCTCGATGCGGTGGAGATGATCTGTCTCGCACGCGGCATTTCAAAGGAACAGCTGGCGAAGGAGCCGAGCCTGTTCTCCATCGTCAACAGCAATTCGCCGCTGCGCCTCGACGTCCCGATGCTGCAGGGCCTGATGGCGATGGCCGAGCATGGCCAGCCGGTGGTGCTGACGCCGTTCACACTGTCGGGCGCGATGGCGCCGGTCACCATCGCCGGCGCGCTGGCGCTGCAGAACGCCGAGGCGCTGGCCG
>DATEOK010000299.1:0-8972 GCA_035274225.1 Dongiaceae bacterium
GGCGCGCGCAGCTCGATCAGCCGCTTCAGGCGGTTGTTGCGGTTGATGACGCGGCGATAGAGGTCGTTGAGGTCCGAGGTCGCGAACCGGCCGCCGTCGAGCGGAACCAGCGGACGCAACTCGGGCGGGATCACCGGGACGACGTCCAGGATCATCCACTCGGGGCGCGAGCCGGATTCGACGAAAGCGTCGACCAGCTTCAGGCGCTTGACCAGCTTCTTGCGCTTGGCCTCCGACGAGGTCTCGCGCAGGTCGACCTTCATCTGCTCGCGCTCGGTCTCCAGGTTGATGGCCGAAAGCATGAGCTTCAGCGCCTCGGCGCCGATGCCGGCCTGGAACGCGTCCTGGCCGAACTCGTCCTGGGCGTCGAGATACTGGTCCTCGGTCAGCAGCTGATGCAGCTTGAGGGGCGTCAGGCCCGGCTCGATGACGACGTAGTTCTCGAAATAGAGGATGCGCTCGAGATCCTTCAGCGTCATGTCGAGCAAGAGGCCGATGCGGCTCGGCAGCGACTTCAGGAACCAGATGTGCGCGACGGGCGAGGCCAGCTCGATGTGGCCCATGCGGTCGCGCCGCACCTTGGAGAGCGTGACTTCGACGCCGCACTTCTCGCAGATGATGCCGCGATACTTCATGCGCTTGTACTTGCCGCACAAGCACTCGTAGTCCTTGATCGGGCCGAAGATGCGCGCGCAGAACAGGCCGTCGCGCTCCGGCTTGAAGGTGCGGTAGTTGATCGTCTCCGGCTTCTTGATCTCGCCGTACGACCAGGAGCGGATGCGCTCCGGGCTGGCGATCGAGATGCGGATCTGGTCGAAGGTCTGCGTGCCGGTGGGCTGGCCGAAAACGTTCATCAATTCATTGTTCATCATCTTCTCCTCGGGCCGGACCGGCGGGGTGCGTCCACCCCGCCGTCTCAGCCGATCCGATCAATCAGTACTGGTTCTGCGTCAGCTCGACATTGAGGCCGAGCGACCGGAGTTCCTTCACCAACACGTTGAAGGACTCTGGGATGCCCGCCTCGAAGTTGTCGTCGCCGCGCACGATCGCTTCGTAGGTCTTGGTGCGGCCGGAAACGTCGTCGGACTTCACCGTCAACATCTCCTGCAGCGTATAGGCTGCACCGTAGGCCTCGAGCGCCCACACTTCCATTTCGCCGAAGCGCTGACCGCCGAACTGCGCCTTGCCGCCCAGCGGCTGCTGGGTCACCAGGCTGTACGGGCCGATCGAACGCGCGTGGATCTTGTCGTCCACCAGGTGGTGCAGCTTCAGCATGTAGATGTAGCCGACCGTGACCTGGCGGTCGAACCGCTCGCCGGTCCGGCCGTCGGTCAGGATCACCTGCCCCGAGTTCTTGAGGCCGGCGCGCTCCAGCATCTGGTTGATGTCGTCCTCGCGGGCGCCATCGAACACCGGAGAAGCCACCGGCACGCCTTTGCGCAGGCCCTCGGCCAGCTCCACCAGCTCGCCGTCCTGCAGGTCCATCAGGTCGGACTTGTAGGTGCGCTCGCCGTAGATGTCCTTCAGCTGCTTGCGCAACTCGGCCGGCTTGTGGTCGCCCTTGTGGACCGCGTCGATCATCTGGCCGATCTGGCGGCCGAGATTGGCGCAGGCCCAGCCCAGGTGGGTCTCGAGGATCTGGCCAACATTCATGCGGCTGGGCACGCCCAGCGGATTGAGCACGATGTCGACCGGCGTGCCGTCTTCCAGGTACGGCATGTCCTCGGCCGGCGTGATGCGGGACACGACGCCCTTGTTGCCGTGACGTCCGGCCATCTTGTCGCCCGGCTGCAGCTTGCGCTTCACCGCAACGAACACCTTGACCATCTTCATGACGCCCGGCGGCAGCTCGTCACCGCGCTGCAGCTTCTCGACCTTGTTCTCGAAGCGCTTCTCGAGGGCCTTCACCGAATCCTCGAACTGCTTCTTCAGGCCTTCGATCTCGGCCATACGCTTGTCGTTCTTCACGCCGATCTGGCGCCACTGGCCAGGGGTGAACTCCGACAAGGTCTTTTCCGTGATCTTGGTCTCCGCCTTCAGCGTCTTCGGACCGCCGGTGGCGGTCTGGTTCATCAGCAGCTCTTTCAAGCGGCTGTAGAAGTTACGCTCCAGGATCGCCTTTTCGTCGTCGCGGTCCTTGGCCAGGCGCTCGATCTCGGCGCGCTCGATCGCCAGGGCGCGCTCGTCCTTGTCCACGCCGCGGCGGGAGAAGACGCGCACTTCCACGATGGTGCCCGAAACGCCCGGCGGCAGGCGCAGCGACGTGTCGCGCACGTCGGAGGCCTTTTCGCCGAAGATGGCGCGCAGCAGCTTCTCTTCCGGCGTCATCGGGCTCTCGCCCTTCGGCGTGACCTTGCCGACCAGGATGTCGCCCGGCTTCACCTCGGCGCCGATATAGACGATGCCGGCTTCGTCGAGGTTCTTCAGGGCTTCCTCACCCACGTTCGGAATGTCGCGGGTGATTTCCTCCTGGCCCAGCTTGGTGTCGCGGGCCATCACTTCGAATTCCTCGATGTGGATCGAGGTGAAGACGTCGTCCTTCACGATCCGCTCGGAGATCAGGATCGAGTCTTCGAAGTTGTAGCCGTTCCACGGCATGAAGGCGACCAGCACGTTGCGGCCGAGCGCGAGCTCGCCGAGGTCGGTCGAAGGACCGTCGCCGATGATCTCGCCCTTCTCCACCACGTCGCCCACCTTCACCAGCGGGCGCTGGTTGATGCAGGTGTTCTGGTTGGAGCGCTGGAACTTGAGCAGGTTGTAGATGTCGACACCCGGCGCGGCGGTGTTGGTTTCCTCCGTCGCGCGGATGACGATGCGGGTGGCGTCGACCTGGTCGACGATGCCCTTGCGGCGCGCCACGATGGCGACGCCGCTGTCGCGGGCGACCGTGCCTTCCATGCCGGTGCCGACCAGCGGAGCATCCGCCTGCAGCAGCGGCACCGCCTGACGCTGCATGTTGGAGCCCATCAGCGCGCGGTTGGCGTCATCGTTCTCGAGGAACGGGATGAGCGCCGCAGCGACCGACACCAGCTGCTTCGGGCTGACGTCGATATACTGCACGTCCTCGCGGCGGGCCATGACGAACTCGCCCGCGCGGCGGCAGGAGATGAGGTCGTCGGCCAGCTTGTTGCGGGCGTCCAAACGCGCGTTGGCCTGCGCGATGGTGTATTTGCCTTCTTCCATCGCCGAGAGATAGATCACCTCATCGCTGACGGTGCCCTTCTCGATCTTGCGGTACGGACTCTCGATGAAGCCGTACTGGTTCACCCGCGCGAACGTGGCGAGCGAGTTGATCAGGCCGATATTCGGACCTTCCGGCGTTTCGATCGGGCAGATGCGGCCGTAGTGCGTCGGGTGCACGTCACGCACCTCGAAGCCCGCACGCTCGCGCGTCAGACCGCCCGGGCCGAGGGCCGAAAGGCGGCGCTTGTGCGTGATCTCCGACAGCGGGTTGGTCTGGTCCATGAACTGCGACAGCTGCGAGGAGCCGAAGAATTCGCGCACCGCGGCCGCCGCCGGCTTGGCGTTGATCAGGTCGTGCGGCATCACCGTGTCGATCTCGACCGAGCTCATGCGCTCGCGGATCGCACGCTCCATGCGCAGCAGGCCGAGGCGATACTGGTTCTCCAGCAATTCGCCGACCGAGCGGACGCGTCGGTTGCCGAGATGGTCGATGTCGTCGATCTCGCCGCGGCCGTCCTTGAGGTCGACCAGGACCCTGAGGATCGACAACACGTCTTCCTTGCGCAGCACCCGGATCGAGTCCGGCGAGTTGAGGTTGAGGCGCGAGTTCATCTTCACGCGGCCGACCGAGGAGAGGTCATAGCGCTCGAGGTCGAAGAACAGGCCCTGGAACAGGGTCTCGGCGGTGTCGAGCGTCGGCGGCTCGCCCGGGCGCATGACCCGGTAGATGTCGATCAGCGCTTCCTCGCGCGAGGAGTTCTTGTCGGCCATCAGCGTGTTGCGCATGTAGGGGCCGACATTGACGTGATCGATGCCGAGGGTCGGCAGGTCGCGCACGCCGGCGTTCTCGAGCTGGTCGAGCAGCGCCTGGGTGATCTCGGCGCCGGCCTCGATGAAGATCTCGCCGGTCTTCTCGTTGATGATGTCGACGGCGGCATAGCGGCCGTGCAGCTCTTCCGGCTGCACCAGCACTTCCTTGAGGCCGCCTTCCTGCAGCTTCTTGCCGAGGCGCGGCGTCATCTTGGCGCCGGCTTCCGCCACTGCCTTGCCGGTCTTGGCGTCGACCATGTCGACGGCAAGCTTCACGCCCTTCATGCGCTCCGGCTCGAACGGCGTGGTCCAGCCCTTCTTGCCGTGGGTGAACACCACCTGGCTATAGAAGAAGTTCAGGATCTCTTCCGCCGACATGCCGCCGAAACGGCGGTCCTCGTCGGTCAGCTCGCCGCCCTTGGCGAGCTTGGTCTCGACACCCTTGCTCCACAGCGCAAGCAGCAGCGTGGTCGCCGGCAGCTTGCGGCGGCGGTCGATGCGCACGTAGCACAGGTCCTTGGCATCGAATTCGAAATCGAGCCAGGAGCCGCGGTACGGGATGACGCGCGCGGCGAACAGGTACTTGCCGCTGGAGTGCGTCTTGCCCTTGTCGTGGTCGAAGAACACGCCCGGCGAGCGATGCATCTGGCTGACGACGACACGCTCGGTGCCGGCCACGATGAAGGTGCCGCTGGAGGTCATCAGGGGCATGTCGCCCATGTAGACGTCCTGTTCCTTGATGTCGCGGATGGAGCGCGCACCGGTCTCCTCGTCGTGATCCCACACGACCAGGCGCAACGTCACCTTCAGCGGCGCGGCGAACGTCATGCCGCGCTGCTGGCATTCCTCGACATCGTACTTGGGCTCTTCCAGCTCATAGCGGACGAACTGCAGTTCCGCCTTCTCGGAAAAGTCCTTGATCGGGAACACTGAGCGAAACACTTCCTGCAGCCCAATGCTCTCGCGTTTCTCAGCCGTGACGCCGATCTGCAGGAACTGGTCGTACGAGCTCTTCTGCACTTCGATCAGGTTCGGCATCCGCGTGATCTCGCCGATACGGCCGAAATCCTTGCGAATGCGCTTGCGTCCGGTGAAAGGTTTTGTCATCAGCGACCTCTGTCTTCCTCGCAGCACGACGCGTCCGCCGTGCTCGCCAATCCGATCCAATGGGCGTTATTCGCCCGCGAATTCTTTGGCCTCTGTGCCCTCTTCCAGCGGTCCGAGGCGCCCCGACCACTGGTCCGATCTACTGTTCGCGCCGATCGAAGAAGGCGCAATTTCCTATAACTTGAGGACGCGGGAAGCGCCGATCGTGAAACCGGCGCTTCCCCCGTTCGAACAACAGGCTGAAGGCCTTACTTCAGCTCAACCTTGGCGCCGGCGTCTTCCAGCTTCTTCTTGAGATCAGCAGCTTCCTGCTTGCTGACGCCTTCCTTCACCGGCTTCGGCGCACCCTCGACCAGGTCCTTGGCTTCCTTCAGGCCAAGGCTGGTGATGGCGCGGACTTCCTTGATCACGTTGATCTTCTTCTCGCCACCATCGACGAGAATGACGGTGAACTCCGTCTGCACTTCGGCCGGAGCGGCGGCAGCGCCACCACCACCAGCAGCGGCAACCGCGACCGGCGCGGCGGCCGAAACGCCCCAAGCCTCTTCCAACTTCTTGGACAGCTCGGCGGCCTCGAGGACGGTCAGCTTCGAGAGCTCGTCCACCAACTTCTGCAAATCAGCCATTTTAGTCTCCTAGGCTATCTCGTAACGCGTTGCTTGAACTTCAATTCGGAACCGCGAAGAACAGACCGTCACGCGGTCTCGCCCTTCTTGGCATAAGCTCCGAAGACCCGCGCCAATTGGCCGGCCGGCGCCTGCAGGATCGTGGCGACGCGCGTCGCCGGAGTCTGCAGCATGCCAACCAGCTTGGCGCGAAGCTCGTCGAGCGACGGCAGGGTCGCGAGCGCCGTGATCCCTTCGGGACCAAGGACGTCCGTGCCCATCGAACCGCCGACGATGGTGAGCTTCTCGTTGCTCTTCGCGTAAGCGACCGCGACTTTCGCCGCGGCAACCGGATCCTTGGAATAAGCGATCGCGGTCGGCCCCTTGAAGAGCTTGTCCAGGCCTTCGTACTTCGTGCCTTTCAGAGCGCGCTGTGCCAGCCGATTCTTAGCGACTTTGTAGCCGGCCCCTGCACCCCGCATCTTGCGCCGAAGATCACTCACTTCGGTCACCGTGAGCCCCGCCTGCTTGGTGATGACCACCAGGTTGGCGTCGCTCAGGGCATTCTGCAGAGCAGTGACCAGCAACTCTTTGCCAGATCGGTCCACTGTTCGTCTCCGAATCTGGATGCGATGAACCTTCATCGCATCCGGTTGCGCTTGGACCTTTCGTCCTCACCCGCTGGGGCAAAGCCGGAAGGTCCGGTTTGCCTGTCCCAGAAGCTCAAGCCGCGCTTCGCCCAGGGGAACCTGAACGAAATTCGGTTCAACTCCCGTCTATTGCAGGCGATCGCCTCATTACCTCCGCCCCGAAAGATCGGTTTGGAGACCTGCAGTCTCGGACAGGGTGGAGAGGTTGCCCTCTCCAATCGCCGTCGTAGCCGAAGCTGCGACGACGAAACTCTCTATCTCATCCGCCGATCGGCGTTAGCCGACCAAAGACGCCACATCCAGCTTCACGCCGGGGCCCATGGTGGACGCGATCGACACCTTCTTGAGGTAGGTGCCCTTGGATCCGGACGGCTTGGCCTTGTTGATCGCCGTCACGAATGCCTTCACGTTCTCCACCAGCGCCTTCTCGCTGAAGCTGGCCTTGCCGACGCCGGCGTGGATCAAGCCGGCCTTCTCGGCGCGGAACTCCACCTGGCCGCCCTTGGCGGCCTTGATGGCTTCCGCGACGTCGTTGGTGACTGTGCCGAGCTTCGGGTTCGGCATCAGGCCGCGCGGACCCAGCACCTTGCCCAGCTTGCCGACCGTCACCATCATGTCGGGCGTCGCGATGACGCGGTCGAAATCCATCTGACCGGCCTGCACCTTCTCCGCGAGGTCATCCGCGCCGACGATGTCGGCGCCGGCCTTCTTCGCGGCCTCCGCCTTGTCGCCCTTCGCGAACACCGCGACGCGCAGAGTCTTGCCGGTGCCGTTCGGCAGGTTCACCACGCCGCGGACGTTCTGGTCCGAGTGGCGCGGATCGATGCCGAGGTTGAGCGCGATCTCGACCGTCTCGTCGAACTTCGCCTTGGCGCCCGCCTTGATCAGCTTCACGGCATCCTCGACGCCGTAGAACTTGTCGCGATCGATGTTGGCGAGCGACGACTTGTATTTCTTGCCGGCCATCGTTTAATCCCCCACCACTTGCAGGCCCATCGACTTGGCGGACCCTTTGATCATCTGGGCTGCATGCTCGATGTCGTGCGCGTTGAGATCGGCCATCTTCTGCTTGGCGATCTCGCGGCACTGGTCCATCGTCACCTTGCCGACGAAACCGCGGCCGGTGGTCTGCGAGCCCTTCTCGATCTTCGCCGCCTTCTTCAGAAAATAGCTGGCGGGCGGCGTCTTGGTGACGAAGGTGAACGAACGGTCCGAGAATGCCGTGATCACCACCGGGATCGGCATGCCCGCTTCCATCTGCTGGGTGGCCGCGTTGAACTCCTTGCAGAACTGCATGATGTTCAGGCCGCGCTGACCCAGCGCCGGACCAACCGGCGGAGACGGATTGGCCTTGCCGGCCGGAATCTGCAACTTGATGTAGCCTTCAATCTTCTTTGCCATGTCCTATCCTCAGGACCTAACCGGCCCTAGGTTCGCGGTGCGGCACTTGGCTGGCCTCCCGCATGTTCCGGCGAAACCGTCGCCGCGCGGTCGTTACCGGCTCAGACCTTCTCGACCTGGCCGTATTCCAATTCGACCGGGGTCGCGCGGCCGAAGATCGACACCGCCACCTTGAGGCGGCCCTTCTCTTCGTCCACTTCCTCGACGAAGCCGGTGAACGAGGTGAACGGGCCGTCGTTGACCCGCACCTGCTCGCCGATCTCGTAGATGATCGCGCGCTTCGGCCGCTCCACGCCTTCCTGCACCTGGTGCAGGATGCGCAATGCTTCCGCCTCGCTGATGGGCGAGGGCTTGCCCTTGGCGCCGAGGAAACCGGTCACCTTGGGCGTGTTCATGATCAGGTGCCAGGTGTCGTCGGTCAGCTCCATCTTCACCAGGACGTAGCCCGGGAAGAACTTGCGCTCCGTATTCACCTTCGACCCGCGACGCACTTCCACCACTTCCTCGGCCGGAACCAGGACGTCGGTGATCAGCTTGTCCATACCCTTCTGCACAGCCTGCTCTTTGAGCGACTGCGCGATCTTGCGCTCGAAGCCCGAATAGACGTGCACGACATACCAGCGGTGTGCCATCGACCTACTTTCCCAGACCCAGCAGAGTGGCCACACCCCAGCCGAGGATCGAATCCACGGCCAGGAAGAAGAACGACGCCAGCACGACCATCACGAACACCATTGCGGTGGTGATCCAGGTTTCTTTCCAAGTCGGCCATGTGACCTTCTTGCGTTCGACATTGACCTGGCGGCCAAACTCAACGGGGTTGATCTTCGCCATCTACATCCCGACCAATTCCATTCGAACCTGTCATGCGCGCCGCGTTCCCTTTCGGACCGCTGGCAGGAGTGGAGGGGCTCGAACCCCCAACCCCCGGTTTTGGAGACCGGTGCTCTACCAGTTGAGCTACACTCCTATGCGCGCCGGGCTCTCCTTCTAACGCCGATCCGGCGACCGCTTTCGCTGCCGCCGGAACGACCCAAACTCAGGCATTTCGGCCCTCGCGAGAAGGCCGCGATGCCCTTTACTCGACGATTTTGGCGACGACGCCGGCGCCGACGGTGCGGCCGCCTTCGCGGATCGCGAAGCGCAGGCCCTCGTCCATCGCGATCGGCGCGATCAGGTGCACTTCCATCGACACGTTGTCGCCCGGCATCACCAT
>DATEOK010000300.1:0-16806 GCA_035274225.1 Dongiaceae bacterium
AACGTCGTTGCGGGTGATGGAGTCCATCGCGGTGCGCCAGCGCGCCTGCCGCTCGTCGAGCGGCATGACCAGCGCGCGATGCATGGCATCGGCGCATTGATCGACATCGAACGGATTGACGATGAGGGCACTGCCCAGCTCCGCCGCCGCGCCGGCGAAACGCGAGAGCACCAGCACGCCCGGGTCCGCCGGATCCTGCGCCGCGATATACTCCTTCGCCACCATGTTCATGCCGTCGCGCAATGGCGTCACCACGCCGACCCGCGCCATGCGGCAGAAGCCGGCCAGGGACTGGCGCGGATAGGTGCGGGCGAGATAGCGGATCGGCGTCCAGTGCACTTCGGAGAAGGCGCCGTTGATTCGGCCGCTCAACCGGTCGAGCTCGCGGCGCAGGTCGCGATAGGTCGCGACGTCGGTGCGGCTGGGCGATGCGATCTGCACCAGCTCGAACCCGCCGCGATGCTCCGGATGGGTGCGCAGCATCTCCTCGCAGGCCTCGAAGCGGTTGGGGATGCCCTTGCTGTAGTCGAGGCGGTCGACCGCGATCATCAGCTTGCGCGAGCCGAGGCCCTCCTTCAGTTGCAGGTATTCCGGCTTGTCGACCGCCTTCTCCGCCAGCGTTGCAAACGCGTGCGCGTCGATCCCAATCGGGAAGGCGCCGGCTTCGATGGTGCGGTCGAAGCAAGTGAGGGTGCCGTTGGGCCCGATGGTGCCGCCGGCTTCCTGCCGGACATAATCCTTGAAGCTCTGCAGGTCGCGCTCGGTCTGGAAGCCGATCATGTCGGCCGCCGCGAGGCCGCGCATCAGCGTGTTGAGGCCGGGCAGCACGGCCAGCGTATCGACTCCCGGCAACGGGATATGCAGGAAGAAGCCGATCTTGTTGGTGACGCCGCGCTTGCGCAACTCGCCCGCCAGCGGCAGCAGCTGGTAGTCGTGGATCCAGATCGTGTCGTCCGGCTTCAGGTGCGGGATCAGCATCTCGGCGAAGCGGCCGTTGACGGCGAGGTAGGTCTGCAGCGCCGCGCGCGAGAACTTCACCAGGCCGATGCGATAGTGGAACAGCGGCCACAGCGTCGAGTTGGCGAACTGATTGTAAAAGCCGTCGAACTCCGATGGTGTCAGGTCGAACACCGCAAAGTCCATCTTGCCCTTGCTGGCGGTCTGCGTCTTTGCCTCGGGCGCTTCGTTGAGCTCGCCGCTCCACCCGAACCACAGGCCGCCGCTGCGGCCCAGCGCCTCGCGGATGGCGACGGCGAGGCCGCCGGCACGCTGGATGCGCTCAGCTGGCAGGATGACGCGGTTGGAGACGACGACGAGCCGGCTCACGATGCCACCTCCCAGCTGACGCTGAGCTTGATCGCGGAGTTGATGAGGCCGACCAGGGAATAGGTCTGCGGATAGTTGCCCCACAAGTCGCCGGTCGCCATCGCGATGTCCTCCGACAGCAGGCCGTGCTTGTTGCGGCGGGTCAGCAGGGTCTCGAACAGGGCGCGCGCCTCCTCGCGCCGGCCCAGCGCCACCAGCGCGTCGATGTACCAGAAAGTGCAGATGGTGAAGGCGGTCTCCGGCTGGCCGAAATCGTCGGAAACGACATAGCGGAACAGAAAGTCGCCGCGCTTCAGCTCCTTGCCGATCGCCTCGACCGTCATGCGGAAGCGCGGATCGTCCGCCTCCAGGAATCCGAGCGGCTCGACCAGCAGCATGCTGGCGTCGAGATCGTGGCCGTCGAAGGTGGAGGCCAGCGCCTGGCGCTTCTCGCTCCACGCCCGCTTCAGGATGATCTCGCGCAGCCGGTCGGCGGCGGAGCGCCAGCGGTCGACGCGATCGGCCCGCCCCACCACCGGCGCGATCTTCGCCAGCCGGTCGCACGCCGCCCAGCTCATGATGGCGGAGAAGGTGTGGATGGCGGCGGTGGTGCGCAGCTCCCACGGCCCGGCATCGGGCTGGTCGAACACCTCTTCGGCGCGCCGGCCGATCGCCTCGAGCTGCTCGAACAGGTAGGGGTTGGCGCTCTGGCGGATCAGGCGCTGGTCGAAGAACACATGGGTGCAGGCCAGCACCAGGCTGCCATAGACGTCGTTCTGTTTCTGCACATAGGCCTGGTTGCCGATGCGCACCGGCCCCATGCCGCGATAGCCGGTGAGGTCGGCGCTGATCGCCTCCTCCAGGTTGGATTCGCGCGATATGCTGTAGACCGGCTGGATGCCGCCGTCGCGCGCGTCATCCACGATATCGGTGATGAAGCGGATATAGTCTTCCATGGTGCGCGTGACGCCGAGCGCGTTCAGCACGCGGATCACGAAGAACGAATCGCGGATCCAGCAATAGCGATAGTCCCAGTTGCGCTGGGTATTGGGTGCTTCGGGAATCGAGGTGGTGAGCGCGGCGACGATGGCGCCGGTTTCCTCGTAGTTGCACAATTTGAGGGTGATGGCGGAGCGGATCACCGCCTCCTGCCACTCGAACGGGATGGAGAGGCCGCGCACCCAGGTCTGCCACCAGTCGAGCGTCGCCTCCAGCTGGTTGCGCCCGACGTCGCGCACATCCTCCGGCACCGCTTCGTCCGGGCCTAGCACGAACCAGAGATCGTCGCCGAGGCGGAAGCTGCGCTCTTCCAGCAGATAGGTGATCGGCGCGTTGGTGGTGACGCGGATGACGTTGCGCGGCCCGACAAAGCGCATGTGGTTGCTGCCGCGGGTGATCTCCGGCTTCACCGCGCCGTTCGCCATCAGCGGCTTGATCCGCACCGTGATGATCGGCCGGCCGGATACCGGGCGGATGCGCCGCATGATGGCCGGCGGGCGGAACATGCGGCCGAAGCGCAGGAAGCGGGGGCAATAGTCGGTGATCTCGATGCAATTGCCGCCGCTGTCGGTCACCAGGGTTTCCAGGATCGCGGAATTGTCGAGATAGCGCTGGGTGCAACTGGCCACGTCCTTCATCTCGACCGCGAAGGCGCCGTCGCCATCCTGATGGAGCAGGGCGCAGAACACCGGGTCACCGTCCAGCCGGGGAAAGCAGGACCAGACGATGGTGCCCAACGGGTCCACCAGTGCGGCGATGGCGCAATTGCCGATCACGCCGAGTTCGAGGTTTCGATCAGCCATGACATCCCTGGATTGCCAGCAAACGATGGACGCAACGATCCGGGCGGCCTGTCACCGCCTTCTCACAAAGAGTTAATGCGCCGGATGGGCTCCGGTTCCCAGGCAAAGGGCGCGATAAGCCCTTACTCTGTCGAGTGATTTATCGGTGGAGGGCGGTGTGATGTTGGGGACGACGCGGTCTAGCGCACGGCGTCCGGCAGCCCCGCCTTCTTGCGGGCGATGAAGTCGAGCAGGGCCTCGTCGATCGCAGGGTCGAGGGGCGGGGCTTCGTATTGCTGCAGGACCTTGCGGGCGCGGTCGGCGGCGCGTGCGTTGGCGTCGCGCGCGCCCTCGGCCTCCCACTGCTCGAAGCTGTTATTGTCGGCGATGTTCGAGGTGTAGAAGGCGGTCTTGAAATTGCGCTGGGTGTGGGCGCAGCCGAGATAGTGGCCGCCAGGCCCCACCTCGCGCACCGCCTCCAGCGCCAGCGCCTCGTCGGAGAGGTCCGGTCCCTCGGCGAAGATCTGCAACGAGGCGAGCTGGTCGACGTCCATCATGAACTTGGCGTAGCCCGCGCTGAGACCCGCTTCCAGCCAGCCCGCGGTATGCATCACGAAATTGGTGCCGGCCATCAGGGTCGGGATCATGGTCTGCATCGATTCGTAGGCCGCCTGTGCATCGGCGACCTTCGACCCGTTCAGCATGCCACCGGTACGGACCGGCAGCTTGTAGCGCCGCGCCAGCTGGCAGCAGGCATAGATCATCATCGAGGGTTCCGCCGTGCCCATCATCGGCGCGCCGGATTGCATCGACACCGTGGTGACGAAGCTGCCGTAGACCATCGGCGATCCTGGCCGCACCAGCTGGCCGTAGGCGATGCCGGCCAGCGCTTCGGCGTTGAGCTGCGCGATCGCGCCCGCGGCGCTCGCCGGCGCCATCGCGCCCGCCATGATGAAGGGCGTCACCAGCACGGCCTGGTTGGCGCGGGCGTAGACGCGCAGCGCCGAAAGCATGCTCTCGTCCCACACCATCGGCGAGTTGCAGTTGACGATCGAGGTCATGACCGTCTTGCCGGCATCGATGAAATCGTCGCCGAACAGGATGCGCGCCATCTTCACGCAATCCTCGGCGCGCTCCGGCGCGGTCACGATGCCCATGTAGGGCTTATCGGAATACTTGATGTGGCTGTAGACGATGTCGAGATGCCGCTTCGGCACCGGCACGTCCACCGGCTCGCAGATCACGCCGCCGGAATGGTGGATGTTCGGCGTCAGGTAGGCGAGCTTCACGAAATTCTGCAGGTCCTCGAGCGTGCCGTAGCGCCGCTTGTTGTCGAGGTCGCGCACGAACGGCGAGCCGTAAGTCGGCACGAAGATGGTGTTGCGCCCGCCGACCGTGACGTTGCGCTCCGGATTGCGCGCATGCTGCACGAACTCCGACGGCGTGGTCGCCAGCGTCTCCATCAGCAGGTTGCGGTCGATGTGTACGCGCTCGCCGACGATCTTGGCGCCGGCCTTGCGCCAAGCCTCGAGCGCGATCGCGTCGCGGAAGTCGATGCCGACCTCTTCCAGAATGGTCATTGAGGCCTGGTGGATGCGCTCCAGCCCTTCCTCGGAGAAGTACTCGTATTCGGGAATGCGCCGCACCACCGGCCGGCGCTGGATGATCGGGGTGGACCCGCGCTCGTGGTGGCGGCCTTGCGTGCCGCCCCGGCGTCTGGTGATGGCTTCCGCACCCATGATGCTCTCCCCGATGTCGTCTTTCCGGAATGCTAGCCCTGGCGCGCGGACTCGTTAAGGCATGGAAAGTTCCCGCTTCGGGTGAATTCTGCGCAAGGCACTCAGGCCGTAAGATGTATGATACATCAGTATGCAGTGTATTGACATCATATTAAGCGGTGTGGCTATCATAAAGGCCACTTCATACCTTAGAACGGATGTTCTGCGTATGATCTCATCGGCCCAGATTCGAGCAGCGCGTGCGCTCCTCGGGATCGACCAGCGCAAGCTGGCTGAGCTGTCTGGCCTGTCGGTGCCGACGATCCAGCGCATGGAAGCGAGCGAAGAAGTTGTCCGCGGCAACGTGGACTCGCTGATGAAGCTGATCTCCGCGCTGAATGCCGCCGGGATCGAGCTGATGGGCCCGGGAGCCGCCAGTGTCGGCGGCGGTCGCGGCGTGCGGTTCAAGGAATGACAGCGGTCGCGCTTGTCCTCATCTGCGTCGCCGCGCTGCTGGCAACCGGCGTGGCGGCGGTTGTCCTCGCGCGCGTGCAAGCCGCGACATCCGTCGTCTACGTCTCCGCCTGTACGGCAAGCGTGGTGGCCCTGGTCGTCGCCCTCGGCCAAGTCATCGCCGCGCCCTCTGCAGCATCGGCCACCATCCTGCCGCTGGGCCTGCCCTGGCTCGGCGCGCATTTCCGCATCGATGCGCTGTCCGCACTGTTCCTCGTCGTCGTCAATCTCGGCGGCGCGGCCGCCAGCCTCTACAGCATCGGCTACGGCCGGCACGAATCGGCGCCGGCGCGGGTGCTGCCGTTCTTCCCCGCCTTCCTCGCCGGCATGAACCTGGTGGTGATGGCGGACGACGCCTTCAGCTTCCTCTTGAGCTGGGAGTTCATGTCGCTGGTCTCCTGGGCGCTGGTGATGGCGCACCACCGCGATGCCGAGAACACGCGTGCCGGCTACATCTATCTGATCATCGCCAGCTTCGGGACGCTGTGCCTGCTGCTGGCGTTCGGCCTGCTGGCGGGACCTGCCGGCGGCTACGGCTTCGATGCGATCCGGCTTGCCACGCCGAGTGCGGGGCTGGCGGCACTCGTCCTCACTTTGGTGCTGTTGGGTGCAGGATCGAAGGCTGGCCTGGTGCCGCTCCATGTCTGGCTGCCGCTCGCCCATCCTGCCGCGCCCAGCCATGTCTCCGCGCTGATGAGCGGCGTGATGACCAAGGTCGCGGTCTACGGCTTCATCCGCATCGTGTTCGACCTGCTCGGCCCGCCGCAATGGTGGTGGGCCATGGTGCTGCTGGCCATCGGCAGCATCTCGGCGGTGATCGGCATCCTCTCCGCTCTGATGCAACAGGACCTGAAGCGTCTGCTCGCCTTCAGCACCATCGAGAATATCGGAATCATTTTCATCGGCCTCGGCCTTGCCCTCGGCTTCGGCGCCAATGCGATGCAATGGGCTGCGGCGCTCGCTCTGACCGCCGCGCTGTTCCATGTGTTCAACCACGCCCTGTTCAAGAGCCTGCTGTTCCTCGGCGCCGGCGCGATCCTAAACGCCACCGGCCTGCGCGACCTCGACAGGATGGGCGGCCTCATTCATCGCATGCCGGTGACGGCCTTCGCCTTCCTGGCCGGCGCGGTCGCCATCTCCGCACTGCCGCCCTTGAACGGCTTTGTCTCCGAGTGGCTGACCTTCCAGGCGGTGCTGGTCAGCCCCGAACTGCCGCAATGGGGCTTGAAGGTGCTGGTGCCGACCGCAGGCGCGATGATGGCGCTGTCGGCGGCGCTGGTCGCGGCCTGCTTCGTCAAGGTGTTCGGCATCGCCTTCCTCGGGCGCGCGCGCTCGACCGTGGTGGCCGAAGCGAAGGAAGTGGATCGCTTCTCCCTCACTGCCATGCTCGGCTTTGTCGCGCTATGCCTGCTGGCGGGATTATTGCCCGGCTTCGTGATCGATGCGATCGCGCCGGCGGCGGAACTGCTGATGGGGGCGCGGCTGCCGGTGCAGGTCCAACAGCCCTGGCTGTCGATCGTGCCGGTGGCGGAGGCGCGCAGCTCCTACAACGGGCTGCTGGTCTTCGCCTTCATCCTGTTCTCCGCATCCTTCGCGGTGGTGCTGATCCACCGCTTCGCGACGCGCGCGATCCGCCGCTCTGCGCCATGGGACTGCGGGTTCCCCGATGCCAGCCCGATGACCCAGTATACCGGCGGCAGCGTGGCGCAGCCGATCCGCCGTGTGTTCGGCTCGCTGCTGTTCCTGGCGCGCGAGCAGGTGGAGATGCCGCAGCCCGGCGATACTGGCGCTGGGCGTTTCAAAGTGGAGCTGCGCGACCTGATCTGGGAAATCGGCTATGCGCCGGTCGCCGGCGTCGTTGGCTTCGTCGCCGACCGTCTCAACCGCATGCAGTTCCTCACCATCCGCCGCTACCTGAGCCTGGTGTTCCTGGCGCTGGTCGGCCTTCTGCTGGTGCTGGTGGTATGGCTGTGATTGCCGATCTCCTGGTGCAGGGCGGCCAGATGGTACTGGTGCTGGCATTGGCGCCGCTGCTGACCGGCCTCGTGCGCAAGGTGAAGGCCCGCCTGCTGCGCCGCAAGGGCCCGCCGCTGCTGCAGCCCTATCGCGACCTGTTGCGCCTGATCCGCAAGGAAGCGGTGGTGGCGGAGAATGCCTCCTGGCTGTTCCGCGTGGCGCCCTATCTCATCTTCGCGGCGACCTGGGTGGCCGCCGCCCTGGTGCCGACCTTCGCCACCGGCCTGATGTTCAGCTGGTCGGCGGACCTGATCGTGATCGTGGCGCTCCTCGGCAGCGCGCGCTTCTTCCTGGCGCTCGCGGGCATGGATATCGGCACCAGCTTCGGCGGCATCGGCGCCAGCCGCGAGGTGATGATCGCCTCGCTGGCCGAGCCCGCGATGATCATGGTGGTGTTCACCCTGGCGCTGATCGCCGGCTCGACCCAGCTGTCAACGGTGGCCGGCTACATGATGTCGGGCGACGTAGGTTTGCGCGTGTCGCTCGGCCTGTCGCTGGTCGCGCTCATCATGGTCGCGCTCGCAGAGAATGCCCGCATCCCGGTCGACAATCCGGCGACGCACCTCGAGCTCACCATGGTGCACGAGGCGATGGTGCTGGAATATTCCGGCCGGCACCTGGCGGTGATCGAAGCCGCCTCCTCCCTGAAGCTGCTGCTCTATGTCTCGCTGATCGGAGCCGTATTCGCGCCCTGGGGCGTCGCGCAGGCCGAGGCGGGCATCGCCGCTTACGCAATCGGCGTTGGCGCCTACATGCTCAAGCTCGCGGTCGGCGGCATCCTCTTGGCCGTGTTCGAGACTGCGATCGCCAAGATGCGGGTGTTCCGCGTTCCGGAGTTCCTCGGCGCGGCCCTGATGCTGGAGCTGCTCGCCACCCTGCTCATGTTCATGACGAGGAGCCTGTGATCCATCCTCTGGTCTTCGACATTGCGCATCTGCTGGCCGGCGGCATGGTGCTGGTCAGCTTCATGCTGCTCTACCAGGATCGCATGCACGGGCTCCTCAACGTGTTCGCGCTGCACGCGGTCGTGCTCGCCCTGTCCGTATCGTGGGAAGCCTACATCCAGGATGCGCCGCACCTCTTCATCACCGCCGCCATCGCCCTGGTCGTCAAGGCCATCATCATCCCGCTGGCGCTACACCGGATCGTGCGCCGGCTCGACATCCATCGCTCGGTCGAGACGGTGGTCGGGATCGGCCCGACCATGCTGGCCGGCATGGGATTGGTCGCCCTGTCGACGGCCCTGATGCTGCGCGTGACGGCCGCCGCCGACGCGCTGGCGCGCCAGGACTTGGCCTTCGCGCTGTCGGTGGTATTGCTGGGGCTGCTGATGATGGTCAGCCGCCGCAACGCCGTCAGCCAGGTGGTCGGGCTGATGTCGATCGAAAACGGCCTCATCCTCGCCGCCACCGGTGCCAAAGGCATGCCGCTGGTGGTGGAGATCAGCGTCGCCTTCTCCGTGCTGGTCGCGTTCATTGTCATCGGCGTCTTCCTGTTCCGCATCCGCGAGCGCTTCGACACCGTCGATGTGCAGGCGCTGGATCGTTTCCGCGGGGAAAACCAGTGACCGCCTTTCTCGCCAGCTTCGACGCCTTGGGCGCGGTGCTCCTGATCCCGCTTGTTTCGGTGTTTGTGTTGGCGTTGCTGCCGGGCTATCGCGTGACCGCGCTGCTGAACGTGCTGGCCAGCCTGCTCACGCTGCTGGCGGCCGTCAGCCTCCTATTCGTCCGGCCCGCGATCGGGCAGCTGCTGTTCGTCGACGACCTCAATGTCGTGTTCATCACCCTCAATGCGCTGGTCGGCTTCACCACCAGCCTGTTCAGCGCGAGCTATATCGGGCACGAGCTGGAGACCGGGCGCCTGACGCCAAAGTACCTGCGATTCTATCACGCCATGTATCAGGCGATGATGTTCGGCATGAACCTGGCGCTGCTCGCCAACAACATCGGCCTGTTGTGGGTGGCGGTGGAACTGGCAACGCTGACCACAGTCATGATGGTCGGCCTCTATCGCACGCCCGCGGCGCTGGAGGCGGCGTGGAAATACTTCATCCTCGGCAGCGTCGGCATCGCGCTCGCCTTGTTCGGCACCATCCTGGTCTATGTCGCGTCCCAGCCGGTGATCGGCGAGGGGCTGGACGCCATGACCTGGACCATCCTGATCGAACGCGCGTCGCAGTTCGACGCGGCGCTGCTCAACGTCGCCTTCGTGTTCCTGCTGCTGGGCTACGGCACCAAGGTCGGCCTCGCGCCGGTGCATGCCTGGCTGCCCGACGCGCATGCCGAGGGCCCGACGCCGATCTCCGCGGTGCTGTCCGGCCTGCTGCTCAACGTCGCGCTCTACGCCGTGCTGCGCTTCAAGATGCTGATGAGCGCCAACGAGGCTGCGCTCGCGCCGGGGCCACTGATGGTGACCATGGGGCTGTCGTCGCTGATCTTCGCCTCCTTCATGCTCTACCGCCGGCGCGACATCAAACGGCTGTTCGCCTATTCCTCGATCGAGCATATGGGCATCATCACCTTCGCCTTCGGCATGGGCGGGCCGCTCGCAAATTTCGCGGGCCTGCTGCACATGACGATGCACAGCCTCACCAAGTCCGCGATCTTCTTCGCGGTCGGCAACATCGCCCAGGCCAAGGGCACGCAGAAGATCGCCGACATCCGCGGCCTCACCGAATCGCATCCGGTGCTGGGCTGGGGCCTGGTGGTCGGCGTCGTCGCCATCGCCGGCCTGCCGCCGCTCGGCATTTTCATGAGCGAGTTCCTGGTGGTGACCTCGACCTTCGCGCGGCAGCCGCTGCTGGCAATTCCGCTGGTGCTGGGCCTGCTGGTGGCGTTCGGCGCACTGTTGTGGCGCGTGAACGGCCTCGCCTTTGGCGCAGCAAGCGGCCGCATCGAACCGGTGAAGGCCTCCTATGTGCCGATGTTCGCGCATCTGGCGCTGGTGCTGGGCGCCGGCCTCTACTTGCCGCCGGCGCTGGTATCGTGGTTCCAGCACGTCGCGAAGCTGCTGGGATGACGTCATGAGCGCATTCGGCGACATCGTGGGCCAACGGATCGCGTCACATCGCCCCTGGCCGCGCGTCGTGGTGGACGCGGACGGCTGGGAGTCGGCAACCGTCTTGGCGGCGGATGGACGCTGCACCCTGCTCGGCCTGTGGGGCGAAAAGGACGCGGTGCATATGGCGCTTGCGGTGCCGGACCCGCTGGAGATCTCGGTCTTCAGCCTGCCGTGCCCCGATGGCGCATTCCCCTCGGTCGGACGCCATCATCCGCCGGCGATCCGGCCGGAGCGCGCCATCCGCGACCTGTTCGGCCTTAGGCCGCAAGGCGCCGTCGATGCACGGCCCTGGCTCGATCACGGCCGCTGGGGCAAGCGCCGGCCATTGGGCGACCCACAAACGGATGCGGGCGCCGGCGAGCGCTATGCCTTCCTGCCGGTCGAAGGCGAGAGCCTGCACCAGATCCCGGTCGGGCCGGTGCATGCCGGCATCATCGAGCCCGGCCACTTCCGCTTCACCGCCAACGGCGAAACCGTGGTGCGCCTGGAAGAGCGGCTGGGCTACGCGCACAAGGGCATCGAAGGCTTGATGGCGGGGGCGGAGGTCGCCCGCGCCGCGAAGCTCGCCGGCCGAGTCTCGGGCGACAGCACCGTCGCCTACGCAGTCGCTTTCGCACAGGCGGTGGAAGCCGCGCTCGGCATCGCCGCGCCATCACGCGCGCAATGGCTGCGCGTCTTGATGATCGAGCTGGAGCGCCTCGCCAACCATCTCGGCGACATCGGCGCGATCTGCAACGATGCGTCCTTCGCCATCATGCTGACTCACTGCGGCATCCTGCGCGAGCGGGTGCTGCGCGCCGCCGATATCGCCTTCGGCCATCGCTTGATGCGCGACCGCGTCGTGCCCGGCGGCGTCGCCGCTGATTTGCCGGCGGCCGGCATGGACACGATTCGCGCGCTGCTGCGGGAGATCCGCGCGCGTTTCCCGACTCTCGTTCAGCTCTATGATCGCACCACCTCGCTGCAGGATCGCACGGTGGCGACCGGCCGCCTCGGCGCGACCCTGGCACGGCAATTCGGTGCCGGCGGCTTTGTCGGCCGCGCTTCGGGCCGCGCGTTCGACGCACGGCAACTGCCCTCGCCGTTGCCTTATGGCGAACTACGCTTCGAGATCGCCACGCGCACTGACGGCGACGTGAATGCGCGCGTTTGGGTCCGCATCGACGAAGCGATGCACAGCCTGACGCTGATCGAACGGATTCTGGACGGCCTGCCAGGCGGTGACACGCAGGTGGCGCTGCCCGGCGCGAGCGAACAGCGCGAAGGCATGGGGCTCGTCGAAGGGTTCCGTGGCGACATCCTGGTGTGGCTGCGCCTCGGCGCCGACGGGTGTGTCGCGCGCTGCCATCTGCGCGATCCTTCGTGGTTCCAATGGCCGCTGCTGGAGGCGGTGATCGAGGGCAACATCGTCGCCGATTTCCCGCTCTGCAACAAAAGCTTCAACTGCTCCTATTCGGGCCACGACCTATGAACAAGCTGCTGCTGCCATCCCTGGTCTTGCCGCCGGTCACCGATCCGGCGCCCACGCCCGACCCGGAGGCGCTCGCGCAATTGGCGGCCAACGTCGATGCGGCGGCGCGCCGCCGGCTGGGCCGTTCCCTCTCGATCCGCGAGGTCGATGCCGGCTCGTGCAACGGCTGCGAACTGGAGATCCACGCCCTCAACAACGCTTTCTACGACCTCGAGCGCTTCGGACTGCGCTTTGTCGCCGCGCCGCGCCATGCCGACGTGCTGCTGGTGACCGGCCCGCTGACCGCCAACATGCGCGAGGCGCTGGAGCGCACCTGGCGCGCGACGCCCGATCCCAAGTGGGTGGTGGCGGTCGGCGATTGCGCGGTCGACGGCGGCCTGTTCGCCGGTTCCTATGCCTGCGCCGGCGGCATCGCAGCGGCCGTGCCGGTCGATCTCCACATCCGCGGCTGCCCGCCCAGCCCGACGCAGCTGTTGAAGGGCCTGCTGGCGCTGCTGCAGGCCTGAGCCCCCAAATCACGCGGCCCCCAAATCACGCGGCCCCCAAATCACGCGTTTGTCCTTTGACGGTTGCGGCGGTCGGACGCCATAACCATGTTGGGGACAAGGCTTGGCGTTTGAGGGCGTTGCATTGGGCAGGAGCAGGATCGCGCCGCAACGGTTGCCGTTTGGGCGGCCGTCGGGTTTGTGGCATCGGATGGTGCGGGCCGTCCGGTTCCGCCTGATCGTTCCCATCCTGCGCAGCCGCCATTTGCCGGAGCACACCGCGCGCGGCGTGATGGTCGGCCTGATCTGCGGTTGCCTGCCGTCGCCGATCGGCCAGATGGGCATCGCCCTCGCGGTCTGGGTGGTGGCGCGCCGGCTGTTCAAGTGGGACTTCAGCCTGATCCAGGGCATCGCCTGGACCTGGACGACCAACGTCTTCACCGCGGCGCCGATCTATTACTGGTTCTTCCTGACCGGGCAGTTCCTGCTCGGCCGCTGGGACGACCTCAGCGGCTACGACACCTTCGTCGAGACCTTCAACACCACCATGGCGGCCGAGACCGGCTTCATCGACGGGCTGCTGGCGGTGGGCAAGCTGGTGGTGCTGGAATGGGGCTTCGCCATGTGGGTGGGAGCGATTCCGTGGGCCGCCTTGTTCGGCTGGATTGGCTATTACGCGTCGCTGCGCTTCGTCATCAAATACCGGCTGGCGCGGGCGCGCCGGCTGGAACGGCGCCTCGCCGGCCTGCGGCGTCCGGCCTAGCCAACTTGGGTCAATCCAGGCCGCTTGTGCCGCTGCGCGCGCTTCAGTAGCGTGCCTGCCGGTCAGAGCGTAGGGGGACACGATGGCGCGTAAGGCGGCGAATGCGAGCAAGGCAGGCGGCGAACTCGCGCGCTTTCTGAAAGCCCATCCGGGCATCACGCAGGTCGACGCCTTCCTTGCCGACATGAACGGCGTGCCGCGGGGCAAGCGCTTCCCCGTGCACGAGGCTGGAAAGATCTGGGACAGCGGCGTGCAGTTGCCGTTCTGCCTCTATTTCCTCGACGTGACCGGCGAGGACCTCGATCCCGGCGGCCGCTCCGAGGCGCGCGGCGATCCTGACGGCAACGCCTATCCGGTGGCGGCGACCTTGGCTCCGGTGCCGTGGGCGAGCGAGCCGACCGCGCAGGTGTTGCTCACCATGCCGGAGCAGGAGAACCAGCCTTGCCTGGTCGATCCGCGCCAGCTGCTGGCGCGCTTGCTCGCGCGCTTCGCCAAGCGCGGCCTCGCGCCGATGGTGGCGGTGGAGCTGGAATTCTACCTGATGGATCGCAAGCGCGGCGCGCTGGGCGAGCCGCTGCCGCCGATCTCGCCGGCGACCGGTGAGCCTGATTCGTCGCGTCAGCTCTACTCCATCGGTGGGCTCGACATCTATGCCGACTTTGTGCGCGACGTCGCCGCGGCGGCCAAGGTGCAGCATGTGCCTGCCTCGACCGCGATCGCGGAGAATTCGCCGGGCCAGTTCGAGATCAACCTGCATCATGATGCCGACGCGGTGCGTGCCTGCGATCACGCCATGCTGCTCCGGCGCATCATCAAGTCGGTGGCGCCCAAGCACGGCTTCACCGCCAGCTTCATGGCCAAGCCCTATCTCGATCGCGCCGGCTCCGGCATGCACGTGCATTGCAGCCTGGTGGATGCGAAGGGCCGCAACGCGTTCGACGACGGCGGCGACAAGGGGACCGCGCTGCTGCGCCATGCCATCGGCGGCCTCGGCGCGACCACGGCGGAGGCCATGGCGCTGCTGGCGCCCAGCCTCAACTCATACCGGCGCTATCGACCCGGCTCGCTGGTGCCGATGGGCACGACCTGGGGCTACAACAACCGCTCGGTGGCGTTCCGTGTGCCGACCGGCTCGCCCAAGGCGCGCCGCATCGAGCATCGCATCGCCGGTGCCGATGCCAATCCGTATCTCGCGGTCGCCGCCATCCTCGCCGGCATGCTGCACGGCATCGAGCGCAAGCTCGACCCCGGCGTGCCGGCCACCACCGACGTCAGCGACAAGATCGATCGCAAGATCCCGTTCCAGTGGCACGAGGCGATCGCGACGCTGCGCAAGGCGAAGGTCCTGCCGGACTATCTCGGCGCCGATTACTTGGCGCTCTATGCGGATGCGAAGGCGGCGGAGTTGGCAAAGTTCAACAGGGCGATCTCGCCGCAGGAGCACGAGTGGTACTTGTGAACCTACGGGCCGGAAAAGTTCGACCATGACGGGGAGGTGGAAGCGCCGGCATGGCTAGCAACGCCGACATCCTCATCATCGGTGCTGGCCTCGCGGGTGCGGCGGCGGCCGAAGTGCTGGCGCAGCGTGGCTTCGCCGTCACGGTGCTGGAAGCACGCGACCGCATCGGTGGGCGCGGCTTCGCGCGCAAGTTCGCCGACACCGACGACACGCTCGAATTCGGCGGCGCCTGGATCACGCCGTGGCAAAGCCATATCCGCGAGGCCTGCACGCGCCACGACATCGCACTGCGGCCACGATCAGCCATCGTCGAGCGCCGGTGGTTTCGCGACGGAGCGCTGCACTCGGATGCGCCGGCCTCGCCCGCCGAACGCACTGCCTTCGACCGCAGCATGGCGCAGCTGACCGGCGATGCGTTGCGGCTGAAGGCCGGGCACAACGCCGATGCCGCTGACCGGCCGCTGACCGGCATCAGCCTGAACGATTACCTCAAGCGCATCGCGGCGCCCCTGTCGCTGCGCGATCTGTGCCGGGCCTGGTGGACCGTCAGCGGCAATGGCGATCCCGCGCGCGTCCCCGCGTCGGAACTCTTGTCGAGCTGCGGCTATGGCGACGGCACCCCGGACAGCATGATCGACGTCTGGGCCGACACGCTGATGGGCGGCGTCTCGCTGTTGGCGGAGCGGATGATCGCCGCTTCGGGCGCATGCGTGGTGATGAACACGGCCGTATCCCGCATCAAGCATCGCGGCGAGGAGGTCGTTGCAACAGCGCCAAGCGGCGCCAAGTGGCGTGCGCGCGCGGCCTTGCTGGCGACCGGACTCAATCCGCTGCGCGCGATCACCTTCGATCCTGGCTTGCCGACGCCCCAGACCATGGCCCTGTCGATCGGCCATCTCGGCGCTTCGGTCAAGATCTGGGCCAAGGTGCGCGGCGTTCCGGTCGGCGTGCTGGCGACCGGCGGCGGCGAAAGTGCCAAGGGTGGGATCGAGTGGATGTTCTCCGAGCGTCTGGCAGCGGATGGCGCGACCTTGATCGTCGGCTTCGGCCTCGCCGCCAACTTCGATCCGGCGCGACCGGGCGCGGTGGCGCGGGAAGTGGCGCGGTTCTTTCCGGAGGCCGAGCTGTTGGCCTACGACTGGCACGATTGGGTCGGCGATCCGTTCGCTCGCGGCACCTGGGTGGCAACGCCGCTCGGCGCCGAGCGCGCTGTCGCCGCCGCGACCTGGCGGGGCACGGGACCGCTTGCCTTCGCATCGTCCGATGTCGCACCGGAAGGTGCGGGCTGGTTCGACGCGGCGATCATCTCCGGCTTGCAAGCGGCGGATGACGTAGCCAAGTTCCTGCGCAAGCCCTAGCGGCGAACGACAGTCTGCGGCCGTGCGCGGGTCGTACCGGATCCGGAGGCGATTGCGGGGATCGCATTGCCGCGGAAACCCTCCGGCACTTCGACCGCTTCGTCGGGAGCCAGCTGCCTGTCGCGTGCCAGTTCGCGCAGATGGTTGAGCCACGCCGCGAGATTGGCGGCATCCTGCTCGCCATTCTTTGCGCCATAGCCGTCGGCATCGATGCGAACAACTTCGCGCTGGTGGCTGGCGCCGCGTTCCATCCCCGGTTCCAGCGGCGCGGCTTCCATCGCCACCGTATACCAGCTGATGCGAGTGCCGTTTTTCGTCCGTCGCTTGTGCTCCAGCGTCTCGAAGGCCGGCAGGTCACGCCAGGCATGGTGCGTCTGCTTGAACAGCGAGCGGACCAACAGCCCGTCGGCATTGATCTCGAGATGATAGTAGGGACTGTTAGGCAGCATCCGCAGCAGCGCGCCGGCGATGCCGTAGAGGCCGATGACGGTGAAAGGCAGCCCGAACAAGCCGAATGCACTTTCCGCCCAACCGTTCGGTGGCGGGATATGGATGCTGCCCTCGTCCAGATCCAGGATGCCCGACGCGCCCGCCATCCAGAAAATCGAGAATCCGAAGAAGAATCCGAAGAACGCGATGAGCCCGAGCTGATGCCCCTTGCGCGGCAGCAGGCGGATGGGAAGCTTGAACGGCGTCTGGCGCATGCTGCTATCCCCGACCCGGCCGGTTCTTGCGAATGATGGCAATGATGATGAGGCCGAAGGTGATGAGGCGCGCGCCATAGACCAGCGGCTGCGTCTCCTCCGAGAGCTCGGCGAATCCCAGGATGAAGCGCGCCAGCGCATCGATCGCGAACGCCGTCGCAAAGAACAGGAAG
>DATEOK010000301.1:0-6369 GCA_035274225.1 Dongiaceae bacterium
TGCGCAACGCCGACCTCGCCGAGGTGATCCAGCGCAGGCGCGGCCTCCCGGTCGCGCTGTCGATCCTTTACATCCACGCGGCGCGCTCGCTCGGCTGGCGCATCGAGGGGCTGAACTTCCCCGGCCACTTCGTGATCCGGATTCATGGCGACCGGCAGGCCGTGATCCTCGATCCGTTCGCCGGCGGTGTCGCGCGCTCGATCCAGGACCTGCGGCAGCTGCTGAAGGCGCAATCGAGCGATAAGACCGAGGTCAAGCCGGAGCATTTCTCGGCGCTGGAGAACCGGCAGATCCTGATCAGGCTGCAGAACAACATCAAGGTGCGACGGATCCAGGAGGGCGACCTCAAGAGCGCCGAACGCGCGCTGCAGCGCATGCTGTGGATCGCGCCGATGCAAGCCGAGCTGTGGCGCGAAAGCGGCATCCTCAACGCGCGGCTGGAGAACATCCTCGCCGCACGACGCGCTTTGACGCGGTATCTCGAGCTGGCGGAGAACGACCAGCAACGCCAGCGCGCGGCGCGATTGCTACAGGAGCTGGGGCAGCAACTGCATTGAGGCGGCGCTATTCGATCTGCGAGAACGGCCTCACCCAGCCGCCGACGAACCAGATGTATTCGTTTTCCTTCGCCCTGGTTCCACCCGGGTTGCGGAGGACTTCTCCGCACCCGCGCGTCGTGCTCGACAGGAAGCAGAGACGATCGCCCTCGAGCTGCGCCGTGTTGGCGCCGCTGCCGGGGCCCACGCCCCAATTGCCGGATGACACCGCCGCACCATCCGCCGCCACCGAGAGACCATACTCCCAGCCGTTCCACGCGCGACCGTGCAAGCGGTGCCCAAAGAACAGCGCTTCGACTTCGCGGGCCTTCAGCCTCACCGAGTCGAATGGGGGGGAATAGAAATCATCCGGTATCCCCAGCCGGCTCAACCCAGTGATAAGAGGCGACCCCAGTGGCGGCACGAAAGGCGTCAAGTCGTGCTGGCCTTTCAGTTCCCTCATCACGATCGGCACGCCGCCGCTTTTCACGCGCGCGCGATTGAAGGCGGCAATGGCCTCGTTGCCCTCTTTTTCGCGCCCCAGCTGAGCGCGGCTCGCGGCCAGAAAGAGGAACGGGTAAGGGTCATCGGGATTGAGCCGTACCGCCTTCTCCAACGTGACCGCCGCCTCTTCCATGCGATTCTGCTCGAACTGTGCCAGCCCCAGATAGAAATCGAACAGGGATGGAAAATGCGGATCGAGCCGCATGGCGGTCGCGATCTGCCGCTCGCCCTCGGCGGCCTTGCCGGCATAGATCAAGGAAAGGGCGAGATAGGCGTAGCTCCAGGAATCGCTGGGGTCGAGCACGATCGCGGCCTGGAACTCCTTGACGGCATCGTCGTACCAGCCGCGATCACGGGAGATGTTTCCGGCCACTTGGTGCGAGGTCGAGGTGGGATGAGCGTTCGCCAGCTTGAGATGTTCGCGCGCCTTGCGGAACGCGACATCTTCCGTCATGCCCAGGCTGGTGCTCCAACGCTGATCGTAGGCGCGGAAGTAGACCATGGCCAGCCCGGCCTGGGCGCGGGCGTAGCCGGGGTCCAGTGCGATGGCCCGCTCGAAGTGCGGAATCGCCGCGACGAAATCCGCGGGCGTCGTCCGTTGGAAATGGTCCCACCCTTGAAGGAACTCGTCATAGGCTTCGGGCACGGCGGTCTCGCTCTGGCCCGAGAGAGCCTGCCGCTCGCCGGCCGTCAGCTTCACAGCCAATGCATCCACGACGCTCTTGGTGACGCGGTCCTGGAGGACAAAGATCTCGGCCATCGAGCCGTCATACTTTTCGGCCCACAAGTGGCCGAGGGTGCTGGCGTCAACGAGCTGGACATTGATGCGCACCTGCTCCCCGGTACGCTGCACGCTGCCCTCGACGATATAGCGGACCCCCAACTCTCCGCCTACTTTCCGCAGGTCGAGTTTCTGGTCCTTGTACACGAAGGCCGAATGGCGCGCGATGACGAAGAGGTCGGGCAGGCGCGAGAGACCCGTCATCAGGTCTTCGGCGAGTCCATCGGCGAAATAGGCCTGTTGCGGGTCGCTGCTCAGGTTGGCGAAGGGCAGCACCGCGACCGACGGCTTGTCCGGGAGCGGCAGCGCCTGAGCTTCCACGGCAGCAGATTGCGGCGCCGATTGCCACGGTCGCAGCCAGACGGCGGCGCCAACCGCCAGCACGGCCAGAAGCGCAGCTGCCGTCGCCGGCCAGCGCCACCCGAGCCGATGCGGCTTGCGGATCCTGGCCGGCGCGCCCGCTGGTGCCGGCCCGGGCCGAACGCGAAATACCCGAACCGGTTCTGCGATGTTCTTCACACGCTGCTCGCCGATCAACTCGAAGCCGACGGCGATCTTGTGGCCAACGTGGCTCACGACGGTCTGCGAAACGCAGATGCCGCCGGGCTCGGCCAAGGTCTGCAGGCGGTTGGCAATGATGACGCCTTCGCCGTGCATGTCGACGGCGCCGCTCTCGTCCTTCTCGACGATAACGTCACCGAGATTGACGCCGATGCGCGCTTCGATGCGATGTTCGGATGGCGCGCCACTGTTACGCCGCGCCATGCCCTGCTGCAACGCCACCGCACATTCGATCGCCTCGACCACGCTGGCGAACTCCGCCAGCATGCCGTCACCCATCAGCTTGAAGATGCGACCATGGTGAGCGGTGATTTCCGGCTCGAAGAGCTCCTTGCGGTGGGCGCGCAGGCGCGCAAACGTACCGGCCTCGTCCTGCTCCATGAGGCGGCTGTAACCGACCACATCGGCGGCCAGAATGGCGACGAGCCGGCGCTCCATGCCGTGGCCCTCCCCTGCCGCAGATTAGCGCAGCGGCCCCCGGGAATCCATGTCGCGGATAGCGGCCGGTGGGGGTTCCAGAAGATGGATCACTGTGCGTGCCAGGCGGCAAGATGCCAGCCGGCGGCAGCAACGATCGGCAGGTCCGGGTACCGGTGCAGCGCCAAGATGCAGTCCACCATGCGGCCGTCGTCGGACAGCGGATAGAACACGCGCTCGGAGTCGATGAAGCCGCGGCCGGGGAACGGCATGCCGTAGCGGCCGTATTGCGGCAGACAGGTCGCGACCGCCCGCGTCAGGTCGTCCAGCACGCGCGGGCGCGAGGCCGGGTCGACCACGTCGTCGACGAAGCGCCCGGCATAGTCGAGCTGGGCGGCGGCGCTTTGCGCCGTGCCGACCAGTCGGAAGCGGAAGCGCACGGCATCGTCCGCCAGCACCACGTCGATCAGGTTGACGTAGGGCAGGAGGTCGGCAAAGGCCTGCGGATCGAGGCCGGCACGGCGCGGCATCCGCCGGCCGCCGCCGAGGGCTGCCAGGTGGTCGCGCATCCGGGCAAAGCGCGGGTCCAGCGTGTCGAACGCGACCGTCATCGAGTCCCCTTTTATCCGGTCCACGACGCCATTCTGGCCGATCCGGCATCGCATTGTGCAATGCCGTTTGGGCATCAAGCGCGCGGCATATCCCATTCGAACTAGTTTCAGTGTCGATTAACCACTCCGGTGCAGACTCGTTGTATAGCGGTGAGCCGCCCGAGGGTGAGATACGGCTCCATCATGGACGACCAGACGACTTTGCTGCCCGATTTCCGCGCCCTGTTCGAAGCGGCGCCCAACCTCTATCTCGTGCTGACGCCGAAGCTGACCGTCGTCGCCGCCAGCGATGCCTATTGCCGCGCCACCAAGACCGAGCGTGCCACGATCCTGGGCCGCCATCTGTTCGACGTGTTTCCCGACAATCCCAACGATCCCGAGGCTTCCGGCGTCGACAATCTGCGCGCATCGCTGACGCGGGTGCTGCAGTTCCGCCGATCCGACGCGATGCCGTTGCAGAAGTACGATATCCGACGTCCGGATTCCGAGGGCGGCGGGTTCGAGGAGCGCTATTGGGCGCCCTTCAATTCGCCCGTCCTCAACGCATCCGGCGAAGTCGCCTGGATCATTCACCGGGTCGAAGACGTGACCGAGACGGTCCGCCTGCAGGCGCAGGACGAAGCGCGCGGCAAGCAGGCGCGCAACCAGCAGGACATGATCGAGCAATTGCAGAAGACCAGCAGCTTCCTCGATGCCGTGATCGACAACCTGCCCGGCATGCTGTTCGTGAAAACCTTCCCCGACTGCCGGCTCGTGCTGTTGAACCGGGCGGGCGAGGATCTGCTCGGCTACACCCGCACCGAATATCTGGGCAAGACCGATTACGACTTTTTCCCGAAGGAGCAGGCCGACCACTTCATCGCGCGCGATCGTGTGGTGCTGGAATCGGGCGAGACGCAGATAACGCCGGAAGAGCAAATCACCACGCAGTACCGTGGCGTTCGCCTGCTGAAGACCATCAAAGTCCCGGTGAAGGACAAGGACGGCAAGCCGCAATACCTGCTCGGCTTCTCCGAGGACATCACCGAGCGCAAGGCGACCGAGCAGCAGCTGCGCCAGGCGGTGAAGATGGAGGCGGTCGGCCAGCTGACCGGCGGCGTCGCGCACGATTTCAACAACCTGCTCGGCATCATCATCGGCAACCTCGACATCGCGGTGGAGCAGGCCGATGCCGGGCAGCGCGAGATCATCGTGGAAGCGCTGAACGGCGCCCTGCGCGGCGCGGAGCTGACGCGCCGGCTGCTCGCCTTCTCGCGCAAGCAACCGCTGCAGCCGGCGGTGATCGACCTGAACCAGGGCCTGCCGCAGATCGCCGGCATGCTGCGCCGGACGCTGGGCGAGCAGGTGACGATGGAGCTGCATCCCGGCCCCGCGCTGTGGCCGGTCAAGGTCGATCCCGCACAGCTGGATGAGGCGATCCTCAACCTCGCCATCAATGCACGCGATGCCATGCCCAAGGGCGGATCGGTCAGCATCGAGACTCACAACGTCCGGCTCGACCACGATTATGTCGCCGCCAATCCCGAAGCGGCGCCGGGCGAGTATGTCCAGTTGTCGGTCAGCGACACCGGCGGCGGCATGAGCGCCGACGTGATCGAGCGATGCTTCGAGCCGTTCTTCACCACCAAGGGCATCGAGAAGGGCACCGGCCTCGGCCTCAGCATGGTCTACGGCTTCGTCAAGCAGTCGGGCGGCCACATCAAGATCTACAGCGAGCTCGGCCACGGCACGACGGTGAAAATCTACCTGCCGCGCAGCGGCGGCGATGCTGTCGACCGGGTGCGTGCGGACGCGGCCGGCGATGCGCCGGCGCAGGGCAGCGAGGTCGTTCTGATGGTCGAGGACAACAAGGACCTGCGCGTCGTCACGCTGAAGCAGCTGACCGACCTCGGCTACCGCACGCTGGAGGCGGAGAACGCCAAGGCGGCGCTCAAGATCCTGGCCGCGCATCCCGAGATCGACCTTCTGTTCACCGACATCGTGATGCCCGGCGGCATGACCGGCACCGAGCTGGCCCGCGAGGCGAAGCGACTCTATCCCAAGCTCAAGATCCTGCTCACCTCCGGCTACACCGCGCGCGCGATGGCCAACGGCTTCCACGACATCGAAGGGTTGGAGCTGCTGAACAAGCCGTTCCGCAAGCGCGATCTGGCGGCACGCCTGCGCGGCGTGCTGGAGCGGAAGTAGCGCGCTTCTACCAAACGCAGCTACCCAACAGTCATCCCGGACAGCCGCGACAGCGGCTGAGCCGGGACCCATGCCATATCACCGCGATGCTGATGCGCCCCATGGGTCCCGGGTCGCGCTGCGCTTGCCCGGGATGACAGTATGAGAGCGAAGGGAATGCCCTATTTCCGCGGCACGGTCGCCGGGTCGAGGCGGGACATCGGCACCGCGGCTTCCATCACGATCTTGACCGCGACCGGCATCGGGACGGCGCGTTGCGCCGAGACGATGAGCGAGCGCGCGGCGACGGCGATGTTCATCGGCCACAAGGTCGGCTCGGTCTTGGCCAAGTGCTGCCGGGCCTTGGCCCACAGGCGGTTGACCGCGTCGCGCGGCAGGATGTTGGGCTGGCGGCCGTCGGGCAGGCGCGGGATGCCGAACTCCGGCGTGCCGATCGTCGCCGCGCAATGCGCCAGCAGCTCGGTGACGTCGGGATGCTCGACGCTCGCGCTCTTGGAGATCGCGTTGATGATCTTCCAGATCGACAGATAGCGCGGATCGAGCGAGCCCATCAGCTTGTCGGTCTCGGCGCAGAAATAGAACTTCTCGCCGGAGTCGGTCTCGCGCACCTCGAACACGTCGGTCGGGCTGAGGCCGCCGGTCTGCACCACGCCTTCCCAGATCGCGCGCTGTGCGGCATAGCCGGCGAGCGCGCCGACGATGGTGAGCACGGTGACGTGATTCATCTCCGGCTCGGCGGCGAGCTCGGCCTTCAGCCATTCCAGCAGCTGGG
>DATEOK010000302.1:0-18198 GCA_035274225.1 Dongiaceae bacterium
GAGCCCGAGATTGGCGCGCATCTGTTCGCGCCACGCCGCGGGAAGGTCGCGCGCTGCGAGCGATCCATCCAGCAGCGCCGCCTCGATCTCCACCCGCATCATGACGTGGAAGTCGTAGGTCACTTCGTCGGCATCGGTGCGGATGAGGCCTGGCGAGACGCGCGTGATGGCGGCCAGGAACTCGTCCAGCGGCACCGACGCAAAGGCCGGAAAGGCGGTGATCAGGTCGGAATAGCGATGGCGCCAGAAGGCGGCGCTGCGGCCGACATGGTTCTCGAACAGGCGCGACTGCGATTCGTGCGCGCCGTAGCTGGTGCCGCCGACGGCATAGAGGCCGAGCAGGTCGGTGGCGAAGATCGAACGCGTGAAAGCGGGATCGACGTTCTGCTCGTAGAGGCCGTGGCCGGCCTCGTGCAGGGTGCCGAAGATCGATTGCGCGACGTGGTTCGGCTTGAAGCGGGTGGTGATCCGGACATCGTCGCGCGTGAAGGAGATCTCGAACGGATGGACGGTCGGATCGATGCGGCCGCGCTTGAAGTCGTAGCCGATCGCCGCGGCCAGGCGCGCCGACAGCGCCATCTGCTGAACCGGCGGAAAGTCGCCGGCCAGCACGTCCCGCGCCGCTGGGCGCGCCTGCGCCGCCGCGAGGATGCGCTTCAGCTCCGGGCGCAATTTTCCGAACAAGGCGCGCAGGCTCGCCAGCGTCTCGCCTGGTTCGTAGAGGTTGACCAGCGCGTCGTAGGGATGCTCCGACCAGCCGAGCGCGTCGGCCAACGCGCGCGCCAGCACCATGGTCTCCGCCAACAACGGCTCGAACGACGCGAAATCATCGCGCGCCCGCGCGTCGATCCAGGCCTGCGTGGCGGACGCCCGCAATCTTGCGCGGCGCTCCACCAGCTCCGCTGGAATGCGCCGATGCGCATCGACCGCGTCGCGCACCTGACGGACGGCGGTACGATCGATCTCGTCCGAGCCCACGACCGCCACCGCGCGCTCCGCCGCTTCCAGCCGGCGCATCATGTCGTCGTCGCAGGCAAGGTCGCGCGCGAGCCGCGTCAGCGTCGCGACCTGCCGGCCGCGTGCGGCGGCGGCGCCGGACGGCATCATGGTCCGCGAATCCCACACCAGCAGGTTGACCGTCGTCAGCAGGTCATTGATGGCGCCGATGCGCTCCTTGAGCGGTTCGAGGCTCATTTCATTCCTCCGATGCGGGCGCGAACCAGCTCCTCGGACTGGGCCTGAACGGTCAATCCCAGCATGCCTTTTTCCAGATGGCAGGCCGCCAGATGATGAGGACCGCGTCCTTCCAGCAACGGCCGCTCGACCCGGCAACGATCTATCACATAGCGGCAGCGCGGATGGAACGGGCAGCCGGACGGCAGAGCCAGTGGGCTCGGCAGCTCACCGCGCACGGCGTCGATCACCGAGCGGCGCGCCGGATCCAATTCGGGCGCGGCTTTCAGCAGCGCCTCGGTGTAGGGGTGGGTCGGCGCGCTGAACAGGGTCTCGGTCTCCGCCAGCTCCACGATCGCGCCGAGATACATGACCGCCACGCGATGCGAGATGTGCCGGATGAGGCGCAGATCGTGCGCGATGAACAGGATGGTGAGGTGCAACCGCTGCTGCAGCTCCAGCAAGAGGTTGATGATCTGCGCCTGTACCGAGACGTCGAGCGCCGAGACCAGTTCGTCCGCGATCAGGCAGTCGGGCTCGACCGCGAGGGCGCGCGCGATGCCGATGCGCTGCCGTTGCCCGCCGCTAAATTCGTGCGGATAGCGTTCGGCCGCATCCGCGGGCAGCCGCACCAGCCCAAGCAGCTCGTTCACCCGCTCGGCGACCGCACCACCGGTGCGCAGGCCATGGAACTCGATCGCCTCCGTCAACGCCTGGCGGACCGTCATGCGCGGGTTGAGCGAGCCGTAGGGATCCTGGAACACCATCTGGACCCGGCGGTGATAGTCGCGCTGCGCCGCGCCTGCGAGTGTCAAGACGTCCTTGCCGGCGTAGCTGATCGTGCCCGCCGTCGGCGTATTGAGTCGGACCAGGCAGCGGGCGAGCGTGGACTTGCCACATCCGGATTCCCCCACGATGCCCAGCGTCTCGCCGCGCGCCACCGCGAAGCTGACACCGTTGAGGGCATGGACGATGCGGGCCGGCCGGCCCCACAGCCGCTCCATCACGGAGCGTGGCCGCTTGAAATGCATGTGCAGGTCGTCGACCCGCATGACCGGCGTGACGCTCATCGCTGCGCCACCTTGCGGTGCTGGATGCACGCGGTCCCGTGCATCGGCGCGATGTCGACCAGCGGCGGCGGCGCCGCGCTGCAGTCCGCCACCACGAAGCGGCAGCGCGGCGCGAAGGCACAGCCCGGTGGGCGATCGGAGAGGCTCGGCGGCTGGCCCGCGATCGAGCTCAAGGGCTGCCGCAGCGCACCGCCCCGCGGTACCGAGTTGAGCAGGCCAAGGGTGTAAGCATGGCGCGGCCGCTCGAAGATCTCCGCGACCGGGCCGGCCTCGGCGACGCGGCCGGCATACATCACCGCCAGCCGGTCGCAGGTCTGCGCGATAACGCCGAGATCGTGCGTCACCAGCACCACGCTCATGTTGAGGTCGCGGCGCAGCCGCAGGATCAGCTTCAGGATCTGGTCCTGAATGGTGACGTCGAGCGCGGTGGTCGGCTCGTCCGCCAGCAGGAGCTGCGGTTCAGATGCGAGGGCGATGGCGATCATCGCGCGCTGCCGCATGCCGCCGGAGAACTGGTGCGGATAATCCTCGATGCGCGACTTGGCGGCCGGAATGCCGACCAGGTCCAGCAGCTCGACCGCCCGCGCCTGCCGCGCGGCGCCATCGAGATCGGTGTGCTCCTCGAGGTTCTCGCGGATTTGCGTCCCGACGGTGAGGACCGGATTGAGCGCGCTCATCGGCTCCTGGAAGATCATCGCGATCTCGCCGCCCCGCACGCCGCGCACCTCCGGCTCGCTCATGCGCAGGACGTCGCGGCCGCGCCATAGTACTTGGCCGCTGACTCGCCCCGGCGGCTTCACCAGGCGCAGGACGGCGCGCAAGGTCATGCTCTTGCCCGAGCCGGACTCGCCGGCAATACCCAGCACCTCGCCCGGCCCGACGTCGAAGTCGACGCCGTCGACCGCGACCAGCTCGTGGCGCGGCGTTCCGAACGCGACGCGCAAGCCGCGCACCGACAGCAACGGCTCTGGCTTCGGCGGCGTGCCGTTCATCGGCGCCTCCGGAACAGATCGGCAAGGCCATCGCCGAACATGCTGAAGGAGACGCCGGCGATGACGATGGCGATGCCGGGAAAGACCGACATCCACCAGCCGGTGTTCATGAAGTTCTTGCCATCGGCGATCAGCACGCCCCACTCCGCTGTCGGTGGTTGCGCGCCGAGACCGAGGTAACCAAGGCTCGAACCCAGGAGGATACTGAGCGCCATGTCTGTCACCCAATAGACCAGCACCGGCGTTATGGCGTTGGGCAATAGATGGCGAAGGATGAGGCGCCGTTCGCTATAGCCGAGCACGCGGGCGGCCGCGGCATAGTCGGTTTGCTTCTGCACCTGGATCTCGGCGCGGATCAACCGGGCATAGAACACCCAATTGATGACGGCGATCGCGATATACATGTTGAGGAGACCGGGGCCGAGCACCGCGACAATGGCGATCACGATGACAAAGAATGGGAATGTCACCGTCAAATCGACGATCCGGCCGAAGATCGCATCCAGCCAGCCGCCATAGTAGCCGGTGAGGATGCCGACCATGGTGCCAAAGATGATCGGGAACAGGGTCGAGACAATTGCAATCTGCATGTCGACCTGGGTGGCCCAGATGACGCGGGAAAACATGTCTCGGCCGAAGTTGTCGGTACCGAACCAATGCGACGCGCTCGGTGGCTGCATGATGGCATTGTAGTCCATGGCAATCGGATCGAACGGCGCGAAGGCCTGCGGCACGATAGCGATCAAGACCATCGCGAGCAGGCTTGCCGACCCGATGACCAGCGTCCAGCGCGGCCGCGCGACGTTCTGCATGGCCAGGGCTAGGAACGTCATTTCTGCCCTACCCGCGGGTCGAGGCTGGCTTCCACCAGATCAGTGATGAGGAAGACCACCGAGACGATCAGCGCCAGCACCATGGTCAGGCCCTGCAGGACCGGATAATCGCGGCCATAGATCGAATCGATCATCAGGCGGCCGACACCGGGGATTGCGAACACCGTTTCCGTGATGACTGCGCCGCCGAGCAGGAAACCGATGTTGAGCCCGAACAAGGTGACGGTTGAGATGAGGGCATTGCGCAGCACATGGCGACTGAGCACCAGGCGGTTGCGCAAACCCTTGGCGCGCGCGAAGTCGACATATTCCGCATCCAGCACGTCGATGATGCTGCTGCGCAGGTTGCGCATCAACACGGCCGACAAGCTGAAGGCCAAGGTCAAGGCCGGCAGGAACAGATGATACAGGTGCTGCAGGAACGTATTGCCGAACCCACCAACCGGGAACCAGCCGAGCTGAGCTGCAAGAAAGGTGAGCAGCAGGATGCCGACGTAGAAGACGGGCATGGAAAGCCCGACCTGGAACGACGCGCGGATGCTGTTGTCGAGCAGGGAATCGCGCTTGATGGCGCTGATGATGGCGGTCGGAATCGCGATCACGATCGAAAGCAGTGCGGCCAGGCCGGTCAGGAACATGGTGACCGGGAGCCGCTCCGCGATCAGTTGGATCACCGGCACCTTGAGGACGATGGAATCGCCGAGATCACCCTGCACGAAGTGCTGCAGGAAAAGCCAGAACTGCACCGGGATCGAGCGGTCGAGACCCAGCTCGGCATTGATGCGGGTGACCGCCTCGTCAGTCGCACGGATGCCCAGGATCGCACTGGTCGGATCGCCCGGCAGCAGGCGCGCCAGCACGAAGATGACCACCATGATCAGGAAGAAGGTTGGCACGATCTGCGCCAACCTGACCATGACATAATTCAGATTCACGCGACCTCGCGACTTGGCCCGGTGAAACGCCGCCTTGTCACCCAGTATGCACCAAAACGGGGCGCAAAAGCACGGGCCGAAGCGGGTTCGGCCCGTGCAATTGCCTCAGCTCCCTATTCCAGATAGGCGCCGGCAAAAATATTGTTGCCAAGCGGAATCTGGTTGAAGCCCTTCACATTCTTCCTGAGAGCGACCGGATAGGGCGATTCATAGAGAAAGAAGATCGGAGCAGCCTCGATGTAGGTCTTCTGGATTGTCGCATACATTTCGGCCCGCTTTCCCGCGTCCATCTCGGTCTGCGACTTCACGAACAGATCGTCGACGGCCTTGTCCTGCCAGCCGCCATGCAGGGATTCGATATTCGGGAAGTAAGCGAAATAGGACGTGATCTCGCTCGGATCGTTGATGTCGTCGGTCCAGGCCGCCACGCGCATCTGGAAATCACCCGCGCGGTAGCGTGCGGTCCGGGTGGCGTTGTCCAGATACTCGATGTTCAGCTTGACGCCGACCTGCGCCCACATCTGCTGGACGGTGGAAAGGATGGCGGTCTCATCTGCATTGCCAGCAAGGCCAATGCAGCTGACTTCCGTTCCTTCGGCGACGCCCGCTTCCTTCAGGAGCGCCTTCGCCTTCTCGACATCATAGGGATAGAGCGGACCGTTGTTCACGACCAGTGGCGTGACCGACGACATGAACGAGACCATTGGCTTGCCCACGTCGAAGGTCACGATCTTCGCCACCGCGTTCTTGTCGATGGCGTAGTTCAACGCCTGGCGCACCTTCGGGTCGGACAGCACGTTCTTGGAACCATCCTTGAAGGTCGGCCGCACGTTGACGGTCAAGTACTGCACCCGGGTCGAAGGATACAGCATCATGTCGAGATTGGCGTCGTTCTTCAGCTCCGCCACGCGGGCGTAGGGGATGAACTCGGCGCCCTGCACCTCGCCCGCCTGCAGCTTCAGGATGCGGGTCGCATCGTCGGGAATGATCTGGAAGCGGATCTCGTCCAGATAGGGCAGCGGCTTGCCATCCTCGCCCATCTGCCAATAGTGCGGGTTGCGCTTCAGCACCATTTCGGTGTTGCGCTGCCAGCTTTCGAACATGAAGGGGCCGGAGCCGATCGGGTGCTCGGCAAAGGCCTTGGCCTTTTCCTCCATCGTCGCGCCAGCCGCCGCCTCATACGGCTTCTTCGGCAGGATCGCGGCATTGAAGGTCGCGAGCGCTGAGATGAAGGTCGGGTCCGGTGTCTTCAGATGCAGGACCACGCCGTCGGCGCCCTTGGTCTCGACCGAGTCCAGCGACGCCAGGATGAAGTTCCAGATGCCGTTCTTCGAATCGCGGGCGCGATCGAGCGACCATTTCACATCGTCGACCGTGATCGGCGAGCCGTCGGAGAACTTGATGTCCGGACGCATCTTCAACGTGACGGTGACGCCGTCGTCGGAAACCTGATACTCGCTGGCAAGCCCGGGCTGCACGCCCTTTCCGTCGGCGGTCGGCTGCAGCAGCGTGTCGTAGAGGTTGGTCAGGATCCAAATGTCGACGTTGGCGTCGTTGTAGACCGGATCCAGCAACAGTGAATCGGCATAGCGCGCGTAGATCAGCGTGCCGCCGCGTGTCACAGCTTCTGCGCTGCCGGCCATCCCGACCAGCAACGCACATGCCAAAAGCGCTCGAAGCCATCGAGTCATGAGGTTTGTCCTCCCTGTGAAGAGGTTGTCTGTACTGCTTTATTGTTCTAATTGACTATGACACCATGAAGGCATTCCGGCTGTCAAGCGAACGGCCATCAGTGGCCGGTTGATCCGGCAATGCGAATTGTTATAGCATCTTAGCACACAAATTGAGCAACCCGCCGTGATGCCCTTCAACATCGATCCAGATTTGCCGGTGCCGCTGGGGGTCCAGCTGCGGGGCGTGATCGAATACGGAATCGTATGCGGACAATTGCCCGCCGGCCTGCGCCTGCCCCCGGTGCGCGCGATGGCGAGCCAGCTGAACATCGCGCCGATGACGGTCAGCCAGGTCTACAAGGAGCTGAAGGACGCCGGCCTGCTGGAAACCAAGCCGGGCCACGGCACCTTTGTCAGCGCCTCGATCCCCGACCAGGTGCGGCCCGCCATCCTCGATCTGCAGCTGCGCATCGACCAGCTGCTGCATGACGCCGCTGCAGCGGGGCTTTCGAGCGCCGAACTGAGCACGCTCCTCAACGCCCGCATCAACCGGCGCGCGGTGGCAAAGCAAGGCCTGCGCCTTGTGTTTGTCGGCCTGTTCGAGGAAGCGACCAAGGCCTATGGCGCCGACATCCAGGCCAAGCTGCCGGACGGCGACACGATCACCACCACCACCATGAGCGAGGTCACCAGCAACGACCTGACCCGCCAGCGGGCGCTCAACGCCGACCTCGTCCTCACCCTCGCCAACCGCAAGGCCGACGTGGCGGAGATGCTGCCGAAGCAGCGCATCCTCGGCATCAACTACATCCCGTCGGAGCGCACGCGCACCCTGCTCGCGCAGATCGACCCGCTGGCGCGGGTATGCATCGTCTCGACCTTCCCAGAGTTCCTGCCGATCATGAAGGCCGGCGTGCTGCGCTTCGCTCCGCACGTGCAGAGTATCAAGGCGACCGTGCTGGATGCGCCGGACCTCAAGAAAACGCTGGCATCGATGAGCGTAGCGGTGTTGGCGACCGGTTCCGATAAGGCGGTGCGGTTGCTGAAGAAGGGCACCGCGCGTTTCGAATACCGCCACACGCCCGATCCGGTCGAGATCGACCAGGTGCTGTTGCCCATGCTGGAATCCATTCGCGGCGCCTTTCCGGCGAACGCCGACGCGGCTCCGAAGCTGAGGAGGTCCCATGAGAATTAGAGACATGAACTGGATGATGGTCGAGGACTACTTGAAGCGCGACGACCGCGCTGTCATCCCGGTGGGCAGCACGGAACAGCACGCGCAGCTCAGCCTGATGGTGGATTGCATCCTCTCGGAGAAGGTCAGTGCCGACGCCGCCGAGCCGCTGGGCGTTCCGGTCTTTCCAACGGTGCATTTCGGGGTCACGCCCTATTTCCGGGCCTTTCCAGGCACCATTTCGATGCGGCTGCAGACCTTCCTCGCGGTCATCGAGGACATGCTGAACTGCCTCAAGGAACAGGGGTTCAAGCGTATCGTGCTGGTCAATGGCCATGGCGGCAACGGCTCGGCGCAGCAGTTGGCGCAAGAGTGGATGACCAACAATCCCGGCATGCGGGTCAAGTTTCACAACTGGTACAACGCGCCGAAGACCTGGGCCAAGGTGAAGGAAATCGATCCCGTCGCATCCCACGCCTCGTGGATGGAGAATTTCCCTTGGACGCGCCTCCAGGGCGTGACGGCGCCGAGTCAGCAGAAGCCGATGATCTCCTACGAACAAATGCACCGCTCCAATGCGCAGGAAGTGCGCACGCTGCTGGGCGACGGCAATTTCGGCGGCTACTACGAGAAATCGGACGAGGACATGTTGGCCTTGTGGAACGTCGCCGTCGAAGAAACCCGCACCCTGATTGATACCAAGTGGGAATGACCGACGACACCATCCTGGTCTGGGGCGCCGGCGCCATCGGCGGCACGGTCGGCGCGTATTTGCGACGCGCGGGACTTCCGGTCCTGTTCGTGGACCGCAGCGCCGAGCATGTTGCTGCGATGAAGCAAGGCGGGCTCAGCATTACCGGGCCAATCGAGGAGTTCGAGGTCCCGGCGCCTGCCAGCCTACCGGAGAATGTCAGCGGTCGATATAAGCTCGCCTTCCTGTGCGTGAAGGCCCACGATACCGCTGCCGCCATAGATGCGCTGGCGCCGTTCGTCGCGGATGACGGCTGCGTCGTGTCGCTGCAGAACGGCCTCAACGAGCAGGTGATCGCCGCGCGCATCGGCGAGCCCCGTACCATCGGCGCGTTCGTCAATTTCGGCGCCGACTATCTGTCGCCGGGTGTCGTCACCTACGCCGGTCACGGCGCGGTGGTGGTGGGTGAGCTGAATGGCGAGACCACGCCCCGCATCCAGGAGATCCACCGCCTGATGTCGATCTTCGACAACAAGGCGGTGCTGACCCCGAACATCTGGGGCTATCTGTGGAGCAAGCTCGCCTACGGCGCTCTGCTGTTCGCCACCGCTCTCACCAACGAATCGATCGCCGACTGCCTGGCGGAGCCGAAATTCCGTCCGGTCTTCATCGCCCTGGCGCGCGAGGTCGTCACGATCGCGACCGCGGCCAAGATCAAGCTGGAGCCGTTCGATGGCTTCGACCCGCGCGCCTTCCTGCCGAACTCCGGACCGGCCGCCGCGGCCTCGCTCGACGCGCTGGTCGTCCATAACCGCAAATCGGCGAAGAGCCACAGCGGCATCTGGCGCGACCTCGCGGTGCGCAAGCGCAAGACCGAGGTCGAGGCACAACTCGGGCCGATTTCGGTGACCGCGGCGAAGCTGAGTCTGACGGCGCCTCTCACGCGCCGCACCGCCGACCTCATCCACGACATCGAGGATGGGCGCAGGCCGCTGTCGTGGGACACGCTGGCGGAGCTGGCCAAGATCCTGCCCAAGGAAGCCGCCGCGTCATGAACATCGCCTTCGACGGCCAGCGCGTCATCGTGACCGGCGCGGGCCACGGCTTCGGCCGCGCCATCAGCAAGGCCTTCGCCGAGGCCGGCGCCAACGTCTGGGCCTGCGATCTCAACGCAGCCGGCCTCGAAGAAACCAGGAAGCTGTGCGGCAGGACCTGCGAGGTGCGCACGCTCGATGTATCGGATCGCGCCGCCGTCACCGCCTTCGTCGCGGAAGCATCGGGCGGCGCGGCGATCGACGTGCTGGTGAACAATGCCGGCGGCGTGCGCGGCCAGGTCGGGCGGCCGATCGAGGAGATCTCCGAGCAGGACTGGCATACGATCTTCGACGTGAACGTGACCGGCGCTTTCTATTTCGCGCAAGCCGTGACGCCCGGCATGAAGCAGAGGAAGCGCGGCCGCATCATCAACATCTCCAGCCGCGCCGGGCTCGAGATCAGCCTGACCGGCATCCAGGCCTACGCCTCCGCCAAGGCGGCGCAGATCGGCCTGACGCGGCAGCTAGCGCACGAGTTGGGGCCGTGGGGCATCACGGTCAACAACGTAGCACCCGGCTTCGTTCGCTCCAACCCAACCACCGAGCGGCAGTGGGAGTCGTACGGCGATGCGGGTCAGCGCAAGCTGGTGGAGTCGATCGCGCTGAAGCGCTTGGGATCGCCGGAAGACATCGCCCATGCGGTGATGTTCTTCGCCTCGGACTATGCCGGCTGGATCACCGGGCAGGTCCTGTCCGTCGACGGAGGAAAGTAGTGGGCGCGCTGGAATACGCGGAGGCGCATCGCGCCGAGATCCTGGACGAGCTCATCGCCTTCGCCAGCATCCCCAGCGTCAGCACAGACCCGGCCTATGCCAGGCACATCGCCGAAGCGTCTGAATGGGTGGCTGAGCGCATGCGCCGCGCGGGCCTCGAGCATGTGACGATCAACCCAACCGAAGGGCACCCGGTCGTGACGGCCGACTGGCTGCATGCCAAAGGCGCGCCGACCATCCTGGTCTACGGCCACTACGACGTGCAGCCGCCCGATCCGCTGGACAAATGGCAGTCGCCGCCGTTCCAACCGCAGGTGCGCAACCACCGCCTCTATGCCCGCGGCGTGTCGGACGACAAAGGACCGATGCTGATCCCGATCAAGACCGCGGAGGCATTCCTCAAGACGGCAGGCAAGCTGCCGATCAATCTCAAGCTGGTGATCGAGGGCGAGGAAGAGCGTGGCAGCGCGCATCTCGGCGCCTTCGTGGCGGCGAATGCCGACAAGCTGCGCGCCGATTTCGTGCTGTCGGCCGATGGTGCGATGTGGCGGCCAGACGAGCCGTCCATCACCGTCGCCAATCGCGGCCTCGCCGCGCTGGAATTCACCGTGACCGGCGCGGCCAAGGATCTGCACTCCGGCCGCCATGGCGGCGGGGTCGCGAATGCGCTGCATGCCATCGCCACGCTGGTTGCCAGCCTGCATGACGAGAAGAACCGGATCGCGGTCGCCGGCTTCTACGACAAGGCGCGGCCGATCTCCAACTCGGTGCGGCAGGCGGTCGCCGCCCTGCCCTTCAGCGAAGAGAAATATCTGCAACAGATCGGCGCGCCCGCGGGCGTGGGCGAGGAAGGCTACACGCTGCTGGAGCGGCAATGGCTGCGCCCGACGCTGGAGCTCAACGGCATGTGGGGCGGCTATCAAGGCCCCGGCACCAAGACCGTCATCCCGACCACCGCCGGCGCCAAGATCACCTGTCGCCTGGTGCCGGGACAGGAGCCGGATGAGATCGTCACGCTGATCTCCGATCATCTGCGCAAGCATTGCCCCGCCGGCGTGACGCTCGACATCACGCCCGGCGATCACGGCTCCATCGCCTATGCCATCCCCGACGATCATCCCGGCCTGGCGCTGGCGGAGCGCGTGCTGCAGGAAGTCTACGGCAAGCCTAGCATCCGCGTGCGCATGGGCGCGACCATTCCCATCGGCCTCATCTTCCGCCAGGCGATCGGCGCGGAGACCGTATTCTTCTCGTTCTCGACCGCGGACGAGGACTACCACGCGCCCAACGAGTTCTTCCGCCTGCAGCGACTCGACGACGGCTTGAAAGCCTGGATCCGCTATTGGGAGCTGCTCGGCGAGCGCCGCGCCGACGAGCTCTTTCGCGCATCGTAAGGCATGGACAGCGAGATATATTTCAGGTCAATCGCGGCGCTCGGAGACGCATACCGCAGCGGCGCCGTTTCGCCGGTCGAGGTGGTGCGCGGCTCGCTGGACCGGATCGCCAGGCTCGATCCGAAGCTCAACAGCTTTATCACCGTTCTCGAAGCGGAGAGCGTCGCTCAGGCTGAGAGCGCGGCGCGCGAGCTGAAAGCAGGACGCGATCTCGGCCCACTGCATGGCGTGCCGGTTGCGATCAAGGACCTGATCGAGATGGCGGGTGTGCCGACCACCTTCGCCTCGCGCGCCGGCAGCCCACGCATGGGCAAGGCCGATGCCGTACTCGTGCGCAACCTGAAGCAGGCCGGCGCCGTCATTCTCGGCAAGACCAACCTGCTCGAATACGCCTATGGCGCCGTACATCCGGACTTCGGACAGACCAACAATCCGTGGGATCCGCGCCGCACGTCGGGCGGTTCCAGCGGCGGCTCGGCCGCAGCAGTGGCTGCCGGTCTCTGCTTCGCGGCAGTCGGCACAGACACCGGCGGGTCGATCCGCATTCCCGCTTCCTATTGCGGCGTGGCGGGACTGAAGCCGAGCTTCGGGCGAGTCAGCCTGGAGGGTGTCCAAGCCTTGTCGCCAACCCTGGATCATGCGGGGCCTTTGGCACGCTCCTGCGCCGATACCGCGTTGACGCTCGCGGGCATAACCGGAACCCGGATCGATATTCCGCGCGTACCGTTGGCCGGCTTGCGGATCGGCGTGATGCATCATCCGGACGCCCACAAGTTCCTGCAGACAGAGGTCCAGGCGCACTTCGACCAGATCATCGGTGACCTGGAGCGTGCGGGCGCCCGTGTCCGGCCGATGCAGATACCGGATATCCAATCAGCAAGGGATGCCCTGATCGCGATCATCGAGCCGGAGGCGAGCCTCATCCACCGCGATCTCTTGCGCAACGAGCCAGCCGGCTTTTCCGACATCACGCGCGCTCAGATCGAAGCCGGGTTCGGCATCTCCGCCGTCGATTACCTGAACGCGCTGCAGGTCCGCGAGCGCCTCACGGCCGCGTTCCAGCATGCATTCGAGAGAGTCGACGCCATCCTGTCGCCGTCTGTCCCGTGGGTGGCACCGGCGGAGGATCCGCCGGTGGGCGGCGAGGAGGGTGCCGGCGAGATGATGTATAGCGGCATCTATAACCTGGTCGGACTGCCGGCGCTCAGCGTTCCGTGCGGCTTGAACGCCGAGGGATTGCCATCCGGACTGCAGATCGTTACCGGCCGGCACAAGGACGAACTCGCTCTCGCGATCGGGCTCGCTCTCGAGATTACGCTCCCCTTCGGCAAGCAGCCGCTGCAAGCTTTCTAGCCTTGCAGAGGCACATTACCGCTTGCGCACGAATTCCGTCCGCAAGACCAGACCTTTGATCCCTTCGTGGCGGCAGTCGATCTCCTCGATGTTGTCCGTGAGGCGGATGGCCTTGATGATCGTGCCTTGCTTCAGGGTCTGATTGGTGCCCTTTACCTTCAAGTCCTTGATGAGGGTGACCGAATCGCCATCAGCGAGGACATTGCCGGAAGCGTCACGAACCACGGCCTGATTGGTATTGCCGGACACGGCCATCTCCGCGGCCGGACGCCATTCACCGGTCGCCTCGTCATACACCCACTCGTCGTTCTCGCCGGCCACGTCGTACCTCTATTGAAAAAATGATTTCCCTCGCGGGCCAGCATCGGAATAGACGTCAAGGTCCGATGGGGACAGCCCGCGTTGGCGTCGCTTAAACTACCCTGTCGGCCTGCGCAATATCGTTGGCCGGATCTGCCGGCCTTTGCGGACGGGGCGACCACCACCTCACTCTATGAGTGCCGCAGAAGGAGCCTAGCCCCGCACGGCCTCCCATTGGCCGGACTTGGCCGACTTGAGCACCGCGTCGGTGACGTATTCGGTCGCGAGCGCGTCGCGGAACGTCGGCGCGGCCGGCTTGCCGCTGGCGAGGCCCGCGAGAAAATCCGCGGCCTGGTGGATGAAGGTGTGCTCGTAGCCGATCTGCAGTCCGGGCACCCACCACTGGCCCATATAGGGATGATCGCCGTCAGTGATGTGGATCGAGCGCCAGCCGCGCAGCTGGCCCTCGTCGCGATGATCGAACCATTGCAGGCGGTGCAGGTCGTGCAGGTCCCAGAAGATCGAGGCCTTTTCGCCGTTGATCTCCAGGGTATAGAGCGCCTTGTGCCCGCGGGCATAGCGTGTCGCCTCGAACATGCCGAGCGAGCCGTTCTTGAAGCGCGACAGGAACATGCTGGCGTCGTCGATCTTCACCTCGGCTGTCTGCCCGGTGTCCGCGTGCTTGCGCTGCTTGACGAAGGTCTCGGTCGCGCCGGTGACACTGGCAATGCCGCCGTTCAGCCACAGCGCGGTGTCGATGCAATGAGCGAGGAGGTCGCCGGTGACGCCGCTGCCCGCCACGCTGGCGTCGAGGCGCCAGGTGCCGCGGCCGCCTTGCGGGACGTCGGCGGAGATGGTCCAGTCCTGCAGGAACTTGGCGCGGTAGTGGAAGATCTTCCCCAGCCGGCCCTCGTCGATCAGCTTCTTGGCCATGGTCACCGCCGGCACCCGCCGATAGTTGTACCAGACCATGTTCGGCACCTTGGCCTTCTCGACCGCGGCGACCATCCTTTCCGCCTCGGCGGCGGTGCGGCCGAGCGGCTTCTCGCACATCACCATCTTGCCCGCCGCGGCGGCCGCGACGGCGATCTCCTCATGGGTGTCGTTGGGGCTGGCGATGTCGATGAGGTCGATGTCCTTGCGGTCGATCAGCTTGCGCCAATCGCTCTCCGAGGATTCGAAGCCCCAGTTGGCGGCGAACTCGGCCGCGCCCTTGGCGCTGCGGGTGCAGACCGCCTTCAGCACCGGCTCGTGCTCCAGCGTAAAGAACTCCGGCGCCTGGCGGAACGCATTGGAATGGGTGCGGCCCATGAAGCCGCCGCCGATGATCCCGATGTTGAGCTTCTTCTTGGCCATGGTCACTCACGCCAGCCATGCGCATCGCGCACCTTGATCATGGTCGCGAGCACGTCATTCCAGGTCTGCTGCCGGGTCATCACCGCATTGGAGAACATGCAGCCGTCCCAGCAGATGTGCCGCATCTTCTTGGTGAGATTGCCGCTGTCGTCGCGCAGCCAGTAGCCGGCGTTCTTCGGCACGTCGAGCTTGCCGTTGGGATCGGTCGCCTGGACGTGGCGGCCGGTCTTCTCGTGATCGCCGGAGCCGAACACCGTGCCGTCGTTCTGCGCGACATGGAAGTCGTAGGTCCAGGGCCGCAGGGCATCGGCCACCTTCTTGTAGGCGGCATCGAGCTGCGAGCGGTCCTTCCAGTCGTAGTCCTTCGGCAGCAGCCGGTCCTGCTCGGAATTGTAGCCGAGGGTGAAGAGCATGGAATGCGCCATGTCGGCTTGGTAGCCGACCACGCCCGGCATGCCGACCTCTTCCAGAAGGTTCACGTTCTTGCGCCAGGACTGCATCCCGCCCCAGCAGATCTCGCCCTCGGCGAACAGGTATTCGTCGTGATCCTCGGCGACCTTGCCCGCCTCGCGGAAGGTCTCGGCGATCCGCTTGGTGTTGCCGACCGGGTCCTTCTCCCAATCGGTCACGCTGCAGGAGGAATCGATGCGGACGCCGCCGCTCGGACGGATGCCGATCGCCCGCATCTGCTGGCCGATCTTGCAGGCCTTCTTCACTTGCTCGACGAAACGCTTGCGCTCGTCGGCCGAGCCCATGGCAGAGCCGCCGCCAGCGCCGGCCCAGATCGGCGCCACGAACGAGCCGATCTTCAACCCATAGGAGGCGATGTGATCGGCAACGCGCTTCACGTCGTCCTTGGAGCTTTCGATCGAGATATGCGGATCGGCGAGCCATAGATCGATGCCGTCGTATTTGACGCCATCGACCTCGGCGTTGGCAGTCAGTTCCAGCATCGTATCGAGCGGAATGTACGGCTCCGCGCCCGGCGTCCCCTTGCCGACCACGCCCGGCCAAGCCGAGTTGTGCAGCTTCGGATAATTGTTGGTGTGCTGGGCCATGCGATCGTCCTCCTCCCAATCGGCGCGCACAGGCAGCGCCGGAACGGACCTTAAGGAGCATAAGATTTGCTGCTGGATCGATAAGCGTCTCGCAACAAATCTCCGGCACGCGGAACCCGGTTCTTTGATCGCGGCGTTTACCGCCCGCTCCCTCCCGCCTGTCAGCCATTTTCGACCGGCTGATCAATGCGAGCGGCTAGTCTTTGGGATGCGGGCAGAGAGTGTCAAGCGCGGCCGCTCCGGTGGCTGCCAAGGCGAGCGATCTGTTAATGACGGTGAGCGATTTGTTATAAGTGGACTGCAGCATGGGGCAGGGCCGCAGCACTGCCCTGCCCCATGCCTCTCAGCTACTTCAACTGCGACTTGATCTTGCCGACATCGTCGGCGCTCATCTCGCCGACGGTCGTCACTTCGCCGTCCTTGATCCGCCACAGGCGGAAGGGACCGGTGATATCGCCATACTGGTCGAACGAGATCGGGCCGATCACGCCCTCGTAGCGGAGCTTCTTGCCTTCCTTGATGAGGCCGAGCGCCTTCACGAACTCGTCCTTGCCGGCATGGATCGGCTCGCCATCGGCGGCGACCACGTCGGGGATCGCCGCCTTGATCGCGGCGGCATCGCCCTTACCCGCCTTGGCGACGGCGAGCGCGACGATCGCGCCGGCGTCGTAGGAGCGGTCGGCAGCGGGCGCATCCGGCTTGATGCCGCCCGAGAACGCCTCGTAGTTGGCATTGAAATACTCGGTCGAGGCCGTCGGGCTGGTGCCGGACGAGGTGCCGTAGGCGTCGTTGAGATATTGCGCGCCGACCGCGGTGATGAAGTCGGTGGAGTTCATGCCGTCATTCAGCAGGAACTTCTGCGGCCCGCCGCCGGAGATCCAAGCGCGCGCGATGGTAGCGCCGTCGACCGGGTAGCTGACGAGATAGAGCGCTTCCGGCTCGCCCTTCATGGCGGCGCTTGCCTCGGCGGAGTAGCTCGCCTGCTTCTCGTTGTACGGCGTGATCGAGGTGATCGTGCCGCCCAGCTTCTCGTACGCGGCCTGGAACTCGCGCACCATGTTGACGCCGAAGTCGTTGTTGACATGGATGATCGCGAGCTTCTTCAGGCCCTGGTCGAGTGCATACTTCGCCGCTGCGGTGCCCTGCAGCGCGTCGGAGGTGATGGTGCGGAAGAACACGCCGTTGGTCTTGCCCTCACGCCCCAGCGCCGTCAGCGTCGGCGACGAGGACGCCGGGGAAACCTGCACCACGCCCGCTGGCGCGGTCACCGAGGTCAGGATCGGGATCGAGATCGAGGAGATGATGCCGCCGATGACGACCGGCACCTTCTTGATGTTGACCAACTGGGTCGCCTGGTCGACCGCGACGTTGCCCTGGCTCTGGCTGTCGCGGGTGTCGGTCACCAGCTTGCAACCATCGACGCCGCCGGCATCATTGAAATCGCGGAACGCCATCTCGACCGACTTGGCGCCGGCCTGGCCGTAAGCGCCCGCCGGCCCGGTCAGCTCCATGACCACGCCGATGGTGATGTCGCAGTCCGCCGCCATGACCGGCGTCGCGGCGAGCGCCGCGAGCAAGGTCGATAGCAAGAGTGTCTTCTTCATGTCCCATTCCTTCCCTGTCTGGCCGTTTTCGACGGCCGTTGTTTGGTTACGCCGTTTGAAATGCTGTTACGCCGCTCCCTTGTTCAGATTGTATTTCATGATGCTGCCGTGCCGGCCGGTGGTATCCCGCTCCAGCCCGAACACATCGCCGTCCAGCTCGCGCGAGGCACCGAGCACGTGGTCGATGCGCGCGCGATCCTCTGCCGTCAGCGCGAGGTCGGAGATCGCGAGATTGGCCGGCAGATGCGAGCGGTTGCGTGCGCCGACAATGACGGCCGCAACGCCGGGCCAGTCCAGGGCCGCGGCGCTCGCCACCGTCGCGATGTCGCTGTTGTGCTGGGCCGCGATGTCCCGCAGCGACCTGAGCAGCGCCTGGAACAGATCCCAGCCGCCGAAGTCCTCGATGATCAGCCGGTACTTCGTCAGCGAGCGGTTTTCCATCGCGCCTGTAGGCCTCGGCGCGTCCAGCCACTTCTCGCTCAGAAAGCCCCCGGCGACCGTGCCGTAGCAGAGCAAGGCGACCTTATGCTTCAGCGCAGCCGCGACCATGGCCTTGCGCGGGCGGCGATCGAGCAGCGAATATTGCACCTGCATCGAGGCGATCGGCACGCCGCTCTCGATCATCTCCACCATGTGCCGCGTGTCGAAGTTGGTCCCGCCGATCTTGTCGATCTTGCCAGCGCGGCGCAGCTCTTCCAGCCAATGGCTGGTTTCCAGCCAGCGCGGCACGGCGTAGTTCCACCAGTGGAACTGGACCAGGTCCAGCCGCTCCATGCGCAGCCGCT
>DATEOK010000303.1:0-15722 GCA_035274225.1 Dongiaceae bacterium
ACAAGCCCGTTTCCGCGGGATCGAGCCCAACCGCCTGCAGCGACAAGCGAACCACGTTGCCAGCGGTCGAGTCGGCACGGGCATCGAACACCGCCTGAGTCGGCGCCCCTTCCGACTCGAGTTCCTCTTCCCGGCTGGCGATCATGGCGAGCATGCAATCGGTCGACAGACAGTGCGCGCGAGTCGCAACCGCCAGCGCCTCAGCCACCTGATGCCGCCGCACAGCACCGCCCGCGCGAATCTCTTCCACCGCCTCGCGCCACCATTGGAGACGGACCAGTCCCAGCATCGACTCGGTGATGTCGCTCGCGGCCCGCGCCAATTCGAGGTTGAAGGCCGCGATGGCCGCCAGTGCGCTGCGCGCCGATGCCGGCGCGAACAACAAGGCGAGATAGCGGTCGCGGTCGCCCTGCCGCACCTGCGCGAGACAGTATTCGTCGTGTGCGGACAACAATAAGCCCCAAAAAGCCTAGGGATTCCCACAAGTTCGTTGTCACAGATACCGCATTCTGTAGAATGCCGACACGTCAACTTACGTTTCTGGGGTGGGGAAATGGATAAGCTCTTCGGCAACCTTCATCGAGTACTGCTGGTCGGTCTGATCCTGGCGATTGTCGTCGCCGTGATCCTGCATTCGGATCAGCTTGGAACGCATGCCTTCTGGGCGTTCGTGGTCCGCTGGATCCACGTTTGGTTCGGCATCCTGTGGATCGGCCTGCTCTACTACTTCAACTTCGTCCAGATCCCCTCGATGCCCAAGATTCCGGATGAGCAGAAGCCGGCGATCGGCAAGGTCATCGCACCGACCGCCCTGTTCTATTTCCGCTGGGCGGCCGCGGGCACGGTCCTGTTCGGCCTGATCACCGCGGGGATGAACATGTACCTGGCCGAGGCTTTGACCTTCCAGGCCGGCTACCGCACCATCGGCCTCGGCATGTGGCTGGCGCTGATCATGGCCGCCAACGTCTGGTTCGTCATTTGGCCGAACCAGAAGAAGGTCCTGGGCCTCGTCGAAGCCGACGCCGATAGCAAGAAGAAGGCTGCGCGCGTCGCGATGTTGGCCTCGCGCACCAATACGCTGCTGTCGATCGCCATGCTCTACTGCATGGTCGGCCAGCAGAATGTCGGATAACGCTCGCGACATGACAACCGAACGGGGCCCGCATGGGCCCCGTTTTGTTTTGGAACGCTAGCCCGTGGCTGGCGAGGTCTCGGCGCGATCCGTCACGGACCTGGTCGACCGCGGCCTGATCGATCAAGCGCTCGCGGACGCGCGGCGCCTGACGGAACGGATGCCGGCGGACCCCGCCGCGTGGCGGGCACTTGCCTACGTTGAGACCGGGCGAAAGGCCTTCGAGGAAGCCGAACGCGCGCTGCGCCACGCCATCTCCCTGGCGCCGAAGGATGCCTTGTCGTGGGAGCATCTCGGCTGGATGTATCGCCGGGCCGGTGATTTCACGCGCGCGGTGACCGCGCTCCAGGAATCGCTCTCGATCGACGGCTCCAACCCGCGGCCGCGCATGATGCTCGCCAACTCCCTGGCCGACCTCGGCAAGACCAAGGGCGCGATCGTGGAGTATCGGCGGGTTTTGGCACAGGAGCCGGACCACGTCCGTGCCCACAACAACCTTGCGAACCTGCTGGCCGCGCAGGGTCGGATCAAATCGGCCGCCGATCACTATGCCCGCGCCGCCTCGCTATCGGACGACTACGCCCATCGCATCAGCGCGGCCCATACCGCACGCCGCATCGCCGATTGGGATCTGGCCGAGACGATCGAGCAGAAGCTGCTCCAGTCATTGCGCGCCAGGGAGCGGCCGCGCGATCGCGCCCAGCCGTTTTCCCTGTTGGCGATGCCGGACACCACCGCCGCGGACCATCTCATCGCGGCGCAGCAGATGGCGCAATCCTATCCCGCCGCAGCGGCCGTTCCACACAGGCCGGCGGCAGTGCTGGCGGCGCAGCCGCGCCTGCGTATCGGCTACCTCTCATCGGACCTCCACGATCATGCAACCACCTATTTGATCGTCGAAGCGCTGGAACTGCACGATCGCAAGCGGTTCGAGATCGTCGGCTTCGACTACAGCACAGCCCGCGCGAGCGCCCATCGCAGCCGCATCCTCAAGGCGTTCGATCGCGTCGTCCCCATTGCCGGCTTGCCCGATGCGGAGGCCGCGCGCCGGATCGCGGCCGAAGACATCGCCATCGCCGTCGATCTCAAGGGCTGGACCACAGGCGCACGCCCGCACATCCTTGGGTCCCGCCCCGCCGCGATCACGGCGCACTGGCTCGGCCATCCCGGCACCATCGGTGCACCCTGGATCGACTACGCCATCGTCGACCCGGTCGTTGCGCCATCGGGCAGTGAAAGCGAATTCACCGAACGCCTCGTGCGCCTGCCGCACTGCTACCAGCCCAACGACCGCCGGCGCGCGATCGGCACTGCGCCCACGCGCGCTGAGGTGGGCCTGCCCGACGACGCCTTCGTCTGTTGCTGCTTCAACCAGGCGTTCAAGATCAACCGCGCGATCTTCGCATTGTGGATGGACCTGCTGCACGCGACGCCGCGTGCCGTGCTGTGGCTGAAGGACGATAATCGCTGGGCCACGGCTGCATTCAAGGCGCACGCGCGCGCCGCCGGCATCGACCCCGCTCGCATCATATTCGGGCCGAAGCTGCCGCTTGCCGACCACTTGGCCCGGCTGACGCTCGCCGACTTGGCGCTGGACTGCGCGCCGTATGGATCGCATACCACCGCGAGCGATGCGCTATGGGCCGGCGTGCCGCAGATCGCCTATTACGGCGATGCCTTCGCTGCGCGCGTTTCCGCCAGCCTGGTGACGGCGATCGGCTTGCCGGAGCTGATCGTCCGGTCGCCGGATGAATACCGCGCGCTCGCCATCCGCCTGGCAGGTGAGCGCGACACCATCGCGAGCCTGCGATCCCGGCTGTCGGCCAACCGCCTGACGACGCCGCTGTTCGACAGCCGCTTGTTCGTCCGTCATCTGGAAGCGGGCTACGAGGCCATGTGGCAGCGCGCGGCAGCCGGCTTGCCGCCGGATCACATCGACGTGCCGCGTTAGCGCCGCTCGAACACCACAATGCGGTTGCTGTTGGTACCCTTGGCGTTGTTGTCGACGCCCCAGCATTGCGCGGTCTTGGTGAAGATCTGCCGGTTGATCATCACCGCGAGCGGTTCGAACGGCAAGCCGGCCGCCGCCGATAGCACGGTATGCTCCAGCGCGACCTTGCCGCCGCGCACCTCGCCCACTTCGAAGGCGACCTTGCCGCCGGGCCGCACGATGCGGGCGAACTCGCGGAAGCAGGATGCGATGAACCGCTCCCAGTCCGTCAGTGACCGGTGCAGCGTAATCGGCACCGCCTCTGCATCGATGCCGGCGAACCAGCAGCGCAGCCAGTTGTCGGTCGGGTAGTCGACCACGTCCAGGAACGGCGGCGAGGTCACGATCAGATCGACGCTGGCATCGGCGATCTCCGGCGTGCGCTCCGCCGGTCCCGTCAGGATCCTCGCGGCCCCCATGCCGAGACCCGCCGGCAACGGCGCCTTCAGCAGCGTCTTGGTCTTGCGCAGGATGATTTCGAACACGTCGCGCCTCGGCGGCACTTGCCGGCGCGCCTCGTTGATCTTGCGCTGCCGCGCCGCCGACGTGGCCTGGTTGGGTGGCAGGGTATAGACCGAGAAGAAGCCGGTGGAGTGGCCGGTCAGCCGGTTGAGGCAGACCATGCGGATCCACGCATCGACCGTATCGCCTGGATGGCTCAGGAAGTAGCTCCGCAGCCGCGCGACGTCGCGCAAGGTGTCCGGATGATAGAACGCCAGCAGATCGTCAGGTTCGTCCGAGCTTGGCGGCAAGGCCCGTTCCAGCTCGCCGAGCCGCTCGGCCACGTCTGCGATCGATGGAGGATTGAGCCGGGGCGCGATCAGCAGCCGGCTCAGCGGATTGACGTCATTGCCGAGGGCACAACGGCCCAACAGGGCCGCCTCGATCAGCGTCGTGCCGCGTCCCGCGAACGGGTCATAGACGCACGCGCCCGGCCTGGTGAAGGCTTCGATGAAGAAGCGCGGCAATTGCGGCTTGAAGCAGGCTCGATACGAGACTTCGTGCAGGGGATGCGCCTGCCGCTGCTTGGCGGTCCAGAACTCGTTCTCGAACACCGGGACGCCGTCCGTCTCCGATCGGCGCGTGGCGCTGCCGAAAGCGTCAAATCCCGCGAGCAGTCCGGCGAACCTGGCGCTGTCCGGCGCCGATGGCGATGTGCCTTCCATGGCATCCCCGAGTCGGTCTTGCCGGCGAGTCTGGCGGCAAGCAACCGGCCCGACAAGCCGCTCCCTTCTCAGGCCACGGCGATCAGCGCCGCCGCCACCCGCCTGCCTTCGGCCATCAGGACATTGTAGGTCCGGCAGGCTGCGCCCGTATCCATGGCCTCGATGACCACGCCATTGGCGCGCAGCGCCTGCCGCAAGGTGCGGTCGATCTGGGTCATGCGGATGCCGGTGCCGATCAGCAGCAGTTCGACGCTGCCGGCCTGCCCGGCGGCGCTGACCGGCTGCAGGTTGCCGGCGCTCATGTCGCCTGCCGCCGCCGGCGCCCAGGCCACCACCTTGTCGGGGAACACGATGACCGAACCTTCGACGCGCTGGCCGGAGATGCGGAACCCGCCCTCGCCGTAGGCCTCGATGATCTGCCTGCCTTGGGGGATGAGCGGCGTGACGTCCATGTCCTCCTCCTTCCCCCTCGACCGATATGCGTAGGCCTACGCGCCGCGGGTGGCGCCTTTGCCGGCTTCCTTGGCGCCCTCGTCGTCGCCGCGGATCTTGGAATGCCGCAGGTTCAGCAGCCCGGCCGCCGCGATGCAGATGCTCGAATAGGTCCCGATGAAGATGCCCCACATCAGCGCGATCGCGAATCCGTGCAGCACCGCACCGCCGAACAGGAACAGCGCCAGCACCGAGATGAAGGTGAGGCCCGCCGTCACCGTGGTGCGGCTCAGGGTTTCGTTGACCGAAAGGTTGACCACGTCGCCCATCGGCATGGTCTTATAGCGGCGCATCTCGAAACGGATGCGGTCGAACACCACGACCTTGTCGTTCACCGAATAGCCGGCAACGGTCAGGATCGCAGCCACGGTCGCGAGGTCGAATTGCAGCCCGAACAACGAGAACAGGCCGACCGTCGTCACCACGTCGTGAATCATCGCCAGCAGCGCGTTCATCCCGAACTGCCACGCATAGCGGATCCAGACGTAGACGAAGATGCCCGCCATCGCGAGCGCGACCGCGATCACGGCGTTCTTGACCAGCTCGGCCCCGACCTTCGGACCGACCGTTTCCGTGCGGCGATAGTCCCAGCCGCTGCCCAGCTCAGCGCGCACCTTGCCGATCGCGGTTTGCTGCGCTTCCTCGCCGCCTTCCTGCTGCGGCAGGCGGATCAGGACGGTGTTCGGATCGCCGAACGTCTGCAGCGCCACCTCGCCGAAGCCGAGGCTGCTGAGGCGCCCGCGCAAGTCGGTTAGATCCGGCTGTTGCGTCGCGCGCACTTCCATCAGGATGCCGCCGGCGAAATCGATGCCGAAGTTCAACCCCTTCACGAACAGCAGCCCGACCGACGCCAGCGTCATGACCACGGCGAGGATGAACGTGAACCGGTGAAAGCGCATGAAATCGATGCGCGTGTTCGGCGGGACCAGATGAATTGGCTTCCACATGATCGCGGCCCTCCTAGAGCGGCAGCACTTTGGGCCGCGTGCGGCGCAGGTAAACCGAGGTCATGAGCTGCGTCACCATCAGTGCGGTAAAGAGCGAGATGCTGACGCCGATCAGCAATGCCACGGCGAAGCCCTTGATCGGGCCGGAGCCAAGCAGGAACAGCAGCAGAGTCGAGATCAGCGTCGTGACGTGCGAATCGACGATGGTGCCCAGCGCCTCGCGATAGCCGAACTCCATGGCCGTGATCGCCGAGCGGCCGTTGCGCGCTTCTTCGCGCACGCGCTCCAGGATCAGCACGTTGGCGTCGACCGCCATGCCGAGTGTCAGCACGATGGCAGCGATGCCCGGCAGCGTGAGCGTCGCTCCGAAGCCCGCCAGCAGGCCCAGCGTCAGGATGCCGTTGAAGATCAGCGCCACGTTCGCGAAGATACCGAAGATGCCGTAAAGCACGACCATCGCCACGATGATGCCGGCAAGGCCGATGACGCAGGCCAGCTTGCCGGCCTCGATCGAATCCGCACCGAGGTCGGCGCCGACCGTCCGTTCCTCGATCACCGTCAACGGCGCCGGCAAGGCACCGGCGCGCAGCAGCAGCGCCAGGTCGCGCGCGGTCTCCACGGTGAAGTGGCCGCTGATGATGCCGCTGCCGCCCAGGATCGCATCCTGGATCACGGGTGCCGAGATGATCTTGTTGTCCAGCACGATGGCGAAGCGCCGGCCGACGTTCTTCGAGGTCGCATCGCCGAATTTGCGCGCGCCCACCGAGTCGAACTTGAAGGAGATGACCGGGCGGCCGCTCGAATCGAAGCTCTGCTGCGCATCGACCAGATTTTCGCCGGCGACCAGCGCGCGCTTTTCGATCCGCAGCAGGTGTCCGCTGTCCTCCTCCGGCAGATCCATCATCGTCGGCGGAACCGCGCCGGCACCGCCATCGCCCTGGACCATGTGGAAGGTCAGCTTGGCCTCCGACCTCGTCTTTGACTTCACCTCTTCGACGTCCACAACGCCCGGCACCTGCACCACGATGCGGTCATCACCCTGCCGGATGATCGTCGGCTCGAGCGTTCCGGTTTCGTCGATACGGCGTCGGATCACTTCGATCGATTGCTCGACCGTGCGCTGCTTGAGCTGCGTCAGGCCGGCTTCGCTGTATCCGATCAGCAGAGTCGCATCGTCCGAGGTGATCTCCATGCCTTCGCTCAGTACCGAGCGCAGCTGGTCTTGGGCTGTGCCGACCGCACCAGGATCCCGCAGCGTGACGTTCACGGCGTTATTTTTGACCGCGAGATCCGTGTAGCCGATGTTCGCCTTGCGCAGCGCCGCGCGGGTGTCGTCCAACGCGGCGTTGAGACGCTCTGCGATCAGCTTGTCCATGCCGACTTCGTACACCAGGTGCGCGCCGCCCTGCAGGTCGAGGCCGAGCGTCACCGTCTGTTTCGGGAACCAGCTCGGCATCGCCTCGAGCGTCGCGCGCGGCATGAGGCTGGGAATCGCCAGCACCGTGCCGACCAGCAGCACGATGAGGACGATGGCAGTTTTCCAGGTCGGGAAATGCAGCATGACTTAGGCTCGGGCCCCCTCGCGCGACTGCCTCAGCGGTCGTTGGCGCCCTTATCTTCCTTCTTCACCGGCTCCGGCTTGCCGGGAACTGCGGCAACGGCGTCGCGCATGATCTTGATCTTCACGCCGTCGGCGATCTCGACCATCAGATGGTCGTCCGCGACGTGGGAAACCTGGCCGTAGATGCCGCCATTGGTGACGACGCGGTCGCCGCGCTTCAGGGCCGCGACCATCGCGCGATGCTCCTTCTGCTTCTTCTGCTGGGGACGGATCAGCAGGAACCACATGACGACGAAGACCAGGATGAACGGCGCGAACTGCACGATTGCGCCAAAGCCACCACCATCCGCGGGGGCTCCCGCAGCCTGTGCCCAGGCTTCCGAAATGAACATGAACGAGCTCCCTAAGTCCTTGATCCGGCGTTGTTCTTTGCGGCCGGTGCGAACCTGTTACAAAATTCCGGCGGACTATACAGATCGGAACCCGAAATGCAAATGCCAAGGCCCCACGGCCGGTGGGGCCTGGCGATGATCTGGAATGAAGCGAAGACGTTAGACGCTCTTGCGCCGCCGCAGCTCTTCCAGCAGGGCCTTGTTGATGAAGCCGTCCTGCGGCCAGCCCAACTCCTTCTGGAACCCGCGCGCCGCCTTGCGGCTCTTCAGGCCCAGCACACCGTCGACCGAGCCGACTTCGTAGCCGCGCGCCTGCAGCAGGGTCTGCACCTCTTCGCGCTCGTCGAGGCTGAGGGGCTGCTCCGCTACCGGCCATTTGGCGATGATGCGCCGGCCGCCCAGGATACGATCACCGAGGTATGCGACCGACAGCGCGTAGGAGGTCGAGTAATTGTATTTCAGGATGACCTTGAAGTTCTCGGTGACCAGGAAGGCCGGCCCTCGATAGCCCGCGAGCAGCAGGATCGAGGTACCGCCGGGCAATTCGGGCAGCGCCGATCCATCCATGCGCGTCACGCCAAACTTCTTCCAGTGGCCGATCGGCTGCACCAGGTCCAACTCCGCTTCGCCATACGGGAACGTCGCCGGCAGCTTGACCTCAAGGCCCCACGGCAGATTGCGCTGCCAGCCGTCATCGACCAGGTGATTGGCCGCCGAGGCGAGCGCATCCGGCACCGACTCCCACAAGTCCGGCGTGCCCGAGCCGTCGCGATCCACCGCCAGCGTCAGGTAGTTCGAAGGCAGGAACTGCGGATGCCCCATCGCGCCGGCCCAGGAGCCCACCATGCGCGACGCCGGCACATTGTTCTTGGCGACGATATCGAGCGCGGCGAGCAGCTCGGCGCATGCGAAACTCTGCCGGTTGGCGCGATAGCCGAGGTTGGTCAGCGCCTCGAAGACGTTGGCATCGCCGAAGTTGCTGCCGAAGTTCGTCTCGATGCCCCAGATGCCCATGATGATTTCCGGCGGCACACCGTAGTCGTGATCGATGCCGGCCAGCAGCGCCTTGTTTTCGAGATACTTCTGCTGTCCGAGCGTGACGCGCTCGTCCGACACCGCGCGATCGAGATAGCTCCACACCGGCGTCACGAACTCCGGCTGCTTGGAAGCGCGGTCGCTGATCTCCGGATTCTCCTTCACGCCGGCGAACGCGGTCTGGATCACCGCGTCCGGCTTGCCTTTGCTCAGCGCATAGGATTGGAACTTCGCCACCCACTCCTGATAGCTCGCCGCCGTGCTCGGGCACCTGGTTTCCTTGAGCGTGTGGAAGTCGATCGGCTTGCTCGCGACCGGCTCTGCGGTCGGCGCAGCGCCCGCGGTCGGGCTGCCCTGTGTCTTGCCCGGCTGCGCGGCGCAGCCCGCCAGCGCAACCAGCGCGCCAACGATCATCACGCCGACGGAATACCGCAGCCTCGGCTTTCGCAGATCGCGTGTCCGCATGCTCATACCCAGGAATCCAGATTGCGACTCGGAAGCCGAGGATAGGCCGCGCGGCCTAGTTTGTCATGGCCGGCGAGCACCGGATGTGAGCAAAGACACGTTACTGCGGCCTGTTATTGCGCGAGGGCGACGCCGCCCTGCACCAGGTAGATCGTCCCGATCCCCAGCACGAGGCGGCGCGACCATAGCTGGAACGCCTCGTTGCTGAAGCGATGCAGCACCGGCTTGGCCAGCGTGGTGCCGCAGATGGCAAGCGCCGCCGCCATGGCATAGACCCAGACCGGCATCTCGAGCGCGCGTGAGATTGTGGCGGGTTCCACCTGCAACGGCGCCACCGCCACACAGGTGAAGTAGAGGAACTTGATGGCATGGCCGAGGCTCTGGGTCATCGCCTTGGTGGCGACCACCAGGCGGCGGTCGAGGTCGCGTCCCAGGAAGAACATGTCGAGCACCGCGCCCGATACGCCGGCCAGCACGTGCAGCGCCATCACCAGCGAACCCACCAGCACCGGCGCGCCCTTGCGGCGGATGTCCGGCGCATGTGTGCGCGGCAGCAGCCGCGCCGCGAACGGCATGATGCCGAGGCAGAGATAGACCCATGCCTTGGGCGGCGAGAACTGCGCCCAGGCCAGCAGGGCGAACACGCTGGCGCTGCCCAGCAGGTATCCGGGCAGGATCCGCCACAGGATATGCCGGTGCCACACCGCCGCCCGCCAGCCGTTGGCCGTCATCTGGGTAATCGCATGCAAAGTCATGGCCGCGGGCACCGGCAGGAACAGCAGCAGCACGCCCATGAGCACCAGGCCGCCGATCATGCCGAAGATGCCGCTGAGGAACGAGGTGGCGAGCGCCGCCATCGCGATCACGACAACCATGCTCCAATCTAACATCGGTCTGACCCCCTCGCTGAGCGAGAACCGCTCTTCCGTCGGGTCGCAATTTCCGCCACTATCGCAACCCGTGCAAACTGGGTTTCCTCGACCTAGGCCAAGAATAGATTGGGGTTAACGGAGATGTGGCTGCCGAGTCTGCGCGGGTTGCGCGCCGTGGAAGCGGCCTTGCGCCTCGGGAGTTTCGCGGCCGCCGCCAAGGAGCTTGGCGTCACCCAGACCGCGATCTCCCGCCTGGTGAAGGAGGTCGAACGCCAGCTCGCGCGCCCGCTGTTCGAGCGCAAGGCCAACCAGTCGCGCCCCACCGCCTTCGCCCAGTCGCTGCAATCCGGGCTGGGCGACGGCTTCCGCCGCCTGGAGGCGACCGTCGCGGAAGCGCGCCGCGCAATCGACGATCCCACCATCACGCTGTCGGTCGGCCCGACCTTCGCAATGCGCTGGCTCATCCCGCATCTGACCGAGTTCCACGCCACGCATCCCGAGATCGACCTGCGCCTTGCCACCACCATCGACCGCGAGGTGACGCTCGGGCCCGACACCCTCGCCGCCATCCGCCTCGCCGGCACGCAGGTTCCCGGCTTCGTCACCGACGCCTTGTTCTCCGGCCGCTTGATGGCGGTGTGCCGGCCGGACATCGCCAAACGGTTGAAGGCGCCCGCCGATCTTGCGCGCGAAAAGCTGCTCGATGTCCGCCATTCGCCGGAGGACTGGCCGCGCTGGCTGGCAGCGGCCGGATTGCCCGACCGCGCGCGGTTCCAGGTGGTCTCGTTCGACTACTCGGCCTTCGCAATCCAGGCCGCGCTCGATGGGCTCGGCGTCGCGCTGATCCGGGCGCCCTACATCGTCGCCGATCTGCGCGAGGGCCGGCTGGTCGCGCCGTTCCCCCTGACCATCGAAGAGACCCAGCTGCGCTGGCGTCTCATCTACCGGACGGAGGCGCGCAGCCACGCCGCCTTCCGTACCTTCCGCCGCTGGCTGCTGGCAAAGGCGCGCGCGGAAAGCTGACGAAGCAGATGCGCATACGGGGCATGCGGCTGCCCGTCTTGCCAGACGCCGCGTCGCCCCTATGCTGGCACGCCTTTGTCAGGGGAACTCATTCGTGTCTTGGTCGCTCCACACGCGCGGTGTCGCGATGGTTGCCGGCGCCGCCATCGTGTGGAGCACCGGCGGCCTGATCGTGCGCCATGTCGACGCCGATGCCTGGACCATCGTGTTCTGGCGCGGTGCGTTCGCGTCGCTCACCCTGCTGCTCTATCTCGCCGCCCGCGATGGCCGCAACATGCTGGCTCTGTTCCGTGGCCTCGGCTGGGGTGGCCTCGGCGTCGCGGTGTGCTTTGGGACAGCGTCTCTGAGCTTCGTGATCGCTCTGCAGCACACGTCGGTCGCTACGATCCTCTTCATCCAGAGCGCGGCGCCGCTGGTCGCGGGCGTGCTGGCCTGGCTGTGGCTGGGCGAGCGCATGACCTGGATCAAGGCGTCGGCCATGCTGCTGGCGCTGATCGGCGTCGGCATCACCGTCTACGGCGAGGAAACGGGCGGCGATTTCCTCGGCATCGCACTTTCGCTCGTCATCATGGTCGCCTTTGCGCTCGCGACCGTACTGGTGCGCCGCTTCAGCCACGTGCGCATGACGCCGGCTACCTGCCTCTCAGCGTTTTGGCTCGTCGCGGTTGGTGGGACGCTCGGCGCCCCGGCCTCGGTCGACGGCACGGAGCTCACGCTGCTGTTCCTGTTCGGCGCATGCCAGCTCGGCGTCGGCTTCATCCTGTTCACCACCGGCGCGCGGCTGATTCCGGCGGGCGAGGCGATCCTACTCAGCCTGCTCGAATCGATCCTGGCGCCGATCTGGGTGTGGGTGTGGCCGACCCTCCATGAATATCCCGGCGACCGCGCCCTGATCGGCGGTGCGCTGGTGATCGCCGCTGTCGTCTGGAACACGGTAGCGGAAATGGGCGAGGCCAAGCGCATCGCGCCGCCCGTCGAGTGATCGGGCGCGCCATGCAGTCTCCGGTCATCGAACGCAGTCCCTGGACCATCGTGATTCGCGCGCTGCTGCCGTTCGCGCTCGGCTACTTCATGTCCTATCTGTTCCGCGCGGTGAATCAGGTGATCGCGCCGGACCTGATCGAGGAGCTTCAGCTCAGCCCGGGCGAGCTCGGCCGGCTCACCGCCGCCTATCTGTTCGGCTTCGTCCTGTTCCAGCTGCCGCTCGGGCTGCTGCTCGACCGCTTCGGGCCGCGGCGGGTGCAGACTGCGCTGCTGCTGGTGTCCGCCTGCGGCGCGGCCTTGTTCGCGCTGGCGCCCGACCCGTGGTCGCTGACCATCGCGCGCGGCATTCTGGGCCTCGGCCTGTGCGGATGCCTCATGTCCTGTTTCAAGGCCAACGCGATATGGTTGCCTATGCCGCGGGTCGCGCTTGGCAACGCGATAGCCATGGCGTTCGGTGCGCTGGGCGTGGTCACCGCGACGCGGCCTGCCGACTGGCTGGCGCAGCTGATCGGTTGGCGCCCGATGTTCGACCTGCTGGCGGCCGCAACCGTCGCAGTCGCGCTGCTGATCTTCTTCTGCGTGCCAAAGGAACAGGCCGGACGCCGCGACTCGGGGCCGCCCGAGTCTTTGACCGCCCAGGTGCGCGTCATTGGCCGCATCGCGAGGGATCCGGTGTTCTGGCGGGTGACGCCGATGGTCTCCATCGTCTCCGGTACTTTCATCTCAATTCAGACCTTGTGGGCGGGGCGCTGGCTATCCGATGTCGCGAGTCTCGACCGGACCTCGGTCGCTGACGTCCTGCTGCTGATGGCGATTGGTTTCGTCATTGGTTCGCTCACCACCGGCTGGATCGCGGATCGGGCGCAGCGCCGCGGTCTCACCATCGAGGTGGTCGTGGGCGGATCTTTCCTGGTGTTCGCCATCAGCCAGTTCCTGGTCATCGTTCACGCGCCAATCCCCCCGGCTTTGCCCTGGTTTCTGTTCGGCTTTGCAGGCCCCGCTGCCAACCTCGGTTATGCGACGCTGGCGGCGCATTTCGGCATCGCCGCCGCCGGCCGCGCGCAAAGCACCGCGAATCTCCTGTTGTTTGCAACCGCATGGGCCTTGCAATGGGGCATCGGCGCGGTGCTCGACCGGTTTCGCGGCGCGGGCGATGGGGCCGTCGACCCGGCCGGATACCACTGGGCGTTCGGATTGGTTCTCACCCTCCAGATTGGCGCAGTCCTCTGGTATTTGCGCCGCAAGCGCGGAAATTAACCGGCGGAATGACGGTGACGTGACTGTTTTGCCCGCATTTAACGCGCCGCCGCCATTGGAAAACGCGGCGGTCTTTGGTTATTGTGGCGCCCATGTCAACGACCCTCACCCAACAGACGGCCCGGTCCCTGCGCGGGATCAAGCTGTTCGAGTGCATCGCGGACCCGGAGCTCAAGGCGATCGAAGGCCAGTGCCGGTTCCGTACCTATGCCAAGGCCGAGACCCTGTTGGACAAGGGCAGCCTGACCCGTGAGGTGTTCTTCGTGCTGAAAGGCGCCGCCGCGGCGGTGACCTTCTCTCCGGCGGGCCGGGAAGTGACCCTCGGCATCATCCGCCCGGGAGACATGTTCGGCGAATTGGCCGCGATCGATCAGGAGCCGCGCTCCGCCACGGTCACGGCGATGGAAGCGACCGATGTGGCGATCATGCCGGCGGAGCTGTTCCGCGACCTGCTGATGAAGCATGCGCCGATGGCGTTCGGCGTGCTGCAGCGCCTGTCCGCCATCGTGCGCACCACCGGCGTGCGCATCATGGAGCTGGCGACGTTGCAGGCCGCCCAGCGGGTCTATGCCGAGCTGCTGCGTATGGCCAAGCCCGATGCGGCAGTGCCGGGATTGTGGGTGGTCCGGCCGCTGCCGCCGATGCACGAGATTGCCAGCCTGACTGGCACGACGCGAGAGACTGTGAACAGGGCCATCAGCCAGCTTTACCCCTCCGGCCTGTTGAAACGGAAGGGTCGCAATCTATTTCTGATGGAGCGTGAAAAGTTGATGGAGATCGTGCAGAGCCTGCAGGTCCATCACGGCCGCAAGTAACAAGCACAAGAACCGCTCACGGCCCTTCACCCACGTTTGAGCGCTGAACGACCACTGACCGCCGATCGAGCGCCGAAAGCTGCTCGTTGCCGGCGCGAGCTTGGTGGGTATTTGGATTGACGAAGCTGCGACGACTGGATCATGCGACGTTCATATTGGATTGCCGGAACGATTGCCTTGCTGGCCACGGGATGGCTGGCCTCCGGCATGCTGTTCAAACCGGATGAACCGACGAGTTCGATTCCGGCCGTAAGCGCCGAAGCCGCGCAAGTTCCGGACCCCAAGCCGGCCGACAGCGTCGACGTATCGGCGACCCAACCGATCGACGTTCCGGAGCCGGCGCCCCAGACCAAGCCGGGCGAGATCGTCAGCGTCCAGGTCGTGACCTCCAAGGCCGAGCCGCAGCCGCGCACCATCGTGCTGCGCGGCCGCACCGAGGCCGACCGTGTCGTCGAAGTGCGCGCCGAGACCACCGGCCGCGTGATCGAGATTCCGGTCGAGGAAGGGGCGCTGGTGCACAAGGGCGACCTGGTCGCGGTGCTCGACGGTGCCGACCGCGCCGCCCGCCTGGCGGAGGCCAAGGCCCTGCTGCAGCAGCGCAAGGCGGAATCCGAGGCTTCGAAGCGCTTGGCCGAGAAAGGCTTCGCGCCCAAGCTCAACCTCGCCGAGCTGGCGGCCAACCAGGCGCTGGCGCAGGCTCAGGTCACCAGCATGGAGGTCGAGATCTCCCACCTCTCGATCAAGGCGCCGATCGAAGGCGTGCTGGATACCCGCAATGCCGAGGTCGGCAACTATCTGCAGACCGCCGATCCGGTCGCCACCATCATCGATCTCGATCCGATCGTGCTGGTCGGCTTCGCCACCGAGCGCGACGTCGGCCAGCTTGAAATCGGCGGCGAAGCAAATGCGCGCCTGCTGGATGGCCGCCAGGTGACGGGAAAGCTGCGCTTCATCTCGTCCCGCGCCGAACAGGAAACCCGCACTTTCCGCATCGAAGTCGAAGTGCCGAATGCCGACTATGCGATCCGCGACGGCCTGTCGGCCGAACTGGTGATCCCGGTCGATGCCGTGCCGGCGCATCGCATCTCGCCTGCGATCCTGACCTTGGGACCGAGCGGCGAGGTTGGCGTGAAGCTGGTCGATGAAACGAACAAGGTGCGCTTCACGCCGGTCGAAATTCTGCGCGAGGATCCGACCGGCTTGTGGATCGTTGGGCTTGCGGAAAAGGCGCGCATGATCGTGGTTGGCCAGGACTTCGTGCTCGACGGTCAGCTTGTGCGCCCAGTTGAATCCCCGGCCGTCGAATCGCCGCCCGCGCCGGCAACGACGCCACAATGAACCGGCTCGTCGAAGCCATCATCGACAATTCCCGGGTCGTGCTCGCCGGCCTGGTGCTGTTGCTCGTCGCTGGCTGGATCACCTACAAGAACCTGCCAAAGGAAGAGTGGCCCGACATCCAGCTGCCTTACATCTACGTGATGCTGTCGCTGGAGGGTGTGTCGCCGGATGATGCTGAGCGCCTGCTGATCCGGCCGATGGAACAGGAACTGCGCACGATTGAGGGCCTGAAGGAATTCACCGCCATGGCCTA
>DATEOK010000304.1:0-10188 GCA_035274225.1 Dongiaceae bacterium
ACCGGCTGGTTGATGTTCTGGATGGTGAGCAGGCCAAGCTCGGACAGCTTCTCGCGCGCGATCTTCTGCATGCTTGCCTTGTCGAGCTTGCGGAACAACTGGCCGAGCGGCCCCTTGGCCTTGATCTCCCGCCCAAGGAACAGGTTGTCGACGATCGAGAGGGCAGGGGAGAGGGCGAGGTTCTGGTACACCGTCTCGATCCCGGCGCGCCGCGCGTCCATCGGCGAGCGGAAATGGATCGGCTTGCCGTCCATCAGGATCTCGCCGTGGTCGGGCGCGACGGCGCCGGTGATGGCCTTGATCAGCGTCGACTTGCCGGCGCCGTTGTCGCCGATCACCGCTAGGATCTCGCCGGGATAGAGGTCGAAATCCGCCTGGTCGAGAGCGGTGACGCGGCCAAACCGCTTGGTGAGGCCGCGGGCCTGCAGGATTGGTGTCATGCCGTTGCTCATGCCGAGACCCTCCGCAGCCACTGGTCGATCGCGACCGCGACGATGATGAGGAAGCCGACGGCGAATTCCTGCCACAGCACATCGACGCCGGAGAGCGCGAGGCCGTTGCGGAACACGCCCACGATCAGCGCGCCGATCAGCGTGCCGACGATCGAGCCGCGGCCGCCGAACAGGCTGGTGCCGCCGATCACCACGGCGGTGATGGAATCGAGGTTCGACGTGTAGCCGGCCTGCGGGCTAACCGCGCCGACGCGGCCGATCAGCGCCCAGCCGCCGATCGCGCAGATGAAGCCGGCGATGCCATAGACCGAGAGCAGCAGGCCGTTGGTGCGGATGCCGGCCAGCTGCGCTGCCTCCGGATCGTCGCCGATGGCGTAGACGTGCCGTCCGAACGAGGTCCAATTGAGGATGTACCAGAACAGCGCCACCAGCCCCAGCATCAGGATCGAGCCGATCGTGATGCGCGCCTTCCAGCCCTCGACGCCGACGTCGAACGGAGTGGCGGTGAATTGCAGGAAAGCCGCGGTGGCGGCGATGTCCTGGGAGCGGATGCTCTCGCTGCCGGAATACCACAGGTTCAGCGCGAAGAAGATGCTCCAGGTGCCGAGGGTCACGATGAAGGGTGGCAGGCGCAGCTTGGTGACCAGGAGGCCGTTGATAATGCCGCACAGCGTGCCGATCACCAGGCCGCTGGCGAACGCCACCGGCACCGGCAGGCCGACATCGACGGCAAACTTGCCCATCACCACCGAGCTCAGCACCATGATGGCGCCGACCGAGAGGTCGATGCCGGCGGTCAGCACGATCAGCGTCTGCGCCACGCCGACGATGCCGATGATCGTCACCTGCTGCAGCACCAGCGAGAAGTTGAACGGGTGGAGGAACTTCGAACCCGCGATGATCGAGAAGAGGATGATGGCGAGCACCAGCACGATGGCCGGGATCGCAGTCGGATGGGCATGCAGGAAATGCTGCAGCCGGCGCAGCGGCGTCTCGGCGTCCTCGTCGAACGACGCGACGCTCTGGTCAGCCTTCTTGAGCACCTGCTCGTAGCCGGCCGCGCCGGGCCTGGATTCTGTATCCGCTCCGCTCATGCGGGAACTCCCCTGATCTTGCGCGCGCTCCACTCAAAACTCCCTCCCCCAAGTTGGGGGAGGGTTGGGGTGGGGGTTGCTCTCTCAAGCGACGACTGAGCCGAGCGGAAGCAGCGCCCCCACCCTAACCCTCCCCCGACGACGCATGTCGGCCTACGCCGACGGCCTCGGGGGAGGGGACTAGGGTCTATGTGTGCTTGGTTTCGAAGCCTGGGCTCAACCCCAGCACTTCGCAAGGCCTTCCTTGACGTCCAGCGAGGGGACGCCTTGGACCGGCTTGGCGGTGATGAGCTCGACGCCGGTGTTGAAGAAGTCGAGGCCTGGCGTGTTCTCCGGCTTCTTCTTGGTGTTCACGTAATCGACCACCGCCTGCACGCCCATCGATGCCATCAGCAGCGGATATTGCTGCGAGGTGGCGCCGATCACGCCGGCTTCGACGTTCTTGACGCCCGGGCAGCCGCCGTCGACCGAGACGATCAGCACGTCCTTCTCGCGGCCCACCGCCTTCAGCGCCTCGTAGGCGCCGGCGGCGGCCGGCTCGTTGATGGTGTAGACGACGTTGATGGTCGGGTCCTTCTGCAGCAGGTTCTCCATCGCCTTGCGGCCGCCTTCCTCGTTGCCCGAGGTGACGTCGTGGCCGGAGATGCGCGGGTCATCCTCGTCGCCGATGTCGGTCGGGTTCTTGATGTCGATGCCGAAGCCCTTCATGAAGCCCTGGTCGCGCAGATAGTCGACTGTCGGCTCCATCGGCGTCAGGTCGAGGAAGCCGATGCGCGCGTCCTTGGCGCCGTCGCCGAGCGTGGCGGCGGCCCACTGGCCGATCAGCTCGCCGGCCTTGAAGTTGTCGGTGGCCAGCGTCGCATCCGCGGCGTCGATCGGCTCAAGCGGCGTGTCGAGCGCGATCACCAGGATGCCGGCCTCGCGCGCCTTCGCGACTGTCGGCACGATCGCCTTGGTGTCGCTTGGCGTGATCAAGATGCCCTTGGCGCCGGCGGCGATCAGGCTCTCGATCGCGGCGACCTGGCTCTCGTTGTCGCCGTCGACCTTGCCGGCGTAAGAGCGCAACTCGACGCCCAGCTCCTTGGCCTTGGCCTGTGCGCCTTCCTTCATCTTCACGAAAAACGGATTGATCTCGGTCTTGGTGATGAGGCCGACGATGATGTCCTCGGCGAGGGCAGGGGCGCTGCTGACGAAGGCAAGGCAGGCGGTGCCGAGGGCCGTGCCCAGGGCGAAATTTCTCACGCGGCGGAATGATGTCGTCACTTTGGTCCTCCCATGTTTCCCCGGTTCGGGGGCAAGCATTGATTGGCGTGCAAGCGCGGCCGGGCGACTTTCGAAAGGACGCGCATCCGCATCGAAGGGCTCCAGCCACCGCGCTCATTCCAGACAATGTTTCACGTGGAGTCAATAATTAAATCACGCGGATTTAGTTATTGACCTGAGGGCGGAAATCCGCAATCTTTCAAGGCGTAAGGCCGTCCAGGCCCAGGGCCAAAACAACAGAAAATCGATGGCAGAAGCCGCTCCCGGACCGTTGGTGCATCAGTCGCCCGCCCATCCCGGCGACCTAGCGCGCGGCGGCAGCCAGTCGGGCGTGCGGCTCTATAACGAGCGCCTGGTGCTGTCGCTGATCCGGCGCTACGGCAGCCTGCCGAAGGCGGAGATCGCCCGCGTGACCGGCCTCAGCGCGCAGACCGCCTCGGTGATCGTGAAGCAGCTGGAGGCGGACGGACTGCTGCTGCGCCAGCGGCCGCAGCGCGGGCGCATCGGCCAGCCGCCGGTGCCGCTCAGCCTCAATCCAGACGGCGCCTATTCGATCGGGCTCAAGGTCGGTCGGCGCAGCGCGGACCTGGTGCTGATCGACCTCAAGGGCAAGGTGCGTGCGAGCCGGCACCGCACCTATCGCTATCCGGAGCCAGCCGCCACGCTCGACTTCGCGCGCGAGGGCATCGACGATCTGCAGCGCGATCTGAATGCCGCGCAACGCGCGCGCATCTCCGGCCTCGGCATCGCGACGCCGTTCGAACTGTGGAACTGGGAGAAGGAGATCGGCGCACCGCGCGACGTGCTGCAGATCTGGCGCGCGTTCGACCTGGTGGGCGAGGTGGCGAAGCTGTCGAGCTGGCCGGTGCAGCTGTGCAACGACGCCACCGCAGCCTGCGCGGCCGAACTCTCCTTCGGCATCGGCAGCCGCTATCGCGACTTCGTCTATTTCTTCATCGGTTCCTTCATCGGCGGCGGCATTGTCCTCAACGGCATGCTTTATCAGGGCCGCACCGGCAACGCCGGCGCCGTGGGCTCGATGCCGGTCAGCGGCGAAGGGCCGCTCGGCGTGCTGCAACTGATCCGCTCAGCCTCCCTCTATCGGCTGGAGCAACTGATCGGCAACCAGGGACGCGATCCCTCGATGCTGTGGAAGGTGCCTCAGGATTGGGGCGAGATCGGCCAGCCGCTCGATCTGTGGATCAAGGATTCCGCCAGCCATCTCGCGCAGGCGATCGTTGCCAGCGTGTCGGTGGTGGATTTCGAGGCTGCGATCATCGATGCGGCCTGTCCGCCCGACGTGCGGGCGCGCCTGGTGCGGGAAACCAGCAAGCAGATCGCGCTGCTCGACCAGCAGGGCTTGTCGCCCTTCGCCATCGTCGAAGGTACGATCGGCAGCGACGCCCGCGCCATCGGCGGCGCCAGCCTGCCGCTGCTCGCGAACTTCGCGGTGGATCGGGAGATCTTTCTGCGGAATGCGGGGTAGGAATGGTTCCCGCCGTCATTGCCACTTGGGCAATGACGGCGGAATGGGCGAAGAGGGCGTCAGGCGAGTCCCAGATAGCCGAGGATAATGGCCACAACCACCACGACGCCAATGATGTAGAAGATGTTCATCCCAACTCTCCACAAGAATGGTCGCATGGCTGCCTGGCGGCAGACATTTCGCTCTAAGTAAAGAGCTGACGGGCTGGAAGGTTCCGCTAGCTGCGGCGCAGCAGAAGGTCAGCCGCGAAGTTCGGCGCTGCCCAGTGCGGCATGTGGCCGGCATTCTTCACGAAATGCACTGCGGCGTGTGCCGGAAGCTGCGCTGCATGCTGCCACGGAATCACGCGGTCCTTGAGACCGAAGATTGCAGTCACCGGCGCTTTCACACGCTCGAGATCGCCGACGATGGAATGGCGCTGAGCGCCGCCGTCATTAATCGAGTCGGCGAGTGCGCGCAGCATCGGGCGGCGCGACCAGATGCGTGCCAGCAGTTCCTGCAAATAGCCGGGCGACAGCGCGCCGCCATCGAGCTTCGCCAATTCGCGCTCGAGATCGGCAAGACTGTCGGCGGCGATCATGCCGTCGATGAAGCCGGTATCGATCTCCCGGCCCAGTCCTGCCGGCGCCAGCAACAGCAGATGATCCAACGCCACCTCGCCCTCGGCCGCGATCCTGGCAGCGATCATCGCGCCGAGCGAATGACCGACCAGACGCACCGGACCGACCGCTAGCGCGCGCAACGCCGTCGTGGTGGTATCGACCATTTGATCGAGGGTCGTAGCGCTTGCTTCGGTCTTGCCATGGCCCGGAAGATCGATGGCCAGCACGCGCAGGCCGCCTTTGGCGAGGCGGCGCGCCAGCAAGGTGTAGGAGTCGGCATCGGCGAAGAGGCCATGGATCAGGAACGCATCGCCGCGCCGCTCGCCGGCCGAGGGCCATTCGCGCAACTGGATGGTACCGGCAATGGTGGCGACCTGGATCGCGCTTGCGGCAGCAGGTTCCTTCAAGATGCCGGCGGACAGAACATCGTCGCCGCTGATGCGCCCATTGCGTCCGCTGCCGGTCAGCGCGGCGAGATCGACGCCACGATCGCGCGCGAGCCGGCGGGCACGCGGGCTCGCGCGCATGCCGCCAATGCCGGTCGAGCGCGCAGCCTGCGGAATCGATCCTGGAGAGGCAGGCACCGGCGCTGCCGCCGGCTTCGGTGCCGTGGCGACCGCCGCTCCGACCACGTCGATGCGCGCGATCGGCGCATCGACCGGGATCATGTCGGCTTCGCCGGCGAGATGCCGGACCATCACTCCATCCTGCAGCGCCGGCACTTCGACGACGGTCTTGTCGGTCTCGACCTCGAGCAGGATCTCGCCGCGCTTGAATTTGTCGCCGGGCTGCTTGAGCCAAGTGACGATGCGGCCTTCCTCCATCGTCTCGCCGAGACGCGGCAGCGGCAGGTCGATCTCGGCCATTATTGCGCAGCCCAGGCCGGCGGCGTGCGTCGCGCCAGCCACAGGCCGGTCTCGGCGATCAGCTGCGCGTTCGGCACCGAGCCGCGCTCCAAGGGCGGCGAGACCGGGATCGGGATGTCCTCGCCCGCGACCCGCGCGACCGGCTCCTCCAGGTGATCGAAGCAGGATTCCTGGATGCGTGCCGACAGCTCGGCGGAAAAGCCGCCCGTGAGATGCGCCTCGGTCACCACCATCGCCCGATGCGTGCGGCGCACCGACGCGGCGATGGTCTCATCGTCCAGCGGATTGAGCGTGCGCAGGTCGATGACTTCTGCCGAGACGCCCTGTGCCGCAAGCTGCTCGGCCGCGGCGAGCGATTCCAGCACCATCTTGGAGTAGGTGACGATGGTGAGGTCGGTGCCACCGCGCCGCACCACCGCTTTGCCCCAGGGCGCGTCAGGTTTGGCCGGATCCATCGTGCCCTTCTGTACGTAGAGGCCCTTGTGTTCCAGGAACACCACCGGATCGGGCAGCGTCAGCGCGTGACGGAGCAGGTGATAGGCGTCGTTGACCGTGGCCGGCATGGCGACGCGCAGGCCGGGGATGTGCGCCATCCAGGCCTCGAGCGATTGCGAATGCTGGGCGGCAGCGGAGCGGCCGGTGCCGCCTTGGCTGCGCAGCACCATCGGCACGCCGATCTGGCCGCCGAACATGTAGCGGATCTTGGCGGCCTGGTTGGCGAGCTGGTCCATCACGATGCCGACGAAATCGACATACATGAGTTCGGCGACCGGTCGGAGGCCGCTCATCGCCGCGCCGACCGCCGCACCCACGATGGCGGCTTCGGAGATCGGCGTATCCAGGATGCGCTCCGGCCCGAACTGGTCGATCAGGCCCCTGGTCACCCCGTACGCGCCGCCATAGAGCCCGACCTCTTCGCCGAGCACGACGATGTCCGGGTCCGCGTTCATCGCGTCGATCAAGGCCTGGCGCAGCGCCTCGCGATAGGTCGTCTCGCTCATCGCGTGGCCTCCGACAGCATGGCATTGAGGCGCGCGCGCAAAGGCGTCGGTTTCTGCTGGTCGGGCCCGAACACGTCTTCGAACATGGTGTCGACCGGCGGCAGCGCGGACTTGACCGCAGCCTCGAGCGCCGCGTCCATTTCCGCGGCGACCTCGGCATCGAGTGCATCCAATTCCGCCGCCTTGGCGCCGCGCTCGATCAGCCTTGCTCGCGCTTTGCCCAGCGGGTCGCGGGCGCGGCCGGCTGCTTCCTCCTCGGCATCGCGATAGGGGCTCTTGTCCATCCGCGCGTGGCCGTAGAAGCGATAGCAGGTGATGGAGAGGAAGCCCGGCTTGCCGTTGCGCGCGTTGCCGATCATGCGCTCTGCGGTCTCATGCACCAGCTCGACGTCGGTGCCGTCGACAATCGCGCCGTCGAGGCCGAAGGCGCGGGCGCGCTCGTCGAACGCGATGTTGGCGGTCGCGCGATCGATCCGCGTGCCCATGCCGTACTGGTTGTTGATGCAGACGAACACGACCGGGAGAGACCACAGCGCAGCGAGGTTCATGCTCTCATAGAGGATGCCCTGCTGCATCGCCCCGTCGCCGAAGAAGGCGACTGAGACGCGGGGCTGTTTCTTGCGCTTGTAGGCGAGGGCGGCGCCGACCGCGTGGGCGATGCCGCCGCCGACGATGGCATTGGCGCCGAGATGGCCGAGGCCCATGTCGGCGATATGCATCGATCCCCCCTTGCCGCGGCAATAGCCGTCGGCCTTGCCGGCGATCTCCGCCAGCATGCGCGCCGGCTCGGCCCCGCGCGCCACGAAGATGCCGTGGCCGCGATGGTGGGTGGTGAAGCTGTCCTGGGTATCCATGGCGCGGACGATCCCGGCGACGCCTTCCTCGCCGATGGAGAGATGCAGCATCGAACCCGCACTCTCCGATCGCACGAACAGCTCGCTGACCCGCTCCTCCAGCGAGCGGATGCGGCGCATGTCACGATAGAGCGCGTGGAGCAGCTTGTTATCGAGGGTCATTTGGCATCGCGGACCTTCTTCAGCGCGGCGTAAAGCTCGCGGTATTGCGGATAGAATGCGTCATAGCGCCTGGCGTTGGCGGCGTTCGGCTCGATGGTGCGGGCGGTGCGCACCATCGCCTTGGCGCCGTCCTCGATGCTGGCGAAGCGCTCGGCGCCATGGGCGGCCAGGATCGCGCAGCCGAGGGCCGGCGCGTCGGCAACTTCGGTCAGCTCCAGCGGCGCTCCGATGGTGTCGGCGTGGATCTGCAGCCACAGAGGAGAGTGGGTCGCGCCGCCCGCGACCACGATGCGCTTCGGCGTGAAGGCGCTGCCGAAATTCTCCACGATCAGCTTGGTACCGAGGCAGATGCCCTCGATCACCGCGCGATAGATGTGGGCCGGCGTGTGCTTGAGGGTGAGGCCGGTGATGGCCCCGCGGGACAGGGCGTCGGTGTACGGCGTGCGGTTGCCCTGGAAATGGTCCAGGACCAGCAAGCCTTCGCAGCCGGGCTCGATCTTCTCGGCTTCCGCGTTCAGCGCATCGAACGTGGTGTTGGGGGCAAAGTGGCGCTTGAACCAGGCAATCACCGAGCCGGTCGAGGTCTGGCCGCCTTCGATCACTGGCTTGTCCGGATAGACCGCGTCCATATAGGTGCCCCAGATGCCGGGGCCGTGCACCTCCTTCGCAGCGATGCCGAGATGCAGGTGCGAGGAGCCGGTGATCAGCGCCATCTCTCCCGGCTCTGTGACGCCGAGCCCGATCACACCGATGAAGGCGTCGGCGCCGCCTTGCACCACGGGGATGCCGGGCTTGAGGCCGAGATGCTCGGCGGCGGACTTGCTGAGGGAATCGATCACGTCACCCGGCCGCACGATGGTCGGCGGCCATTTCTGTGCCAGCTCCGCGAGGTTGAGCTTGGCCAGCAGCGACGACGGCAATCCGCCTTCGCGGCTTTGGTAGTGCCAGCGCACCGACATGTTGTTGAGCGAGGCGACCCAGCGGCCGGTCAGGCGCCAGTTGATATAGTCCTGGTATTCGCACACCCGTGCCGCACACTGGAACAGCTCCGGCTGATGGCGTTTCATCCACAGCGATTTCGGGATCATCCACTCGGCGGATACCGGGCCGCGCCCGTCGCTGTTGATGCGCAGCGCCGGATCGCCGCTGGCCGCCACGTCGGCGGCTTCCGCGGCGGAGCGGACGTCCATCCAGATCATGGCGGGGCGCAGAGGCGCGCCGTCCTCATCGACCGCAACCACCGAACAGCAGGTCGTGTCCGCGCACAGCGCGATGATCTGATCGGTGGAGACGCCGGCTGCCGCGACGGCGCCGCGCACCGCTTCGCCGAGGTAGCGCCACCAATCCTGCGGATCCTGCTCGGCCCAGCTCGGCTTCGGGAACTGCGTCTGATAGGCGCTGGCGTGCGAGCCTTTCGGCCGGCCCTCGGGATCGAACAGGATCGCGCGGATGCTCTCCGTCCCGCCGTCGATGCCGAGGAAATAAGCCATGCCGTCCCTGACTTTCTTGTCGCTCAACCGCACTAAAGCACAGGGCCGGCGAAATGCAAAAGCGGCCTCAGTTGAAGAACTGCGTCTCCGGTCCGAACAGCCGCTTGGCCCCTGAAAAAGTTCGCCAGCGCGCGCGATAGAGGCTTAGATCGAGCTTGGGCCGCGTGACCGGCGCCGGCATGTCGACCGGCATGTCGGGATCGACCAGCATCGCGGCGCCAAGGCTGGTGCCGTGCGTGTCGAGGCTGGGCCGCACCTCGCTCGCGGGGCGCAACGCGGCGAGCGCGGCGATGTAGGTCTCGTTGGCGGCGAACGGGCCTTCGAGCAGGATCGGCCCGCGCGCGCTCACCAGATCGAGCGAGAGGTCGGTCATCAGCGCGGCGTAGAGCGCCGCCAACGTGGCGCGCCGCCACGGCAGCGCGTCATTGCCGTTCGCATCTACGAAGCGTCCGCGCGTGCCGACGAAGTGCCCGCCCTGGTCGGAGAAAGCGGGGAGGGCGAAGCATGGATTGGCGGCAAGCGCAGCGAGGCCTTCGACCGGCGGCTCCGGATCGTCCGCGGCATCGCCTTTGATGACCTCGTATTCACGGCCGCCCATGAAGCGCGCGCTCGCCACCATGTTGCCCATGGCATCGACATTGGCCAGGCAATCGAGATGCTCGCCGTTGGCCGGCAGCGCGCCGCCGGCGGTCAGCAGGATGATCCAGGTGCCGCTCGAGGCGACGGTGAACGGCTCATCGAGGCGCAACCGCCAGCGCAGGAAGGTGGCGTTGCTGTCATGGATACCGCAGCGGACCCGGCAGTGCGGCGCGAGGCCGGTGCGCTCGGCGATCTCCGGCTTGATCGGCCCCAGCACATCGCTCGCCCGGCGCATCGGCGGCATCAGCCGACGCCATCCGGCCTTGTCGACCAGCGGAG
>DATEOK010000305.1:0-3195 GCA_035274225.1 Dongiaceae bacterium
CTGGGCAAGCAGCCGTATCGTTTGACCAACACGGGGCGCCAGACGGCCATCGTCGTTTGCGCCTGCACACCGTCGCTGTTCTAGGTCGCTATCTGGGAGAAGCACCATGTCGCGCGCATCGCAGGTCGTCCATTTCCGCAAATCGGAGATGAGCTTCTCCGCCTACGGCGGGCCGCCGGGCGCGGCGACCATCGCGCGCCTGGTCGGGCCGGAGATGAGCAAGACCATGGGCGCCGGCATCGCGACCTTCGACGGCTGCTCGATCGAGTGGACCGTGCTCTACGATGAGGTGATCGTGGTGTTGGAAGGCACGTTCCGGCTGGTGGTCGGCAAGGACACGCATACCTGCGCGCCGGGCGATGTGATCTGGATCCCGGAGAACACGCCGATCAAATACGAGGGCGACAAGGCGAAGGTCATGTACGTCCTGCATCCGGTCGACTGGCGGCAGAAGCACGGGCTGGCGTGAGGCGATCTTGGCACCGACTGCACTCTCCCACCTGTTCTCGCCCATCCGCATCCGCGGGCTGGAGATCCGTAACCGTATTCTCTCGACCGGCCACGACACCACGCTGATCACCGGCGGCGTGCCGAACGATGCGCTGATCGCTTATCACGAGGCGCGCGCCAAGGGCGGTGCCGGGCTGATCGTCGTGCAAGCGGCCGGCATCCACGAGACGGCGAAATATACCTCGCACGTGCTGATGGCGTCGGAGGCGAGCGTACCGGGCTATCGGCGGCTCGCCGAGACGGTGCACAAGCATGGCTGCAAGATCTTCGGGCAGCTGTTCCATCCGGGGCGCGAGATCATGGAAAGTCAGGACGGCAGCGCGCCCGTCGCCTACGCGCCATCGGCGGTGCCGAACGAGCGCTTCCACGTGATGCCGCGGCCGATGAGCAAGGCGATGATCGCGGACGTGATCAGGGGCTATGGCGAATCTGCGGCGCGGCTGCGCGGTGCCGGGCTGGATGGGGTGGAGATCGTGGCCAGCCACGGCTATCTGCCGGCGCAGTTCCTCAATCCTCGCGTCAACAAGCGCGACGATAAATATGGCGGACCGTTCGAGAACCGCCTGCGCTTCCTGCGCGAGGTGATCGCCTCGGTGCGCGCGCATGTCGACGATGCTACCGTTGTCGGTCTCAGGATCAGCGGCGACGAAAAGGACCCGGAGGGCCTGGAGGAATCCGAGAGCCTGCAGGCGATCGTCGCGCTCGGCGATCAGCTCGACTACGTCAACGTGATCGCGGGATCGTCCGCCGGCTTCGGCAGCGCGGTGCATATCGCGCCGCCGATGGCGATCGCCAATGCCTATGTCGCGCCGTTCGCGGCGGCGGTGAAATCCAGGATCAAGGCGGCGGTGTTCGTCGCCGGCCGCATCAACCAGCCGCAGGACGGCGAGAAGGTAATCGCCACCGGCCAGGCCGACATGGTCGGCATGACGCGCGCGATGATCTGCGACCCTGAGATGGCGGGCAAAGCGGAGACCGGAAAGCTCGACGACATCCGCGCCTGCATCGGCTGCAACCAGGCCTGCATCGGGCATTTCCACCTCGGCTATCCGATCTCCTGCATCCAGCATCCAGAGACCGGGCGCGAGCTGACCTACGGCACGCTGCAGCCGGCCGCGCGCAGAAAGAAGGTGCTCATCGCCGGCGGCGGGCCAGGCGGCATGAAGGCGGCGGCGGTCGCGGCGGAGCGTGGGCACGATGTCACGCTCTATGAGGCGAGCGAGCGGCTGGGCGGTCAGGCGTTGCTGGCGCAGATGTTGCCCGGTCGCGCGGAGTTCGGCGGCATCGTCACCAACCTCACCCGCGAGATGCAGCTGGCCGACGCCAAGGTCGTGCTGCGCACCAGGGTGACGCGCGCGCTGATCGAAGCCGAGAAGCCGGATGCTGTCGTCATCGCGACCGGCGCGAAACCGCGCGCGGCGGAGATCGAGGGCGTCGAGAGCGGACACGTGGTCAACGCCTGGCAGGTGATCAGGAACGAGGCCAATGTCGGGCAGTCGGTGGTGATCGCGGACTGGCGCTGCGACTGGATCGGCATGGGCGTCGCGGAGATGCTGGCGCGCCAGGGCTGCCGCGTACGGCTGTGCGTCGACGGCTACATGGCCGGCCAGCGCATCCACCAATATGTCCGCGACCATTGGGTTGGGCAGCTGCATAAGCTCGGCGTCGAGATCGTGCCCTATGCGCGGCTCTACGGCGTCGACGGCAGCAGCGTCTATTTCCAGCATGCCACCAACGGCGAGCCGATGATCTTCGAAGAGGTCGACACTCTGGTCGCCTCGCTCGGCCACCACCGCGTGGCGGAGCTGGAGGACGAGCTCGCCGGCCGGTCCGGCGAGGTGCACGTGATCGGCGACGCGCAGACCCCGCGCACCGCCGAGGAAGCCGTGCTGGAGGGGCTCAAGGTCGCGGCGGCGCTCTGAGATGAGCTGGGACATATTCGCGGTCAATGTGCCGCTTGTGTTTGAATCGGTGGACGAGATCCCGTCGGACTTCAAGCCAAAGCCGCTGGGCAATCGAGCCGCGGTCATTGCCAGGATCAAGCGCATCGTTCCAACAGCGAACTTTTCCGATCCGTCCTGGGGCGTCATTGAAAAGGACGGCTGGTCGATCGAGCTGGACGTCGGCGAAGACGAGATATGCAAGGACTTCGCATTCCATGTGCGTGGCGACGGAGACGAGGCCGTCGAGGTCGTTGCGCGCATCCTGGACGGCCTCGGCATCCGCGGCTTTGATCCTCAAGCTGGGAGGCTCTTTGTGCCCGGTCCGAACGCCATTGCGAGCTTCAACGCGTGGCGGGCGCTCCGCGACAAGAAGCGAAGCTGAGGGGATTCAAAAAGACGGCCGCACTTTGTGGGTGCGGCCGCCGAGGTGGGGAGGATGGAGTGGTAAGCGATCGAACTCTACGGGCTGCTACGCGTCGCCGGCTTGGGGCACGGCGGTGAAATCGGTCGGGATGTTCGGCCAGTCGGCCAGAGCGCTCGGGTCCCAGTCGAAGGCGTCCGTGATCTCGGCCTCCAACAGATCCGCCAGGGAGTGGATGGTGCTGTCCGTCATGTGGTGCGCCCCCTTGGATCCCCAAAGCGCGGCGATCCCGATGGACCGCCTTTCCCGCATAATCCCAGCTTGCCGCCAAAATCTTTAATTTTCGTTAAAATGCAGGCAAATTTGGCTTGATTGCCGGGA
>DATEOK010000306.1:0-3443 GCA_035274225.1 Dongiaceae bacterium
GCATGGTGGAGCGCTCAGAACGTCACGGGATTGGCGGCCATGGTGCCTGACGATTGCGTGACGCCGTCGTCGATGCGGTAGTAGTCGCCCTTGGTCTCGACGAAGATGTGACGCGCCGTCACGAGGCCGGTCGGCAGATCGAAAACGCCGGCCGCGATCGAGACATAGTCCCGGCCGACGCCTTCCCAGAACAGGCTGGATCCGCAGTCGCGGCAGAAGCCGCGTCGCGCCTGGTCGGAGGATTTGTACCAGGCGACCCTGTCCTCGCCGCGCAGGGTGATGTTCTGCCAGGTGCTGGCGGTGTAGCCGCCGAAATGACCGTGCCAGCGCAGGCACTGCCCACAGTGGCACCACACCACGTCGCGCATCTTGCCGCGCACGATCATCGTCACGTTTCCGCACAAGCAGTTGCCTTGATGTTGCGGCAGTTCGCGCGCCACCGGTGGAGCCGGATCGTTCTCCTGCCTGGCTTTGCCTCTGGACTCCACGAAGCACGCCGCGTCCTTGGGCAAGCCGTAATAGTCGCCCTTGTCGCGGACCCAGATATGCGCGGTCGTCTTGAGGCCGGTTGGCTGGTCCACCGACCCGGCGGCGATGTCCATCGCGCTGCCGTCATCGGCCCGCCAGAACAGCTTGGACCCACACTGGCCGCAGAAGCCACGCTTGGCATCCGCCGACGAGGCGTACCAGCGCAGATGTTGCTCGCCATCCAATTGATAGTCGCCCGGCTTGCCGCCGACATAGGCGCCGAGCGAGCCGTGCCAGTGCCGGCACATGCCGCAATGGCAGACCGTCAGCGCGGTGTGATCGCCACCATAGCGGTAGCGGATCGCGCCGCATAAACACTGTCCCTGCAACATCGGGGGAACCTTCTTTTGCGCCTTCAATCCTACATAACCGGGATATTAACCAGCCGTCCGCATAAATCCGTCCGGTTACCGCTTCCGACCGACTTGGCGGGGGTCGGCAACTTGTATATACAGGTAGCATAGATTCCGGACCCAGCTGCAGATGTCCACTGTCCCGCCCGCCTTTTCGACCGCGTCCAGTTCGGACGAACCCAGCTTTTTCATCGATTGGCCCACACTTTTCCTCGCGATCGGCGTCTACGCCGCGTTCGTGATCGTGACCATGCACTACCACACGATTCCGTGGTGGCTGGTGCTGCCGTTGGGCGCAACGATCGTCTGCATGCACGGCTCGCTGCAGCATGAGGCGACGCACGGCTTCCCGACCAGGTGGGAAGCGGTCAATTCCTTCATCGTCGGTTGGCCGCTGTGGCTGTGGCTGCCCTATCTCAGCTACCGCTGGACTCACCGCACGCACCATATCGATGAGAACCTGACCAATCCGGAGCTCGACCCGGAATCCAATTACCTCACCGCCGAGCAGATCGTCGCGATGTCGCCGCTGCGCCTGCTGGTGCGCAACATGATGCGCACGCTGGGCGGCCGCATGCTGTTCGGCCCGGCCTATTACTGTTTCTTCGCCTGGAAGGAGAAAGTACTGGCGGTGCGTGACCGCCGCTGGCGCGCATTGAGGCCGCTGCTCTGGCACCTGCCGGCACTCGCCGCCATCCTCTATTGGGTGCTGGTGGTGTGCGAGATCCCGTTTTGGGCCTACGTCGCCTTCTTCGCCTATCCCGGCACTGCCCTGACCCTGGTGCGCTCCTACGCCGAGCATCGCGCCGCCGGACCGATCCAGCAGCGCACGGTCATCTGTGAAGCCAGTTTCTTCTGGAGCTGGCTGTTCCTCTACAACAACCTGCACCTGATCCATCACCGCCATCCGCGCCTCGCCTGGCACCAGCGCCCGACGAAGTACCAGGCGGAGAAGGCGCAGCTCACCGCCGAACACGGCTACTACCGCCTCAGCGGCTACGCGGACGTGTTCGGTAAGTGGTTCATGCGCCCGAAGGAGCCGATGGTGCATCCGTTGGAGCTGCGCGTCCCGGACCAGCGGGCGGCGTGGTCAGGCGCTGACGTCTAGGCGTCCCTAGTAACCGGGAACGCCGCCTTCGGCCTTGCGCTTTGCCACGTATTCCCTGAGCGCCTCGTCGATCGCGGGATCGATCGGCGGCGGAGCATAGTCCGCAAGCAACTGCTTCCAGATCGCATTGGCGTGCTGGGCGGCCTGGACCGAGCCGGCCAGGGTCCAGTTCTCGAAGTTCCGCCAGTCGCTGACGATCGGGGCGTAGAACGCAGTCTCGTATCGCTCCATGGTATGGGGCGAGCCGAAGAAGTGCCCGCCGGGACCGACTTCCTTGATCGCGTCGACCGCGAGCGTGTCGTCGTTCACTTCCAGCGGACGCATGAACTCGGTCATGCCCTGGATCATTTCGGCGTCGACCACCATCTTCTCGAACGAGGCGACCAGGCCGCCTTCCATCCAGCCGGCGCTGTGCAGGATGAGGTTGGCGTGGCCCATCACCGCGCCCCACAGTGACATCTCGGATTCATACGCGGCCTGCGCATCGACCGCGTTGGCGGCGCAGGCGTTGCTGGAGCGGTACGGCAGCTTGTAGCGGCGGGCCAGCTGGCCGCCCGCCATCGCGGCGCGGGTATATTCCGGCGTGCCGAAGGCCGGCGCGCCGCTCTTCATGTCGACATTCGAGGTGAAGCCGCCATAGACGCACGGCACGCCGGGATTGATCATCTGGATGAAGCAGAGGCCGGCAAGCGCTTCCGCATTCTGCAGGGCCAGCGCGCCGGCGATCGTCGCCGGCGCCATCGCGCCGGACAAGGTGAAGGGAGTGAGCACCACCGGCTGGCCATGCTCCGCCATGGCGGTCAGGCCGCGCAGCATCGGGATATCCAGGCGCAGCGGCGAGTTGCTGTTGACGATGGAGAACATGCTGGGCTCGCGCTTCAGCTGTTCCTTGCTGATGCCGCGCGCGATCGCGATCATCTCCACCGCATCCAGGATGCGCTCGCGCCCCAGGCTGTACGGATGCCAGATGCGGTCGGTCAGCGTGATCGCATGGTAGTGCGCGTCAAGGTGCCGTGTCGCGGGGGGCACGTCGGCCGGCTCCACCGGATAGCCGCCGATGAACTGCACCGCGTTCAGGCTCTGCACCAGCTTCAGCAGGTCGCAATAATCCGACATGGTGCCGGGCCGGCGGCCACGATCCAGATCGGACACGTTCGGCGCCGAGGCGACGGAGCCGAAATTGATGTTGTTGCCGCCAAAGGTCAGGCTGTGCGCCGGATTGCGCGCATGCATGACAAAGCTGGACGGCGCCTTGGCCACGCTTTCGAGAACCAAATTGCGGTCGAAGCGCAGGCGCAACGTGCCGGCAACCTCCTCCGCGCCCTTGGAGATCGCGAACTTGCGGGACTCGTCATCCAGGAACTCGATGCCGAACTCCTCCAGGATGCGCATGGAGGCGTTGTGGACCTTGTCGATCTGCTCCTCGGTCAGGACCTCGACCGGCTTGTAGGGGT
>DATEOK010000307.1:0-14284 GCA_035274225.1 Dongiaceae bacterium
ATCAACCAGAACCGGTCCTCGGCAAGCCGGCTGACGGTGAGATCGCCCATCAGGTTGCCGGACGGATTCAGCATCGGTGCCAGGCGGACGCGGCCGACCTTCGGCAGCTTGGCGGCGAGCAGATGGTCAAGCCAGGCAGCGGCGCCTGGTCCGGTCACTTCGTAGCGTGCGTAGATCGCGCTCTCGAACATGCCGATGGCTTCACGCGTCGCCTTCACCTCGGCGGCGACGAAGCCGTGCGCGTTGGAGCGGCGCAAAGTCGGCTTCTCGACGAAGTCAGGCTGACCCGTGACGAAATACTGTGGCGTCTCCATGCCCCAGGTGACGCCATAGACCGCGCCCTCCGCCTTCAGCGCGTCGTAGCACGGCGAGGTCTTGAGCGGCCGGCCCGCGGGCAGCTCCTCGTTGGGATAGGAGATGACGAAGCGCCGGGCATAGAACTGCCCGGTCATCGCCTTCAGATACGCATCGTTCGACGCAAAGCCGCCATAGCGCGCCACGTCCATGCCAAAGATGTCGGCGCCCGGGTCGCCGTGGATCATCCAGTTGGAGAGCGTCAGGCCGATCGCGCCGCCCTGCGAAAATCCACCCATACAGCCGCAGGCGACCCAGTAGTTGCGCAGGCCCGGGACAGGGCCGACCAGCGGATTGCCGTCGGGTGTAAAGGTGAAGGCGCCGTTCACCCACTTGCGGATGCCGACGTTCTGCAGCGACGGGAAGCGCTCGAAGCCGATGGCGAGCTCGGGCGAGATGCGGTCGATGTCGGGCGGCAGCAGGTCCATGCCGAAATCCCAGTCGGCGCCCTCGGTCTTCCAATGGCGCGGATCGCGCTCGTAGACGCCGAGCAGCACGCCTTTGCGCTCCTGCTGCAGGTAGGTGAAGCCCTCCAGGTCGGTGATGGCCGCGATCTCCCGGTCCATCGCGACGATCTCCGGCACATCTTCGGTGATCAGGTAGTGATGCTGCATCGGCGTGACCGGCAGGTTGATGCCGACCATCCGTCCCACCTTGCGCGCCCAGAGGCCCGCGGCATTCACCACGTGCTCGGCCGTGATGGTCCCCTGCTCCGTCACCACCGACCAGCCGGTCGGCAGCGGCTTCAGGTCCAGAACACGATTGCGCAGGATGATCTCGGCGCCGCGCTTCTTGGCCGCGCCGGCATAGGCGTGGGTGGTGCCGTGCGGGTCCATGTAGCCTTCGTGTTGATCGTAGAGCCCGCCTTGCAGATTGGAGACGTCTACGATCGGGCACAGCGCCTTGATCTCCTCGGGCGTCACCAGGCGCGTTTCCATCTCCATGGTCTCATACATGGCGCGCTCGGCCTTCAGCATCTCCCAGCGCTCGGGCGTGGCAGCGAGGCTGATGCCACCGGTCATGTGCATGCCGACGCTCTGGCCACTCTCCCTCTCGATCTCCTCGTAGAGGCGGATGGTGTAGCCCTGCAGCGCCGCGATGTTGGGATCGTCGTTGAGCGCATGGAAGCCGGCGGCGGCGTGCCAAGTCGAGCCCGCCGTCAGCTCCGCGCGCTCGATCAGCGCGACGTCGGTCCAGCCGAACTTGCTGAGGTGGTAGAGGATGCTCGATCCGACGATGCCGCCGCCGATGATGACGACGCGATAGTGCGATTTCATGACACGACCTGTTGTGTTGCGTGGAGAGGGGGCGACTTCGACCGGTGATCATCGGTCGGCGGCTTGCCCCACTCCGAGGCCGCGCGCTGCAGCCATTGCCAGATCGCCGCTGCGTCGGGCCGCTCCACATGCAGGCGCCAGCCGTGCGCGATGCGCGCCAGGATGACACGCTGGCCGGCGAACAGCATGCCGGCCGATGCGGTATCGGACCTGGCTTCGAAATCGTGCAGCGTGCCCAGCCGCATCAGCTCCGGCGCCGCCGGACCGGTGATGTCGAGCAGCACGTAGCCGTCGCTGATATCGGTGACGGCGCAGCCATCAGACCAGCCGAACGCCACATCCTCCACGCCGTCCATGGACACGAACAATAGCCGGTCAGGCGCCAGGCGTAGAGCATAACGGTTGCCGGCGTCCCCGAAGCGAAGGCCCCGCCGCTGCAGAAATGCCGCGAGGTCGCCGCTAACCAACCATGCGGCCTGCGGCGCCAGGGCCGCGATGCTCAGCCACTCGTGCCGGATGCCGGCGCGCGACCAATCGGGAACGGGCGACCAGAAGAGTCCGCGATCATGCATTGAGGCGATCCCCCTTCGGGTCGAGGAAACAGGGCGGCACCAGCCGCGCCGTGAAGCGCTGCCCGAGATGCTCGATCTCGACCGTACCGCGTTCGATGCCACCCTCGATCAAGCCGAGGGCGATGGGATGGCCGAGATGCGCGCTCCGGTAACTGCTGGTCACGAAGCCGAGGCTGCGCTTGCGGCCGGAGGTGCGCTCGATCGCGTGCGCGCCGGTGGGGATCGGCGCGGCGCCCTCGACCAGGATACCGACCAGCCGCTTGCGGTCCGGCCTGTTGGCGGCCGGCGTGAACAGCGAGCGGTCTCCGACATAGGCATCCTGCCGCTTGGCGCGCGGCGCGGCGAAGCCGAGATCGTGGGGCATGGTTTCGCCGTCGGTGTCCTGGCCGATATAGAGATAGCCCTTCTCCGCGCGCAGCACGCCGAGCGCCTCGATCCCGAGCGGAATCGCGCCCGCTTCCCGGGCGCGCTGCCACAACGTCACGCCAAGCCGCGCCGGCACGGAGATCTCGTAGCCGCGCTCGCCCGTGAAGCTGACACGCGCCACCCGTGCCGGTCGGCCGCCGAAGCGTGCCTCGCGGACGCTCATATGCGGAAACCCGGCATCATCGAGCTCCACGCGGAGGTCCAACCCAGCGACGATGGCCTTGGCCTGTGGGCCGGAGATCGCGATGGTGGCCCAATGTGCGGTCGCGTCGTGGACGAAGACCTGATCGAGATCGAACCGGTCCTGCCGCCACGCCTCCAGCGCCGCGACCATACCCGCGACATGGGAGCTGGAGCAGGACACGACAAAATGCGCCGGCCCAAGGCGCAGGACCACGCCATCGTCGGCGACGACGCCAGCCTCGCTGAGCGTCAAGCCGTAGCGCGCGCGTCCAACGGCAAGGCTCGACATCGGCGTGTAGTAGACGAAGTCGAGCAACGCCGCCGCCCGTGGGCCGATGACATCGATCTTGCCCAGCGAGGAGGCGTCGAACACCGCCGCCTTGGTACGGGCAGCGACGCACTCGGCGGCAATGGCATCGGCATGCGAGCCGTACCAGGCCGGACGCAGCAGGCTGCCATAATCGCGGAAATGGGCGGCTTCCTCGCGATGAACGCTCTCCGCCGGCAAGCGGCGGATCGGCGCCTGCAACTGGCCGCGCTCGCTGCCGGCGACCGTCGCCATCGAGACCGGCACGAATGGCGGGCGGAACGTGGTGGCGCCGAGATCGGCGATCTTGCGCGCCGTGCCCGCCGCCAGCACTGCAAGGGCATTGACGTTGGAGGTCTTGCCCTGGTCGGTGCCCATGCCGATGGTGGTGTAGCGCTTCAAGTGCTCGACGGCGGCGAAGTTCTCCCGCACCGCCAGGCCGATGTCGTCGGCCGTCACGTCGTTCTGCAGATCGATCCACACCCGCTTGCCGGAACCGGCATGCAGCGGCGTCGGCGCCGTCCATTGCCGGACCTTGGTCTCGGTGTGCGCAGCACTGTCGGGTGCGGCGTGGCGCAGCAGCGCGTCGAGATCCCATATCCCCGCCGCGGCGCCGACGACGTCTACACCGCTGACTGCGGCACCGGGGCGATAGCTGCCGGCGGCATCGTCCCACTGCGGTCTGCCCTTGGCATGGCAGTAGAGATGCAGGCTCGGTGTCCAGCCGCCCGAATGGGCAACCAGGTCGGCCAGCACGCGCTGGCCGTTGCTCAGGCGCACCGCTTCGACGGCGCGGGAGCCATCCACGGATTCGATCATGGTGCCTGTCGACACGGCGACACCGATGCCGCGTGCCTCGGTCGATAGACCAGGATCGATACCGCCATCTGATCGGCAATCGACCAGCCGCACGTCGCTGCCCGCTTGGCGCAAGGCGATGGCGAGCTCGTAGGCGGAATCGTTGTTGGTGGCGACGACGACTTGCCGACCCGGCTGGACACCATAGCGGCGCAGGTACACCAGCGCCGCATCCGCCAGCATCACCCCCGGCCTATCGTTGTTCTCGAACAGCAGCGGCCGCTCGATGGCGCCGCTTGCAATCACGATCCGCTTGGCGCGCACCATCCAGATGCGCTCGCCGTTGGGGCTGGCCGGCACATCTTTCTGAACGACGGTGAGGACGTTGTGGTCGTAGAGTCCGAGCGCCGTCGACCGGCGCAGAATCTGAACGCCGGCGTCCTTCAGCGCGGCTTCGGAACGGCGAGCCCACTCCTCGCCAGGCAGACCGTCGATCACCGCCGTGCGATGGTGCAGCGAGCCGCCGAGGTCGCGCTGCTCCTCAACCAGCAGAACGCGCCTGCACTGCCGCGCGGCGGCCAGCGCCGCGGCGAGGCCGGATGGTCCGGCGCCGATCACGCACACATCCGCTTCAGCGTGAGCGTGCACGGCCGATTCCGCCTGGACGCTCGGGTCGACGCGGCCGAGGCCGGCGAGCGCGCGGATGCGGTGCTCGTAGGCGGTCCAGCTCGGCCACATGAAGGTCTTGTAGTAGAAGGCCGACGGAATGAAGCGTGCGAGCCGGTCGAGGAAGGCTAGCCGATCGTCCTCCGCCGTGCCGCTGGCGTGGATCGAGCGCAATTCCGTGCCATCGGCCAGCGGCTCCAGGGTCGCGCGCGCGTTGGGGTCGTGGCGCGTGCCGTGGCGCAGATCGAGAATCGCGTTCGGCTCCTCCGGTCCAGCGGTATAGATGCCGCGCGGTCGGTGATACTTGAAACTGCGACCGACAATGCGGATGCCGTTGGCCAGCAACGCCGAAGCGACGGTGTCGCCCGCGAAACCCTCGTAGGCGGTGCCGTCGAAGGTGAAGCGGAGCGGCCTGGTGCGATCGATCGCGCCGCCCTCGGGGAGGCGCCGGGTCATACCATCGGCTCCGATCCCGTCACCACGTGGGTGACGGTGTCGCGGAACAGAACGATCCAGCGGCCGCAGCCGGCGCTGTGGATCCAGTTCTCGCGCGCCGCGCCCTTGGCGTTGCGGCGGAAGTACAGATACTGCGCCCAGGCCTTGTCATCGACCGTTCGTTCCGGGCGATCGACGCCGGCATCGCCGGCATAGCGGAACTCGCCTTCCGCCCGATGGCCGCACCAGGGACAGGGAAACTGCTGCATGGTTGCTCCTAGTGCGCGACGCCGGCGTGGCCCTCATCGATCGTCGCGCCGCTGTCGAAGCGCGCGAGATCGAACGGAGCCGAGATCGGATGGTGCCGGCCGGTGGCCAGAATGTGAGCGAACAAGGTGCCGCCGGCCGGGATCGCCTTGAAGCCGCCGGTGCCCCAGCCGCAATTCAAGTACAATCCTTCCACTGGCGACGAGCCAAGTATGGGCGAATTATCCGGCGAGGTGTCGACGATGCCGCCCCACTGCCGCATCAGCTTCAGCGAGGCGAAGGACGGGAACATCTCGATCAGCGAGGCGACCACCGACTGCGTGACCGGGAAGTTGCCGCGCTGGGCGTAGGACGGGCAGCGGTCGAGGTTGCCGCCCATCACCAGCTCGCCTTTGTCGGACTGGCTGACATAAGCGCCGTGCGAGGATGAGGCGACCACCAGGTCGAGGCACGGCTTCACCGGCTCGCTCACCATCGCCTGCAGGGTGTAGCTCTGCAGCGGCAGCGGAAAACCAGCGAGACCCGCCAGCACCGAGGAATGGCCGGCGACCGCCATGCCGAAGCGGTCGGCGGCGATGCGGCCGCGGGTGGTCTCGATCGCCGTGACCCGGCCGCGCTCGATCGCGAAGCCGGTCACCTCGCAATTCTGAATGATATGCACGCCGAGCGAATCCGCGGCACGGGCGTAACCCCAGGCCACCGCATCGTGCCGCGCGACGCCGGCGCGGCGCTGGATCAGGCCACCGAGCACCGGCCAGCGGATGTTGAGATCGCGCGCCAGCAGCGGCGCCAGGCGCAACACTTCGTCGCGATCGATGATCTCGATGTCGATGCCGTTGATACGCATGGCGTTGGCGGCCCGGGACATCATCTCCAGCTCGGCCGCGCTGTGCGCGACCTCGATCATGCCGCGCTGCGAGAACATGATGTTGTAGTTGAGTTCGCGCCACAGGCCCTCGTACAGACTGACCGACAGGTCGTAGAGCGCGGCGCTCTCCGGATGGAAATAGTTGGAGCGGATGATGGTGGTGTTCCGGCCGGTGTTGCCGCCGCCAATCCAGCCCTTCTCGATCACCGCCACGCGATTGATGCCGTGGGTGCGCGCCAGGTAGTAGGCGGTTGCGAGGCCATGTCCGCCGCCGCCGATGATGACGACATCGTAGCGCGGCGCCGGATCGCGGTCGTGCCAAGCCTTGGTCCAGCCGGTCTGGCCCTTGAGGCCCTCCTGCAGCACCGACCAGCCGGAATAGTGCTTCTTGACCGCGTTCATGCGTCTGGACCGCGCCCGTTCCTTGTTGTAAGTTCTTACAATAAGAAAACGGATGACGAAATGCAATCGCGGAAGAAAGTCCCGAGATTCAAGCGCGAGGCGCCGGAAAAGCGGCGGGCCGACCTGGTGCAAGCAGCGATCCGGTGCCTCGCCGAAGGCGGCATGGCGGCGTTCAAGATGGAGCGCATCGCGACCGAGGCCGGCGTCTCTCTCGGCCTGCTGCCGCACTATTTCAAGAGCAAGACCGAACTGCTGGCCGAGGTCTATCGCGCCTCGCTTTATGACGACGTGGACCGCAAGATCGCGGACCTGGACGACAAGGCCATCGGATCGCCGACCGAGCGGCTGTGCCGGATCATCGATGCCATCATCGACCCGGACTACCTGAAGCCAGCCAACCTGACAGTCTGGCTGGCGCTGTGGGGCGAGATCGTGGTCAATCCGGAGCTGCGGCTGGCGCATCGCGCGCTCTATCGCAGCTACCTCAAGTCACTGGCGGTACTCATCGGCGAGGTCGCCGAGGAGCGGCAACGCCGTGTCAATGGCACGGAGATCGCGCGCAGCTTGCAGGCGCTGATCGACGGGCTGTTCCTGGAGCGCGCGCTCGACAAGCAGGCGGTCAGCCACGCGGACTTCCGCCGCGCCAGCTACGAATTCCTGGAACTGCACCTGGGCAAGCTGACTAGCGCGGCTTGACCGCCAAGGCGCGGAAGCCCCCCGCAACCAGATCGTCCACCCAGGCATGGGCGATGCGCAGCGCGTCCTCCCGGGCGAAGGTGCTGGGGTCGAGGCACAGCTCCAGCCACAAGCCATCGAGCATGGCGGTGAAGCCAAGTGCGGCGAGGTGCGCGTCGATCTTGAAGCGGCGCTCGCGTGCAATCTGCCCGATCAGGTCCTCGAGCCGGCGGCGATAATCGGCATAGACTTTCTTGTGCACCTTGCGCACGCCGGGATCGCGCCGCACCAGCGACCAGAAGCTGAGCCAGATCGCCAGCAGGTCGCGGTCCAGCACCGGTGGCCTGAACGAGGCCTCGATGAACGCGCGCAGCTTCGCCTCGGCGTCGTCGGGCGCGGTATCAATCGCGGTGGTCAGCGTTTCCGCCACCTGCGCGCCGACATGGTTGTAGGTCGCGACGATCAGGTCGTCGATCCCCTTGAAATGATGCGCGACCAGGCCCGGCGAGACATTGGCCTTGGCCGCGACCGCGCGCACCGAGGTGCCGGCATGGCCGAGCTCCGCCAGGCACTGCGCCGTCGCCTCGATCAGCTTGCGGCGACGGACCTCGGGCAGATCGCGCGTGAAGCGTGGTTCGGCAGCGGTCATGACACCCCCTTGCGCCGGCGTTTCCATTATTATACACTTGTACAACAAGCAGCACAACGGAGCAGATCATGGGCATTGCATTGCGGGACGTGAAGCTGGCGGATCGCCATGTGGAGCTGAGCTGGTCGGACGGCCGGGCCGGCGACCGTTTTTCCTTGCTGTGGCTGAAGGATCATTGCCCCAGCCCGCAATGCCTGCACCCCGATACCAAGCAACGGCAAATCGATACCTTCTCCATCCCCGAGACCATCGCGGCCAGCGCCGTGGCGCTCGAAGAGAACGGCCGCGTCCTCAAGATCGAGTGGGCCGATCACGCTCATGTCAGTCGGTTCGATGCATCGTTCCTGGCCTCGGTCCTGCCGGCCAACCAGCCGGCCGTGCCGCGCGTGCTGTGGGACGAAGCGGCCATCGGATCGCAGGTGCCGACCGTCGCGCATGACGCGGTGATGAGCGACGACGCCGCGCTCAGGCAGTGGCTGGAGCTGACCGAGACCTACGGCTTCTGCATCGTCACCGGCACGCCGGCGACGCCGGAAGCGACCCAGAAGCTGCTGGAGCGCGTGACCTATATCCGCCACACCATCTTCGGCGGGTTTTGGGACTTCACCGCCAACATGGAGCACAAGGACACCGCCTACACCACGCTGGCGATCGGGCCGCACACCGACGGCACCTACAGCTTCGATGCGCCGGGCTACCAGATGCTGCATTGTCTCGCCTTCAACGGCACCGGCGGCGAGAACGTGTTCGTCGACGGCTTCAAGGTCGCCGACATCATGAAGCGTGAGCATGCCGAGGACTATCGCGCGCTGACCAGCATCGAGATCACCGGGCAATACATCGACAACGACCGCAACGTCCATCTGCAGGCCTCGCGGCCGCTGTTCCGCCTGAACCGGATGGGCCAGCTGGTGCAGGTCAGCTACAACAATTATGATCGCGCCCCGTTCTACTTGCCGGCCGAGGAGTCGGCCGCGCTGTACCGCGCGCTGAAGGTGTTCGCCTCCACCATCAACGACCCGAAGATGCAGTATCGCCGCCGGCTGGCGCCGGGCGATGCGGTGATGTTCGACAACTGGCGCGCGCTGCATGCCCGCGATGCCTACCAGGGCTATCGCAGGCTATGCGGCGCCTATCTCAATAAGGAAGACGTCGAGAGCCGCCTGCGCCGGTTGCGGAGCCGCTGAACTTCTGGACCTGCCGGCGACCGGCTGCGCTATGATGCGGAGCCGGTTTGCAGGAGGTCCTGATGCGCGATTTCGTCTACGATCAGCTGCCGGTCCGCGTCGTGTTCGCCGCGGGCGCGTTCGAACGACTGGCCGACGAAGCTGCCCGCCTGGGCCTTTCGAAGCTGCTGGTCCTCTCGACCCCGGGGCAGGCAAAGCTGGGCGAGGATGCCCTGCGCCGGCTCGGGCCGCGCGCGCTCGCCCTGCACGCCGAGGCGAAGATGCACGTGCCGGTCGAGACGGCGCAGGCGGCGCGCGCCAAGGCCCGCGCACTCGGGGCAGACGGCGCGGTCGCCATCGGCGGCGGATCGACCATCGGCCTCGGCAAGGCGATCGCGCTCGAGACCGGCTTGCCGATCATTGCCGTCCCGACGACCTATGCCGGTTCGGAGATGACGCCGATCCATGGCTTGACCGAAGGCGGCCTGAAGAGGACCGGCCGCGATCCGAAGGTACTGCCGCGCACGGCGATCTACGATCCGCTCCTGACGCTTGGGCTCCCGCCGAAGATCAGCGGGCCGAGCGGCATGAACGCCATCGCGCACTGCGTCGAGGCGCTCTATGCGGACAACGCCAACCCTGTCACCTCGCTGATGGCGGAAGAAGGCATCCGTGCCCTCGCCCACAGCCTGCCGCGCATCGCGTCCGACCCAAGCGACCGCGCGGCGCGCGGCGATGCGCTGTACGGCGCCTGGCTCGCCGGCATTTCCCTCGGCGCGGTCGGCATGGCGCTGCATCACAAGCTCTGCCACACGCTCGGCGGCAGCTTCAACCTGCCACATGCCGAGACCCACACGATCGTGCTGCCGCACGCGACTGCCTACAATGCGAACGCCGCGCCGGACGCGATGTCGCGGATCGCCCGCTCGCTCGGCGCGGCGGATGCCGCGCGCGGACTGTACGATCTCGCGGCAAGGATCGGCGCGCCGCTCGCCCTGAAGGACATCGGATTGAAGGAGCAGGATCTGGATCGCGCCGCGCAGATCGCGACACAGAACCCATATTTCAACCCGCGTCCGGTGACGCGCGACGGCGTCCGCCGGCTGCTGGAGGATGCCTTCCAAGGGCGGCGGCCGGCCTGACGCGGCACACGCCACCTGTGGGCCGGCTGGCAGCTTGACGCCTCCCTGGTCCTTGGCCATCAATGGCCCGAACCGCTCCCCAGCAGAACGCCGGGGAGCCGGGCTTTTTCCAGGGAGAGCATCGTGGCGGTTTTCAGCAATTTCATCGGCGGCGAGCAGGTCGCCGGCACCAACGCCGTTCGCAACATCAATCCGTCTAACACCGATGACGTGGTCGGCGAGTTCGCCTCCGGCACGGCGGCGGACGTCGCGAAAGCAGTCGCGGCGGCAAAGGCCGCATTTCCAGCATGGTCTCGCACCACGCCGCAGGAGCGCTACGACATCCTGAAAAAGGCTTCCGACGAGGTGTTAGCGCGCAAGGAAGAGCTCGGCCGCATCCTGTCGCGCGAGGAAGGCAAGATCCTGGCCGAAGGAATCGGCGAAGCGGCACGCGCCGGGCAGATCCTGGCTTTCTTCGCCGGCGAGTGCGTGCGTCTGGCGGGCGAGACCATCCCCTCGATCCGGCCCGGCGTCGGCGTCGAGATGACGCGCGAGCCGATCGGCGTCGTTGCGCTCATCACGCCATGGAATTTCCCGATCGCGATCCCGGCTTGGAAGATCGCGCCCGCCCTTGCCTACGGCAACTGCGTGGTGATCAAGCCGGCGGAGATCGTGCCGCATTCGACCTGGGCGCTGGTCGACATCCTGCAGCGCGCCGGCCTGCCCAAGGGCGTGCTCAACCTGGTGATGGGCAAGGGTTCGGTGGTCGGCCAGGCGATGCTGGAGAATCCGGATGTCGTGGCGCTATCCTTCACCGGTTCGGTGGCCACGGGCCGCAAGCTGGCGGCGGCCTGCGTCGCGGCCAATCCGATGAAGAAGTTCCAGCTCGAGATGGGCGGTAAGAATCCACTCGTGGTGCTGGACGATGCGGACGTGGATGTGGCGGTGGCGAGCGCGCTCAACGGCGCATTCTTCTCCACCGGGCAGCGCTGCACCGCCTCCTCGCGCCTCATCGTCACCGACAAGATCCACAACCGCTTCGTCGACACGCTGACCGAGAAGATGAAGGCGCTGGTGGTCGACGATGCCTTGAAGCAGGGCAGCCATATCGGCCCGGTGGTTGACCAGTCCCAGCTGGACCAGGACGAGCGCTATCTCGACATCGGCCGCAAAGAGGGTGCCAAGCTGCACTGGGGCGGCGAGCGCCTGAACCGCGGCTCGCCCGGCTTCTATCTGCAGCCGGCCTTGTTCACCGAGGCCAACAATTCCATGCGCATCGCGCGCGAGGAGATCTTCGGCCCGGTCGCCTCGGTCATCCGCGTGAAGGACTATGACGAGGCGCTGGCCGTCGCCAACGATACCGAGTTCGGCCTGTCCGCGGGCATCTGCACCACCAGCCTCAAGCACGCGTCGCACTTCCGGCGCAATTCCGAGGCCGGGATGGTCATGGTGAACCTGCCAACTGCGGGCGTCGACTATCACGTGCCGTTCGGCGGCCGGAAGGCGTCGAGCTACGGCCCACGCGAACAAGGCGCCTATGCGCGCGAGTTCTACACCACGGTCAAGACGTCCTACACGCTGGCCGGCTGAAGCCACCTCAGCCCGTAGGGGCATGCGGGCCGCTCTTGTGATGGAGCGGCCCGCTTCTTATTTGCACTTCATGCCATACGATGCTCCCCCGCCTTCCGACGAGATCCTCGATCCCTATTCCGCCCGGGTCGCCCATGCGTTCGAGACCGTGGGGCCGGCGGTCGTGCACATTCTTGCGCAGGGGCGACAGACCGGCACCGGGTCGGGGGTGCTGTTCGCGCCTGACGGATATCTCCTCACCAACAGCCATGTAGTATCCGGCGCGTCGCGCCTCGCTGGCAGCCTGACCGACGGGCGCCAGTTCGAGGCGCAGCTGGTCGGCGATGATCCCGCTACCGACCTTGCGGTGCTTCGTTTGCATGGCGCCGGCCTGCCGCATGCCAGCTTCGGCAGCTCGGCGCGGCTCAGGGTCGGGCAGCTGGTGGTCGCGATCGGCAATCCGCTGGGGTTCCAGGCGACCGTCACCGCCGGCATCGTGAGCGCGCTTGGCCGCACGCTGCGCTCGCCGAGCGGGCGGCTGATCCAAAGCGTGATCCAGACCGATGCGCCGCTCAATCCCGGCAATTCCGGCGGCGCGCTGGTCGACGGCACCGGCAAGGTGGTCGGCATCAACACCGCCATGATCGGCCGCGCGCAGGGTCTGTGCTTCGCGATCGGCATCGACACTGCCGCGGACGTCACCATGCGGCTGATGCGCGACCGGCGCGTGCGGCGTGCACGCCTTGGCCTTGCCGGCCAGACTATCATGCTGGACCAGCGGCTGGCGCGGCGGTTGCGGCGCGCGGAGGTCGGCGCGGTGCAGGTGCTGGAGGTGCCGACCGGTGGACCCGCCGCACAGGCCGGGATCGAGAAAGGCGACGTCATCCTGGAGTTCGCCGACACCGCCGTGTTCGCGATCGACGATCTGCATCGCCTGCTGACCGCGGAGATCGCCGAGCATCCGACCGCCATCACCGTGCTGCGCGGCGCCGGCCTCAAGACCTTTGACATCCGGCCGGAGCTGGACGAATAACAGTTCGAGAGCGCAGACGGAGTCGTTCCCCATGGAACTGAATGCCGATTTCTCGCAGCGCGTCGCGGTGCATGCCGCCAAACTTCCCTGGACTCCCTCGCCGATGGCCGGCGTCGAGCGCCGCATGCTCGACCGCATCGGCGATGAAGTGGCGCGCGCCACCTCGATCGTGCGCTATGCTCCGCATAGCCATTTCTCGCCCCACACTCATGGCGGCGGCGAAGAGTTCCTGGTGCTCGACGGCGTGTTCCAGGACGAGCATGGCGACTATCCCACCGGCTCCTATGTGCGCAATCCGCCGACCACGCGGCACACGCCGGGCTCCGAGCCCGGCTGCGTGATCTTCGTCAAGCTGTGGCAGTTCGATCCCGACGACCGCACGGAGGTGCGAATCGACACCGGCAAGACGACTTTCAAGCCTGCACCCGGTCGTCCTGGTGTCGAGGTCATGCCCCTGTTCCAAGACACACGCGAAGAGGTTCGCCTGGAGCGCTGGGCACCGCATGCGCAGATCGATATGGCTTTACCTGGTGGCGCCGAAATCCTCGTGCTCGATGGCAGCTTTGCCGAAAGCCACGAAGACTTCGCCGTGCAATCCTGGCTCCGCCTGCCGGCGAGAACGACGCTGCACGCCAAGGCGAGCTCCGAAGGTTGCCGCGCATGGATAAAGGCCAGCCATCTCCAACACGCGCCCCGGTTCGGTTCGTAGCCACCGTCAAATAGGAGCAACGATGGTCAAATCTCCACCCATGATCGAGGCGAGGGAGTCGATGCTGTCGATCGGACCGCCGGTCCAGCCGGTCAGCTTCACCTGCGAAGCACCGCCGTCCCAGCTGATGGTGAGGGTCGAGCCGACGGATTTGGCCTGAACACCGGCATCGATCAGATCCTGGAGATCGGAACCGGGGCCGTCCAGGACGTCCGTGAATTGGAGCCGATCCGTGCCGAGCTTGAAGTCGACAATCGTGTCCTTGCCGGCATCGTTCAGGCTGAAACGGAAGCTGTCGGTGCCGAGGCCGCCGGTCAGCAGGTCGTTGCCGGTGCCGCCAATCAATAGATCACTTCCGACGCCGGATAGCAGCGTGTCATTTCCAGTCCAGCCAAACAGTTCATCATCGCCTTCGCCACCGATCAGCCTATCCTTTCCGTCGCCCCCGTAGAGCTGATCGTTGCCAGATCCGCCATCCAGCGTGTCATTTCCGATATCACCGATTAGCCAATCGCCGTCAGCCTCGCCCTTGAGCGTGTCATTGCCTTCGCCGCCATCGAGCGTGTCCTGGCCGAGCCCGCCTTTGAGGGCGTCCTTGCCCGCATTCCCCATGAGTGCATCGTTGCCGAGACCACCCTCCAGCCAATCCAAGCCATTGCCGCCCTCAAGAGTGTCATCGCCTTCGTTGCCATAGAGCCGGTCGTTGCCGTCGACGCCGCGAGCTTTGTCGTTGCCGGCACCACCCTCGAATCGATCCGAGCTAGCACTGCCATATGCGGTGTCGTCGCCGTCGCCGCCATAGAACTT
>DATEOK010000308.1:0-17861 GCA_035274225.1 Dongiaceae bacterium
GTGGCGTCCGCCTGGGGCCGCGACGTGTTGCGCGCCGTGGGACAGCGCGGCATGGCCACCTACACCATCGTCGATGCCTCGGCGACCGAGACCGCGCTGCCGCGCTCGACCGGCCTCACCCAGATGTTCAAGACCGAGCAGTCCGACCGCTACGATCTCCACATCGAGGTGAAGCTGGAGGTCGGCAACCCGCTGCTCGCCAGCACCGGCTACGTCACCGCCAGCGCCAACCGCAGCCAGACCGTCGCCGAGGACATGACCCTCAATCAGCGCGAGGCGGTGTGGTTCCAGATGACCGAGAGCGCCATGCGCGAGCTCGACGAGAAGCTGGAAGCCGCGATCAAGGACAAGCTCGCACCGTTCGTGCGCTGACACGCGTCAGGCGTAGCGCGCCACCTGGAATCCCAACCCCATCCGCCTCTGGCGCGTCGCGCACAATTCCAGCCGCGCATCCGGCGAGCGCACCAGGCCGCGCGCCAGCGTGTTCACCAGGTCGCGCGCGATGCCGCCGGTCTGGTCCAGCTTCGGCTCGAAGATGGTGATGTTGATGCCGCGCGCCCGGCCGCTGCGCATGGCGGCGTTGAGGATGGTTTCCAGCTCCTGCCAGGAGAGCCCGTCCGGCATGCGATAGCCGACCGCCGGCATCACCGCGTCGTCAAGCACGTCGACGTCGAGATGGATCCAGAAGCCGTCCAGCTCCGGGCGGCACAGATGCTCGATCGCGGCGCGCGCCGCTTCATCGGCGCCGACGCGGCGCACGTCCTCGAGATCCTGCGCGAAGATGGTGTCAGGCAGCGGCTGGCTGCCATAGTCGCGCGCCTGCTCGGCGTCGCGCGGGCCCAGCACCGCCACGTCCGCATCGCGCACCAGCGGTCGCAATCCTTCGATGTTGGCAAGGATGTCGGGGCCGCGGCCGGTTGACAGCGCCAGGTCCATGTCCGCCGCTTCGCCGGTGAGCGAAGCCTCCGGCTGGTAGAAGTCGGCATGGCCGTCGAGGAACAGCAGGCCGTGACGCCGGCCGGTCCGGCGCAGCGCCAGCAGGTTGCCGAGCAGGATCGAGCAGTCGCCGCCCAGCACCACCGGGAAGGACCCGCGCGCCACCACCGGTGCGACGATGTCGGCCAGCATGACGGAGAAGTCGCGGATGCGCGCCGCGTTCAGGATTCCGGTGTCGGGGTCGCGCCGCGCATCGTAGGGCGGCACCGCCAAGCGCGCATGGCGCCGGGCGCCAAGCCGCCGCGCCAAGCCAGCATCCAGCAAGGCCCCGGCGAGATGCTCGACGCTGTTCGGCTTGAGACCCAGGTTGGAGGGCGCTTCGATGATCGTGAAATCAGTCATGGCATCCATCCTGTTAACAATTATGCCTTTACTTTCGCCCCTCTATGCCTTATTATATGTATGCAGTCTGCATATGAGTCAAGCGGAAAATGAGGCCGGCAATGGCGGAAGCTGCGCACGACAGCGCTCACACGGCAAACATTCTCGGCGCCCTGGCGGTGCTGATCCAGGACCGGGTCGAGGGCGCCTGGCAATCCGCGCTCGACCTCTCGCCGATGGCGGCGGCGGCCCTGGTGCAGATCGACAATGAGCCCGGCTCCTCGATCGAGGCGGTGGCGGGCCGCATCGGCCTCACGCACTCGGCCACGGTGCGGGTGGTCGACAAGCTGGTGGAGCGCGGCGTGGTCGAGAAGGATCGCGCCCGCAAGGACGCCCGCGCACAAAGCCTCAAGCTGAGCAAGGCCGGCAAGCGCGTGGCGCAGCAGTTGCACGAAGCGCGCAACCAGGTGACCGACGACCTGCTCGCCGGCCTCGCGCCGGCGCAGCGCCAGGCGCTGGAGCAGGGGATCAGCGCCATCCTGTACCGCTGCGTCGAGCCCGGACGGGAGGCGGACGTGACCTGCCGCGTCTGCGACGACCGCCGCTGCAGCAGCCCGGAGATCTGCCCGATCCGCGTTGCCTAGTCTCCCCCGTTCAATCCTTGTGCAGAAAGTGCAGCGGCGCAGCGCTTTCCGCGCCGCTCAGCTGCGCCAGCAAGGGCAACCGCAGCACGGTCGGACGGAAATCGAGCGCGGCGATATGTTCGTGTTTGACCCAGCGGAAAAACTGGTCCGGCTCGAGTCCCACGAACTCATCCGCCGGGAGCGCGCCCGAGGATGACCAGTCGGCCTCGTAGTAGAAGCCGAATTCCGTGTAGGACGTGCCGCGATAGTCGAACAGGTTCTCGACGACCCAGAGCAGCCGCCCGATCGCGACTGTGACCCCCAGCTCCTCCCGCATTTCGCGGACCAGGGCATCGGTCGAGAACTCGCCCAGCTCGACCGCGCCGCCCGGCAGGGCCCAGAAGCTGTCGCCGCCGAAGCGGTTGAGCAGGAGGCAGTCTGCCTGCCGGATGATGGCACAGGCGCGGCCCCTGATAATGCTCTTGGCAGTCATGGCAGAACCCCCTTGATGGCAGGGCGGACCGCCGATCTAGCATAGTGCGGCACTGCCGTCCGGGCCCTTTGCCCGCCTTGCGGCGGCCGGTCCGGGGGCCCTATAGTGCCCGCCGTTTTTGCACTGCAACAGATGGGTTAACACCATGGCGGGCAACGAAGAACTGCGCGGGAAATATGTCGACGAGCTGGCTGAGGGCATGACCGCCATTTTCACCAAGACGGTGACCGAGGCGGACATCGTGCTCTATGCCGGCATCTCGGGCGACACCAACCCGGTGCACCTGGACGAGGAATTCGCCAAGCCCACCCTGTTCAAGGGCCGGATCGCCCATGGCATGCTGACGGCCGGCTTCATCTCCGCCGTGCTCGGCACCAAGCTGCCCGGGCCGGGCAGCATCTATCTGAGCCAGTCGCTGAAGTTCAAGGCGCCGGTGCGCATCGGCGACACCGTGCGCGCCCGGGTCACCATCACGGCCCTCGACAAGGAGAAAGGCCGCTGCACCTTCGCAACCACGGCCCATGTCGGCGATACTGTGGTGATCGAGGGCGAGGCGCAGATCCTGGTGCCCAAGCGCCCCGCAGCCTAACGGACACTGCGCTGTTGCAAAGGTCATGAGGCTCTTTCGCCACCCCAACGAAGTGACGCCCGAATGCCGCGGCGGCGCCATCGCGCTCGGCAATTTCGACGGCGTGCATCTCGGCCACCAGGCGGTGATCGCGCGCGCCTTCGAATGGGCGCAGGCCTATGACAGCGCGGTTGGCGTGCTCACCTTCGAGCCGCATCCGCGCGCCTTCTTCAAGCCCGACCAGCCGCCGTTCCGCCTCACGCCCTTCCGCATCAAGATGCGCGTGCTGCAGGCGCTGGGGCAGGAGCGTGACATGGGGCTCGACTTCGTGTGCTGCCTCGCCTTCGACCAGCATCTCGCCGGCATGACCGCCCCCGAATTCGCGCAGACCGTGCTGCACGACGCCCTGGGCGCGGCGCACATCGTGACGGGCGAGGATTTCTGTTTCGGCAAGGGTCGCAGCGGCGATGTGAAAACCCTGAAGGCGCTGGGGCAGCAGCTCAAGTTCGGCGTCGACGCGGTCTCGGCCGCAGTCGATGGCAAGGGCGCCGTGCACTCATCGACGCTGGCACGGGAGCATCTGCAGGCCGGGCGGCCGCAGGCTGCCGCTGCGATCCTCGGCCGGGCCTGGGAGATCGCGGGCCGCGTCGAGCATGGCCAGAAGCTGGGCCGCAAGCTTGGCTTCCCCACCGCCAACATCACCCTTGGCGACTATCTGCTGCCGAAGCTTGGCATCTATGCGGTGCGCGCGGCGGTGGACGAGACCGACCATCCGGCCTGGATCGATGGCGTCGCCAGCCTGGGTTATCGGCCCACGGTCGGCGGCCAGGAGATCCAGTTCGAAGTCTACTTGTTCGACTATTCCGGCGACCTGTATGGTCGGCACCTGCGTGTGGCGCTGCTGGAGTTCCTGCGGCCCGAGTTGAAATTCCCCGGCCTCCCTGAGCTGAAGGCGCAGATCGCGGCGGATTGCGAAGAGGCGCGCCAGTTCCTGGCGCAGTATCAGGGACCGACACCGGGCCCGCTCGGGCGCGGCAAATTCGTGCTTTAGAAGAGGCTTAGTTCGTGGACTACAAGAGCACCGTTTTCCTGCCCAAGACCGACTTCCCGATGCGCGGCGACCTGCCGAAGCGCGAGCCGGAGATCCTGAAGACCTGGGCGGACATGAAGCTGTTCCAGGAATTGCGGCGCCAGTCGAAGGGGCGGCCCAAGTTCATCCTGCATGACGGCCCGCCCTACGCCAACGGCAACATCCATATCGGCCACGCCCTCAACAAGATCCTGAAGGACGTGATCAACCGGCAGCAGCAGATGATCGGCAAGGACGCGAACTATGTTCCCGGTTGGGACTGCCACGGCCTGCCGATCGAATGGAAGATCGAGGAGGAGTACCGCAAGGCCGGCAAGGACAAGGACGCGGTGCCGATCAACGAGTTCCGCAAGCAGTGCCGCGACTTCGCCCAGAAATGGATCGACGTGCAGCGCGAGGAGTTCAAGCGCCTCGGCGTCGAAGGCGATTGGGACAATCCGTACCTCACCATGGCCTACGAGGCCGAGGCGGTGATCGTCGCCGAGATCGGCAAGTTCCTGATGAACGGCGGTCTCTATCGCGGCTCCAAGCCGGTGATGTGGTCGGTGGTGGAAAAGACCGCGCTGGCCGAGGCGGAAATCGAATATCACGATCACACCTCGGACACGATCTGGGTCAAGTTCCCGATCGTCTCTTCGCCGGTCGCGGCGCTGGCCGGCGCGTCGATCGTGATCTGGACCACCACGCCCTGGACCATTCCCGGCAACCGCGCGCTCGCGACCGGCGCCGCGATCGACTACGTGCTGCTCGACGTGAAGGCGGTGGCCGACGGCGCGAAGGTGAAGGCCGGAGACAAGCTGGTGGTCGCGGAAACCCTGATGAACACGTTCCAGAACGAGGTCGGCATCACCGCCTCGTCCGTGACCTGGCGCGGCAAGGGCGCCGATCTCGTCGGCACCGCGACGCAGCATCCGCTCAACGGGCAAGGCTATGACTTCGTGGTGAAGGTGTGGCCGGGCGATTTCGTCACCACCGAGGCCGGCACCGGCTTCGTGCACATCGCGCCGGGCCATGGCACCGACGACTACGAGCTCGGCCTCGCCAACAATGTCGAGATGCCGCACACCGTGGGGCCGGACGGCCGCTACTTCGATCACGTGCCTCTGTTCGCGGGCAAGGCGGTGCTCAACCAGCGCGGCAAGGCCGGCGATGCCAACCCGGCGGTGATTGCGGCGCTCGATGCCGCCGGCAAGCTGCTGAAGAGCGGCAAGCTGGTGCACTCCTATCCGCATTCCTGGCGGTCGAAGGCGCCGCTTATCTTCCGCAACACGCCGCAGTGGTTCATCTCGATGGCCACCAACAATCTGCGCGCGGTGGCGCTGAAGGCGATCGAGGAGACGCGCTTCGTGCCGCCGCAGGGCAAGACGCGGCTGCATTCCATGATCGCGCAACGCCCGGATTGGGTGATCTCGCGCCAGCGCGCCTGGGGCGTGCCGATCGCGGTGTTCGTCAACAAGAAGAGCGGCGAGCTGCTGCGCGATCCGAAAGTGATGGAGCGCATCGTCGATGCCTTCCGCCGCGAAGGCGCCGATGCCTGGTTCGGTTCACCGGCCGCGCGCTTCCTCGGCAACGACTACAATCCGGACGAATTCGAACAGATCAAGGACATCGTCGACGTCTGGTTTGATTCCGGCTCGACCCACGCCTTCTGCCTGGAGCCGCGCAAGGACCAGGATCTCTCCTGGCCGGCCGACGTCTATCTCGAAGGCTCGGACCAGCATCGCGGCTGGTTCCATTCCTCGTTGCTGGAATCCTGCGGCACGCGCGGCCGCGCGCCGTACAAGACGGTGGTGACGCACGGCTTCACGCTCGACGAGCAGGGCCGCAAGATGTCGAAGTCCCTCGGCAACACGACTGCGCCGCAGGACGTGCTGAAGACCTATGGCGCCGACATCATGCGCCTGTGGGTGGTGATCGGCTGCGACTATGCCGAGGATCAGCGCATCGGCGACAACGCGCTCAAGTTCATGGCCGATCACTATCGCCGGCTGCGCAACACCTTCCGCTATCTGCTGGGCGCGCTCGAAGGCTGGAGCGAGGCCGAGCGCATCGGGGCCGCGCAGATGCCGGAGCTGGAGCGCTGGGTGCTGCATCGCCTGAGCCAGCTCGACGAGAAGGTGCGTGCGACCGCGGACAGCTTCGACCTGCACGATCTCTATATGGATCTGCATAATTTCTGCGCGGTCGATCTCAGCGCGTTCTATTTCGACATCCGGAAAGACTCGCTGTACTGCGACGCGCCGGGCGGTACGCGCCGCCGCTCGGTTCGCACCGTGCTGCACGAGGTGCTGTCGCGTTTGATGTCCTGGCTCGCGCCGGTGCTGGTCTTCACGGCGGAAGAAGCATGGCGTGCCCGGCCCTGGGCCGAGGGCGAGGCCAGCGTGCATCTGCGTGTCCACCCCGAGACGCCGGCCGCTTGGCGCGACGACGCGCTGGCGGCGAAGTGGGACAAGGTGCGCGAAATCCGGCGCGTGGTGACCGGGGCATTGGAACTGGCGCGCGCCGACAAGAAGATCGGCGCCAGCCTGCAGGCCCATCCGGTCGTGCACCTGACGCCGGAGCGACGGGCCATGCTGGACGGCGTGGACTTGAGCGAGATCTCCATCACCTCCGGCATCACCGTCAGCGACGCGCCGGCCGCGAATGGCGCCTTCACCTTGGCCGATGTGCCGGGTGTCGCCGTGCTGGTGAACCAGGCCGACGGCGGCAAATGCGATCGCTGCTGGCAGGTCCTGTCCGAGGTCGGCAGCCACGCCCATCACCCGACGCTGTGCAATCGCTGCTCGGACGTGGTCGAGGGCGTGGCGGGTGGTGCATGAGGCTGGTTGCGCCCAAGCTCTTCTACAGGATGTGCGGCCTCGCCGCGGCGGCAGTCCTCCTGGACCAGGTCAGCAAGTTCTGGGTGTTCCGCGTGCTGATGGAGAACGAGACCGAGCGGGCGATCCTGCCGGTCTTCAGCCTGGTGAAGCGCTACAACACCGGCATCAGCTTCTCCTTCCTCGCCACCGACCACGTCTATGGTCCGTGGGTCTTCGCGGCGCTCGCCACCGTCATCGCCCTTGGCCTGCTGATCTGGCTGTCGCAGACCGCGGACCGGCTGCCGGCCATCGGCCTTGCCCTGGTCGTCGGTGGGGCGATCGGCAACGTCATCGACCGGGTTCGTGGCGGCGCGGTCATGGACTTCCTGCTGTTCCATTGGCAGGACCTGGCCTGGCCGGCCTTCAACCTTGCCGACAGCTTCATCACCATCGGGGTTGCCCTGCTCATCTTCGACGGCGTGTTCGGGGGCAAGAAGCGCGCATAAATCGGCGGACACTGCTCTCAAAAGGCTTGTGATTTCAAATCTTTGTCACTGGCCAAGGGGGGCGGTTGCTGGCGCCCGCGGATCGGGGTAAAAAGCTGGCCTTGGCTCAAGAGGGGTTCTTCCCATGCGTCGCACACCGATTCTCATCGCGGCTCTGGCCGTGGCCCTGCCGTTGGCGACCGGCGGCTGCTCGGGAGTGAAGGAGACGCTTGGCCTCACCAAGCAGTCGCCTGATGAATTCAAGGTCGTCTCGCGCGCGCCGCTGTCAATGCCGCCGGACTACAATCTGCGTCCGCCGACGCCCGGCTCACCGCGCCCGCAGGAAGGCACGCCGCGCGACCAGGCCCAGCAGGCGGTGCTCGGCATCGCTCCGGACTACATCCCGCCGATCGGAGAGGGCCAGTCCGATACCGCGCAGTCCTCGGGCGAATCCGCGCTGCTGCAAAGCGCCGGCGCCACCGGCGTCGATCCCAACATCCGCCAGCTGGTGGATACCGAGACCGCCGAGGACGCAGCCGATTCCCGCACGCTTGCCGACACCTTGGTGTTCTGGCGCGAGCCGGAACCCTATGGCGAAGTGGTCGATCCTGCTGCCGAACAGAAGCGCATCCAGGAAAACCAATCGCTCGGCCAGCCGGTCACCGAAGGCGAGACGCCGACCATCGTGCGCAAGAAGAAGGGCGTGCTCGAAGGCATCTTCTAGGATTATAGCAATGTCGATCATCGCAAGGCCGGCGGCCAGGGCTGCCGGCCTTTTTCTTTCAGCGCTCCTGTTTGCATTGCCGGCGGCGAGCCGGGCGGACATTTTCGAGGCGCATGAGTTCACCCTTTCCAACGGCCTCGACGTGGTGGTGGTGCCCAATCACCTGTCGCCGGTGGTGGTGCAGGCGGTGGTCTACAAAGCCGGCGCCGCCGACGGCCTGCCGGGAAAGAACGGCATCGCACACTTTCTCGAACACCTGATGTTCAAGGGCACCAAGACCCTGGCGCAGGGCCAGTTCAGCAAGGAAATCGACAAGCGCGGCGGCACCGACAACGCCTACACCTCGCAGGACGTGACGGTGTTCCACCAGGAGATCGCCAAGGAGCATCTCGAGCTTATCATGCGCATGGAAGCGGACCGCATGGTGAACCTCAAGATCACCGATCCGATCGTATTGCCGGAGCGCGACGTCATCCTGCAGGAGCGCGGCGAGCGCATCGACAACGAGCCGGGCGCGCGCCTCTCCGAAGCGGTCGACGCGGTGCTCTATCGCAATCATCCGTACCGCATGCCGGTGATCGGCTGGCGCCACGAGATGGAGCAGTACACGACGCAGGATGCGCTCGCCTTCTACGACCGTTTCTACGAGCCGAACAACGCCGTGCTGGTGGTCGGTGGCGATGTGACGGTGGACGAGGTGCGCAAGCTGGCGGAGAAGTATTTCGGCCCGATCCCCAAAGCGGCCGATATCAAGCGCGAGCGCCTGCAGGAGCCGCCGCCGAGCGCGCCGCGCCGGGTGGCGCTGACCGACCCGCGCGTGCGCCAGCCCTACCTGATCCGCTCGTACCTGGCGCCGAACTTCCGCAATGCCAAGGGCAACGAAGGCTACGCACTCACGGTTCTCTCGGAGATCCTGACCGGCGGGACCGCCGGCCGGCTCTATCGCCGCATGGTGATCGAGCAGCAATCCGTCCTCGGCGTCGATACCGGCTATGACGGCGGCGCCTATGATGTCGGGCGGTTCAACTTCTACGCCACGCCGCGCCAGGGCGGCGACCTCGCCGCCGCGGAGAAGGCGATGGATGAGCAGATCGCCCTGCTGCTGAAGGATGGCGTGACCGAGCAGGAAGTCGCCGACGCCAAGCGCCGCCTGCAGATCGCCGCCGTCAAGGCACGCGACAGCGTCAGCGGCCCGGTTTTCATGGTGGCCGAGGCATTGGGCAAGGGCCGCACCCTCGCCGATGTCCAGGCCTGGCCGGAACGCGTCGACGCCGTGACCGCCGCCGATGTGCTGGCGATCGCGACTCAGATCTTCAAGCCAGCGAATTCGGTGACCGGCACCCTGTTGCCCAAGCCGGCGCAGGAGGCGGCCCAGCCATGATCATGCGTCTTTTCCTTGTCGCCTGCTTGCTGATGGTGCCGCGCTGGGCGCTGGCGCTCGATATCCAGTCGGTCAAGAGCGACAGCGGTATCGAGATCTGGCTGGTTGAAAACCACGTCAATCCGATCGTTTCGGTGGCGTTCGGCTTCAAGGGCGGATCGGGGTACGATCCGGTCGGCAAGGAAGGCATCGCACAGCTCGCCTCCGGCCTGCTCGACGAAGGCGCGGCCGACGTCGATTCGCAGACCTTCCAGAAGCGCCTGACCGACCGCGGCATCGAGTTCAGCTTCTCGTCCGGGCTTGACGATTTCACCGGCAAGACGCGCTTTCTGCGCGACGACCGGGCGGAAGTGGCGGACCTGCTGCAACTGGCGCTGAGCGCGCCGCGCTTCGATCCCGAGCCGGTGGAGCGCATCCGCAATTCGGTACTGATCGACATCGACGACGCGGAGACCGATCCCAACAAGATCGCCGGCCGCCAGATGGAAGAGATGATACTCAGCGGCCATCCCTATTCCCGGCCGTCCGACGGCACCAAGGCCAGCATGACCTCGATCACCGCCGACGACCTGAAGCAGTTCGTCCGCCAGCGCTTCGTGCGTAAGCGGCTGGTCGTCTCGATCGTCGGCGACGTGTCGCCGGTCGAGGCCAAGGCGTTCGTCGACAAGGCGTTCGGCGGCTTGCCCGAGGACGTGCCGCTGGCCGAGGTGGCGCCGATCCAGCCGAGCAAGCAGGGCCGCACCCGCGTCGTCGACTTCGACGTGCCGCAGGCCATCGTGCAGTTCGCGGAACCGGGCATCCCGCGCTCCGACCCGGATTTCTTCCCGGCCTACCTAGTGAACTACGTGCTGGGCGGCGGCGGCTTTTCCGCGCGCCTGATGAACGAGGTGCGCGAGAAGCGCGGCCTGGTCTATGGCATCGGCACCGACCTCTGGACCTTTGACGCCGGCGGCCTGATCGCCGGCCAGTTCCAGACAGATCCGGGCAAGGTCGCGCAGGCGATCGACATCGTGCGTACCGAATGGCAGCGCATGGCGGCCGAAGGCCCGACCCAGCAGGAGTTGGACGACGCCAAGACCTATCTGCTGGGCTACTACCCGCGCAACTTCACCAACACCATGGACACCGCCCAGCTGCTGCGTGGCCTGCAGACCGAGGACCTCGGCATCGACTACGTGACGCGCCGGCAAAAGGAGATCGCCGCCGTTACCATCGACGATGCCAAGCGCGCCGCGAAGCGTCTGTTCGACGCCAGCGCGCTGACATTCGTGGTGGTGGGTCCGGCGGACCAGATCCAGCTGCCCGGCGCGGAAGTGGTGAAGGCGCCGGCGCAGAACTGATTAGGACCGCCGCCATGTCCCACGGACGAAACAAGTATGAGTCCCGCGAGAATCGAGCGCGCGTACGCGAAGTGCTCATGCGTGACTGGGATCCGATCGGTGTGGCCGGCATAGAGGACGCTGCTGACGAATATGATACCTATGTCAGCCGTGCCTACGTCATGTTGATGGATGAGCGGGCGAATGCAGAGGCAATTGCCGCCTATCTATTCGAGACCGCGACGGACCACATGGGGCTATCTACAGGCGGTGCCAATCTCGTCGAGCGCAGTGCAAATGCTGCGGCGGCTTTGATCGCCTTGCGCGCTGAGTTCGAAACGCACTGAGAGGCCCGCTATTTATTATTTCCCCTGAGCGGCGGCAGGCCGGCTTTTTCGCGCTGCTTGTCGACGGAAGATTTCTCCAGCTTCACCGGCTTGGTCTTGTTCGGCTTGGTCGTGCTGCTGCCGCTGCCACCGCTGCCGGTCAGCAGCTCGGTCAGCCACGAGCCCTCCGACTCCGCAGTGTTGGCGGCCACCACCTCGCCGCCCGGGCGCTGCACGTCGGCGATCGGCGTGGTGCTGAGCGCCGGAGCCATGAAGTCATGCCAGATCATCACTGGCAGGGTGCCGCCGGTCACCTTGTCCATCGGCGCGTTGTCGTCGTTGCCGACCCACACGCCGGTCACCAGGTCGCTGGTGAGGCCGATGAACCAGGCATCGCGAAAATTCTGGCTGGTACCGGTCTTGCCGTACACCGGGCGATCGATCTTGGCCTTGCGCGCGGTGCCGTTATCGACCGTCGCCGCCATGACGTCCAGCATCTTGCGCACCGAGGCGGCGCTCGCCACCGGGCCGGGACCCGATCCCTGGCGCTCATACAGCACCGTGCCGTCGCGTGCCGAGATGCGCTCGATGCCGAACGGCCACACGCCGTTGCCCTGGTTGGCGAAGGTCGCGTAGGCGCCGGTCATCTCCAGCAGGGTGGTCTCGCTGACGCCGAGCGCGATCGCCGGGTTGTTGTCCAAGGGCTCGGTGATGCCGAGGCGATGCGCGGTGTCGATCACCTTGCCGCGCCCGATCTTCTCTGACAGCTGCACCGCGACCGAGTTCATCGAGCGCGCGAAGGCGTCGCGTAGCGTCACCTTCCCGTAGTAACGGTCGTTGTAGTTGCCGGGCGACCATTTGCCGACGCGGATCGGTCCGTCGACAAACAGGTTGCCCGGCACATAGCCGGCTTCGAACGCCGCCAGGAACACGAACGTCTTGAAGGCGGAGCCCGGCTGGCGCAGCGCCTGGGTCGCGCGGTTGAACTGGCTGCCGCGATAGTCGGTGCCGCCGACCATCGCCATCACCGCGCCGTTGGGCCGCATGGTGACCAGCGCGCCCTGGCTCGCTTTCATCGCCGGGCCTTGCTCGGCGAGCACGCGGGCCAGGGTCTGCTCGGCCTGCTTCTGCAGCGCCGGGTCGAGCGTCGTCTGCACCACCAGATCCTGATCGGCGTAGCCGACATAGGAGGAAACCTGGTCGATCACCCAGTCGGCAAAATGCTGGCCGATCTGGTTGCTGGCCGCGGCGGACATCGACGGCGCGGAGGATTCGGAGATCGCGCTCGCCTCCTCCTCGCTCAACTGGCCGGCCGCCACCATGTTCTTGATCACCAGCTCGGCGCGCGACCTGGCGAGGTCCTGATCGTTGAACGGATTGAAGCGCGACGGCGCCTTCAAGAGGCCCGCCAGCATCGCCGCCTGGAAGATCGTGACGTCGCGTGCCGAGCGGCCGAAATACTTCTTCGCGGCCGCATCGACGCCGTAGGTGCCGGCCCCGAAATAGACCCGGTTGAGATAGAGCTCGAGGATCTGGTCCTTGGTGAAGCTGCGCTCCAGCCACAGCGCCAGCAGCATCTCCTGGCCCTTGCGATGCAGGCTGCGCTCCGGCGTCAGGAACAGGTTCTTCGCGACCTGCTGGGTGATGGTGCTGCCGCCCTGCACCATGTCGCCTTCCTTGGCGTTGACGTAGAGCGCGCGCACGACACCGCGCAGGTCGACGCCCCAATGGCTGTAGAAGCGCCGGTCTTCGGTCGCCAGCACGGCCGCCGGCAGATAGGGCGGCAGATCGGCCAGCCGCACCGAATCGCCATAGAGATCGCCGTAGCTGGCGAGCAGCGAGCCGTCGGCGGCGAGCACCGTTACGCTCGGCTGGCGCTTCAGTTCGTTGAGCCGCTCCGGCCCCGGCAGATCGTAGGCGCACCAGGCGAGGAACAGCAGCGCGATGAAGCCGGTCCAGATCGCGCCGACCATGCTCCAGCGCGCGAGGAACCAGGCGACGGCGCGCCGCCGGGATCGGCCCCGCGGCTCGGCAGTGTTCGACTCGGATTTAGTGCCGGATCTTCCCATGAGCCCGTGTTTAGCAGATCGAAAGGACCGTCCAAAGCAATCAGACGGTGACCGGGATAGACGCGGGAAGTGGCCGATTTATGTCAGGAAATGGCTAACGGCTTGGCGCCGGAGCCCGAAATAGCCCGGATCACGCAAGCTTGAGCGCGGAAATAGGGGTTAACGGCCGGTCTTGTCGGCCCAGATATTCGCGCGGAGCGAACTAGGGCCCCCGGGGTTGCCCGCGGCACGCTCCTCTTCGATCTCGATCAGGGCCTCGGTCACGATCTGCTCCAGCGACCAGTCGGCATCGAAGCTCTGCAGCCGCTTGCGCAGGATCGGGGTGGCCAGCTCGAGCCAGCCCGGAGGCGCCTTGCCGTCGCGCGTCGCAGGGAAATTGCGCGCGGCGTAGGCGAGGTCGACGAACAGCGGACGATAGACGGGATCGAGCGCGCAATGCTCGAACAGCTCGGCCTGGCCGCGCCCGCCTTCATCGGCCATCAGCTTGCGCACGTTGCTGATCGGCACGTTGGCCTTGATCGACATGGCCTGCAGCAGGAAGCCGAACTGGCCGATGGCAATGGCGCGCATCACCAGGCTGGGGCCGAGCAGGCGATTGTCTTCGAGCCGCTGCGCGAACGCACGGAGCTCTTCGGCCGGCTCGCCGGCAATGCTCTGCAGCAGGAAATGCTCGCGCGAATGATGCAGGATCATCGCGACGCGATGCGCCGGCACCGCGTAGCGGCCGATCAAGCGCTCCAGCGTGCGGCCGGTGACCAGCGTCGCCATGCGCTCGACGATCGCCAGCGGCAGGGCCGGACGATTGCTCACCGCCTCGGCAATCCGCGCATGGTCGCCGAACCGGTCGAGGATGTGATGGAAGCCGCCGGCGGAGATACGCGCGTTGTTGTTGGCGGCAACGCGCACCACGACGACTTCGTCGTCGGTGCGGATCAACGCATCGGTGACGGCGACGTTGAGCGTCGGCCGCATTGCGACCGCGCGCGAATGATCGACCGAGCAGCGCTCGATCACCTGCACCAGGTCCTCGTCGCTGAGGACGACCGAATGAACCAGGATCGGAGTCGCAACGTCGAGCACGTCCTCTGCCAGCTGGCGCGCCAGAGCGCGATCCAGATGCGGAGTAGACTTAAGGGTCTCCGAAAGGCGCCGGCGAATCTCGAGCTCAGCCTCGGGCAACACGGTCTGCACGATGGCGAGTGCAATCTGACGCTCGGATTGAGTCAGCGGCTCGTAGCTGTAGAGCTCTGCGACGCGCAGCATCGCATCCTGGCGGTTAGACGGATTGGGATCCGCCGCCAAGAGCTCTACATCGCGCTGCGATAGCCGAGCCAAATTCGCTTCCATCCTTATCGATTCGACGTTCTGTGGATTACGATATGCGCCAAATCTTGCAATTACAATAATAAGATAGGTTTAGCGTAGCAGAAGGAAGTAAACGAAATCTTAACCATCGATTCGACGCAAAATCAGCTCGAATTCAAGTCAAATTGCTGCATCGCAACATGTGGCGGTCGACACTGCTGGCGAGGGGCTTCCAAACCTTTGCAACGCCTTCTCTTTTGCAATGCGCTGAGGGATTTTGCAGTGTCGCGCCGCGTCTTGCGTCGCCGCCAATCTTATCTATGATGCCGGCCGCTTCGCGGGTGGGATTGACCGAAAGTACGATTCCCGACCGTTAAGCCCCTGCCGGTCGGAACGACCCGTTGTCGCGACCCGTGGGCCCCTGTGGCGGAATTGGTAGACGCGCCTGACTCAAAATCAGGTGGATTCACATCCGTGCTGGTTCGAGTCCGGCCAGGGGCACCATCTCATTCGCAAACCGCGCGAGCCCGTCCTCAGCGAATTTCGGAAATCGATTGCCGAGTAGGACGGATTTCATTCTATTATGCTTGGCATCCGAGTTTGGCTTTGGTCGGGCCCATGACAACACCTGCCGAGATCCTGATCGCTGACGACCACGCCCTGTTCCGCAAAGGCTTCGGCCTCCTGTTGCGGGACGCGCTTCCGGGAGTGGGTATCAAGGAGGTCGCCGGCTTCGACGCCGCGCTCGACCTGCTCGCCTCCAGTCCGCAAATGACCGGGGCTTTCTTCGACCTGATGATGCCGGGCATGGCGGGGCCCGACAGCATCCGTGCCGTGCGCGAAGCCTATCCCGCGCTGCATTTCGCCGCCGTGACCGGGCTCGAGGATCGCGCACTGGCGCTGCAGGTGATCGATTCCGGCGCGAACGGCTACATCCTCAAATCCTCGCCGGAGGATGAGATTCTGCGCGCGGTCAACCGCGTGATGGCGGGCGAGACCTACCTGCCCAGCGTGCTGCCGCAGACGCCGGACGCCAAGTCCACCTGGACGCCGCCGGAAGTGTCGCTGAAGGCCGAGAAGGTCGCCGACCTGCCGCTGACCCACCGCCAACGCGACGTCATCAGCCAGCTCGCCAACGGCCTCTCCAACAAGGAGATCGCGCGCCAGCTCGGCCTGGCGGAGGGCACGGTGAAGGTGCATCTCGCCGCGATCTTCCGCGTGCTCGCCGCGCGCAACCGCACCGACGCGGTGTTGAAGGCGGCGAAGCTGGTGGCGCCCGGCCACTAGTCTAAGCGCGCGGCACGTCGATCCAGAACAGCGAGCCTTTCCCGGGAACCGACCGCGCGCCGATTTTCAGGTTGCCAAGCGCGGCGAGGCGTTGCGCGATGGCGAGGCCGAGACCGAGGCCGCCGGCCTCGCGGCCAGGATCGAGCTGGTTGTACGGCTCGAACACGAAGTCCTGCTGATCGGCCGGAATGCCGACGCCGGTGTCGGCCACCATCAGGCGCAGCATCGAACCCCTCCGCCGCGCGCCGAGCAGGACCTTGCCCTCCGCCGTGAACTTCATCGCGTTGTCGAGCAGCTGCTTGAGGATGCGCCGCACCAGCACCGGGTCGCAGTCGATGGCCGCGCGCGAGCTCACCCACCGGAAAGCGATGCCGCGGCGCGTTGCTTCGGGTGCGAATTCCTGCGCCAGCGAGGCCAGGATGTCGCCGGCGGGAACGACGGCGGGAGCATTGCCGACCTGGCCGCCTTCGATCCGGGTCCATTCCACGATGTTCTCGAAGGTGCCCTGGGTCGACCGCACGATGCGCGACAGGTCGTCCACCAGCTCACGCGTGTCGGGATCCTTGACCCGGCGCTCCAGCGCGCCGGTCATCAGGCTCAGCGCATGCAGCGGCTGGCGCAGGTCATGGGTGATCCTGGACAGGAACTTGGCGTTGCCGGCGTCAGACGGCGCGCGCTTCGTCGCCGCTTCCACCGGCTTCGCGCTCACGTCGCGCACGATGCCGGCGAAGATGCGCGCGCCATCGAGCCAGGCTTCGCTGACCGCGACCTCCGCGGCGAAGGTCGTTCCGTCCTTGCGCTGGGCTGTGACGCGCCGGCTGGTGCCGATCATGCGCTTGACCCCAGTCTCGCGGTAACGGCGCAGATAGGCGTCGTGCTTGCCGCGGTCCGGCTCGGGCATCAGCAGCTTCAGGTTCTGCCCCATCACCTCCGAGGCGGCATAGCCGAACACCGCCTCGGCCGCGCGGCTGAAACTGGTGATGGTGCCGGCTTCGTCGATGGTGATGATCGGGTCGGCGACCGCGTCGATGACGGCGGCCAGGCGCGCGCGTTGCTCCTCCCGGCTCGCTTCCAGCCGGCGGCGGTCGGTGACGTCGTCCATCACCGCGATGATGCCGGTGATGCCGCTGTCGGCATCACGCTGCGGCACGGCGTTGATGACCAGCTCGCGCGGCTCGCCGGCGCGGTTGTGCCGCTGCACCGACTGGTTCTGGATCTCGTTGCCCGCCATGACGCGCTGGCGCAGCGAGGCAGCCTGGGCCGCATTCTGCGGCGCCAGATAGGGCGGATCGCTGCCCTCCACCTCGTCGCGCCGCCAGCCGAAGATGCGCTCGGCGCCGCGGCTCCACAGCCCGACCTTGCCGGCGGGAGTCAAGGTGACGATCGCCGCCGGAACCGCATCCATCACCGCGCGCAGCGCCTGCAGCGCGGTCAGGCGCGCGGCATTGGTGGCGCGCTGCTCCCGGGTCAGCAGGCTGGTGAACAAGGCAGGCAGGACGATGGCCAGCAGATAGGCCTGCTTTTCCTCCATCAGCGGCCCGCCGCTGCGCACCACGTCGCCATCATAGATGGTCCACCAGCCCAACGCTGAGCCGGCCATCGGCACCAGCGCGAGCATGAGGCTCAGCAGCGACGTGGTCCTGAAATCCAGCCGCAGCGCCGACCACCATAGGACCGGCAGGCCAAGCAGCAGCAACAGCTCGATGGTCAGCTGGCGTGACAGCACCGCCAGCAGCGCAACCAGCGCCAGGACGAGCAGGGCTTCCCACCGGCGGCTCAGCAGGAGCTTGAGGTCGGGAGGCGCTGAGTGCACCCGCGACAAGATGAAAGTGAGCAGGATTGCGGTGCCGACGGCACTCGCCACCCACCAGGAAACGAACATCTCGGCGATGACCACAAACCGTCCGTCTTTGATCAAAACGATGCCGGTCATGACGAGGGCCGCGGCAATCGGCGTGAGCAGAGCGCTCCACAGCATCAGATGCGCAAGCGCACCGGCGGACTCGAGGCGCGCCGCCTCCGGCGCGAACCGGCGCAACAGCAACCAGGCAAGCGCGACATGAAGGATGCTGCCGG
>DATEOK010000309.1:0-13626 GCA_035274225.1 Dongiaceae bacterium
ATCGAGCGTCGCCTGGTGCGCGGTGCTGGGCGCGACCGAGGCGATGGTGCCGGCAAAGCGCACCTGGATCGGCCGATGGACATGGCCGCACAGGATGCGCTCGATGTTGGGATGCCGCCGCACGATCGCCGCCAGCCGCTCGGCGCCGACATTGAGGCGGCAATCGTCGAACTCCTTCATGCCGCAATCGAACGGCGGATGATGCATGAAGAGGATGGCGGGCCGGTTCGATTCCGCCAACCGCGCCTCCAACCAATCGAGCCGCTGCGCGCATAGCTCGCCATGCGGCTGGCCCGGCGTCAGTGTATCCAGCGCGACCAAGCGCAGCGGACCACTGTCCACCACGTATTGCACGAACGCGCCGTCCTGAAGATAGCGGTGATCGGCGAAAGCGGCGCGTAGCGGCGCGCGCAAATCGTGGTTGCCGGGGATGAGATGTACCGGCATCGCCAGCGGCGCCAGCAGATCGCGCAGATGCGCGTATTCCTCCGCCATCCCGGCATCGACCAGATCGCCGGTCACCAGCGCCAGATCTGGCGCGGGGCGGAGCGCATTGATGTGCGCGACTGCCCGCGCCAGATGGCCCGCAGTGTCGACGCGGCCCATCGCCAGCACGCCCTTGGGCCGGATATGGGTGTCGGAGATCTGCGCGATCAGCATGCTGAGCCTCACAAAAATGCCGCGTAGCGGCTGATATCCACCGCGTAGATCCGTGCAATCTTTTCGCGGGTCGACGCATTCAAGAAGCATGAATAGGCCGGCCATTCGCCCGAGCCATCCTGCCGCGTGAGGGGAACAGCCGAAACATCGCGATCGATCGTGGACCGGCGCGCATGATGAAAGCCGTCGATCGCGGCAATCGCACCGAGCAGCGCTTCACGTGGCTCCTGCGGCGTCGCAAGCCCAAGATCGATCTCGGCAAGCGCCTGCATCAGATCCTCCTTGTTCACGTTGACGACGCGGCTCGGCGTGACCAGCTCTTCCAGCGGATGGAATTGCTGCTTGTGGTGAAGGTTGCAGATCGTGACGTCGATCCGCAGCAGATAATCCAGGAACTCCTCGAACGAATAGCCTTGCTCAGGCGGCCGCTTCAATCGGCGTGACATCTTGCCGTCTTCATAGCCGTTGACCAAAGTGTGGCGATAGCTGCTGATCGCGCGCTTGTAGGGGTCGCGCATGACCCGCACCCAGGTCCAGCCGCCTGCCTCGACCTGACTCGCCCATGTGCGGTACTCGTCGTCCGCATAGAGGACCCGGTTGCGGAAGTTGTGCGGCCAGCTGCTGTAGGCGCGGGCCGTCTGCAACAGGTTGCGATGCCAGAGGTACCACAGCAGCACCGTGGTGCAGGCGGACTTGGCCGACCAGATGATGCCGAGCTTGGCGGAGCCGAGCAGAAGGGGCCGCGGCTCGCGCCGCGGCTCAAGCAGAAGAGTTGCGACGTCTTCGCCGGCGGCGTCCCCGCAGCGGATATCTGGTCTGCCGCCACGCTGGCCCAGCAACGTCGGTCAACCCAGACTGGATTTCAAGAACGCGACGGTGCGGTCCCACGCCGCGCGCGCATCTTCGGCGTCGTAATGATCGCCGGTCGGATTGGCGAAGGCGTGGTTGGCATCGTAGCGATGCACTTCCAGCGTCTTGCCGGCCTGCTTCATGGCCGCCTCGAACCCGTCGACCATGGCGGGGTTGATCCACTGATCCTCATTGGCGAACTGGCCGAGGACGGGACCCTTGATGGATTTCAGCTCGTCGGCCGAACGCGCGACGTTGCCGTAATAGACCACCGCGGCGTCGAGCGGGCGGTCCATCGCGGCCTGCAGCGCCATGCCGCCGCCGAAGCACCAGCCGATCGAGGCGACCTTGCCGTTGCAGTCGGGATTCTGGCGCAGCCAGTCGACCCAGGTCGACATGGTCTCGCTTGCTTCGGCCGGCACCACCGCCTTCATCAGCGGCTCGGCCTCTTCGGGCTTGCTCGCGACCTTGCCGCCGTAGAGATCGATGGCGAGGCCGAGCCAGCCCTGCTTGGCGATCTCCGTCGCCACCGATTTGATCTGGTCGTTGAGGCCCCACCATTCGTGCACCAGGATGACCGCCGCCGCCGGCTTCTGCTCCGGCACGGCGAGCGCGGCCGATATCGAGCGGCCCGAGGGAGTCTTGGCGGTGACGGTCTGCAACGAGGCGGCCGCCCGCGCCACCTTCACCGGATCGGCGAGCAAGGTTGCGAGCGAAAGGCCGGCCAGGCCGACGACCACTTGCCGGCGCGAGGAGGAATGAGAGGATTGCGGTTTCATGTCTATGCCCCATCTCACGGGTTAGCAGCAGTAGCCATGGTAGTGCCGCGCCCGCTGACGGGCAAAGGCTTCATTGTCCGCGTGCAATCACACGCCAGAGAGCGGGATCACCGCATCGTCATCGGTGAAATGTCGAGGAAGACCGCGCCAGAAAATCAAATCAGCGCGGCGCAATATGCCTCGGCCGTCGTACTCGAGCACCTGGCCCGTGACGCGGTAGAGATGATAGCCAAGCGGCTCGAGGAATCCCATGAAGTCCTGGATCGGCACATGTCGCACATTGGTCGAATTCATGCTGGCCTCGACCTGGAGGAAGCGGATAGCGCCGCGCCGCAATGCCGCCGTGAAACCGATCAGGACCTTGAGGTCGTGGCCTTCGGTGTCGATCTTCAGGAAGTCGACCGCCGGCAACCCCGTTTCGGCAAGAAACGCATCGCCTGTCGTGACCGGCACGCGCTCATAGCGACCCCCGGGCTCCTCACGGCCGACAATCATATTCCCGACCGACGTCCCTGCGGCCTCGATCGAGGCGGTGGATTGATCGCTACCGAGCGCTTGCTGCCGCACTTGGACGCGCGGCTCGTCGGCAAAGCGCCTGCGCAACACCTCGCAGGTCTCGGACACCGGCTCGAAGCTCCAGATCCTGGCGTTCGGAAAATGCTCGAGGCAGCGCCGGGTCATCTTGCCAATATTGGCACCGACATCGAGCACGATCCGAAAGTCGTCGAGCGGTACTGACCGCGCCAGGATACTGAACGGCGGCTCGCGCAGCGTCGGCTTCGGCTGGCGCCCAAATATCCGCCGCAGCATGGCGGGCGCGCTGGCAAAGACCGGCATGTCGTGCTTCGTCCCTCCTGTGCGACTGGGATGCTAGCGCAAGCGCCGGTTGCGCGTCACGCCTCTCGGCGAAGCAATCCTGGCCTATCTGGCGTCGGACTTCGCTTCGATGCGATGCATGTCGTCGTCGGAGAAACCGAAATGGTGCCCGATCTCGTGGATCAGCACATGGCGGACGACCGCGCGCAGATCATCGGCCCCGTCGCACCAGTAGTCCAGGATCGCGCGGCGATAGAGGAAGATGATGTCGGGCTGATGGCGGATGTCGTACGTGCTCTGCTGGGTCAGCGGGATGCCCTGGTAGAGGCCCATCAGGTCGAACGGCGATTCGATGCCCATATCGTCGAGGATGTCGTCGCGGGCGAAATCCTCGACACGGATCGCCACCCCGACGCAGCGTTTGCGCAGCTCTTCCGGGATATGCTCGAACTCCTGGTAGGCCATGGCCTCCATCTCCGCCAGGCTGGGCGGCGTGCCGAAGTCGCGCGGTTCGTCGAGGCGGATGGTCACGAGGCGATGCCCTTTCCCGGCTATCCCTGCATCAACGCGCCGGCCATGGCAAGGCATGGCCGATACGCGGGCGTGCATCGGACATGTTGGGTGGCTTGGCGGAAAGGCAATACCCTGCGCCAGAGCAAGTGGGTGAGCCTGCCTAGCGGAACGTCACGTGATAGCGGTCGAGGATGCGCTGGATCGAGCCGTCGGCGGCCATGTCCTTGAGACTGCGGTTGAAGCCTTGCATGGCGTCGCCGGCGCCGGGCATGGCGCGGCTCAGGCAGAAGTAATACGGATTGCGGCGGATCTCGTGATAGGCGATCGCGCTGGAGCGCGGATCGGATGCGATGAAGTGCTTGGTCGTCAGCTCATAGCCGTAGAGCAGGTCGACATTGCCGCCGACCAGCATGTCGAGCGCGTTCTTGTCGCTCGAGGTCGCCTCCACCGCGGCGCCAGCGGCGATCAGCTCGGCCTCCAGGTTGTAGCCGCCGACCGTCGCCACCTTGCGGCCCTTGAGGTCTGCGACTGAAGCGATTCCGGTGAGCGCGTCGGCTGAGCGCGCGAACAGCCCGACCGAGACCGCGCCGAGCTCGTCGCTGAACAGCAGCTTGGCTTCGCGTTCCTTGATATAGGAGCAGGAGCAGAGCCCGTCGTACTCACCGCGCTCCGCCAGCTCCAGCGCGCGCTTCCACGGCATGAAGGAAAACTCGGTCGACCAGCCGATGCGCTTCATCGCCTCGCCGACGATGTCGATGTCGAAGCCGGCATTACCGTCGTCCGCCGGCTTCTCGATCTTGTGCGGCGGGAAGTTGTTGCAGGCGAGACGCACGCTGTGGTCGTCCGCCCGGCCGGTCGAAGCCGCTCCGAACGCCAGCGCCAAGCCGACCACGCCAACCAGTATCCGAACTCCACGCATCTCAATCCTCAACGACCAGGCCAATTCACTTGGTCTCATCCTGCGCCTCGATTGTTAAGAAAGGCCCCGAGGCCGAAAGTCCCATGGCGCAAGCCTTTGAATCGGCACCGGAAATTGCCCGGTCTTGACACCGTTCGAGGTCTCGTATTAAATGACCGTTCAATCAATATGCATGAAATTAATAAGTGTTTACAATAGCGTAGGAACATTGTGACACATCGGATGCTTCGATCTTTTTCAGCAAGATCGGAGCGCAATCGAGAGATCGGAGAGCCTCATGAACAGCTTCGTCGACATCCGCCACCCGGAGCGCATCTACGAGACCGAGCCGCTGCCGGCCTGGACCTATCTGAACGCGGAGCTGCTGGAGCTGGAGTATGAGCGCGTCGTCCTGCCGTCCTGGCAGTTCGTCTGCCACCAGAACCAGGTGAAGGAGGCGGGCGACTTCGCGACCCTCGACCTGTGGCGCGATTCGATCATCGTCATGCGCGGCAAGGACGGCGCCCTGCGCGCGTTCCAGAATGCCTGCCGGCACCGCGGCTCCAAGCTGCTGGACGGCGAGGGCACCTGCAAGCACCGCATCACCTGCCCTTATCACGCCTGGTCGTACCAGCTGGATGGGCGGCTGGCGGCGGTGCCGTCGGAGAAGACCTTCCCGAACCTCGACAAGACGCAGCTTGGGCTTAAGGAGCTGGAGCTGGAGGTGTTCTGCGGCCTCGTCTTCGTGCGCGTCATGGGCAGCGGTCCCTCGATCGCCGAGCAGTGGGGCGACCTCGCCAAGGAGCTGGCGCCCTATCGCATCGAGGAGATGGTGCCGGCTGAAGGTGTGCAGATCTCCGAGGAGTGGGCGTGCAACTGGAAGGTCGCGCTCGACAACTATCTCGACAACTACCATGTGCCGTTCGGCCATCCCGGCCTGCACCGGCTGATGGACAATGAGCTCAGCTGCACCATCAACCGGCACGGCGTCTCCTTCTCCAAGAGCACGATCCGCGAGCGCGAATCCCATGCCTGGTCGGAGCGTGCCTATCAGCGCTTGGCGCCGAAGGCGTTCGACTACCTGCCGGAGGACGTGCGCCAGACCTGGGTGTTCGGCTTCATGCCGGTCAACATCGGCTTCGACGTGTTCCCGGACAGCATGGACATTTTCCAGATTCTGCCCAAGGGGCCGACCAGGAGCGTCATCCGCACGCCGCTGTTCGTGCGGCCGGATACGCGGCGCGAAGCCAAGGTCATGCAGTTCCTCGCCAACCGCATCAACCTGCAGATCGGCCACGAGGACAAGGAGTTGTGCGAGCGGGTGCAGGCCGGCCTCTCCAGCTACAACTACCAGCCGGGGCCACTGAGCGAATACGAGATGCCGGTGAAGGACATGCATGCGCGCCTGCGCGCCGCCTGCCCGATCGTCACGCAGAAGGAGCGGCCGATGGACGGCACCCTGCGCCGGCAGAACCAGAAGCTGCTGGCGGACGCTCAGCCCGAATACAGCAACTCCGCGATCGCCGCGATGGCCTGAGGGGAGGCGTCGCGCGGCAGCGCTCGCACCGGCGTTGCCGGCCAGCGCCGGGCGAGCGCCAGTGCATTGTCGGCAAGCGGGACCGTGCTGTCTGCCGTCTCGTTCATCACGATGAGGGCGACCGGTACCTGCTTCGCCTCCATGATGGAGAGCGCCGTCAGCGAGTGGCTGAGGGTTCCGAGATAGGAGCCGACCACCAGGATCGACGGGATCTGCAGATCCACCGCAAAGTCCAGCATGGTGCGGTCGTCGCTGAACGGCGCCATGATTCCCCCTGCCCCTTCGACCAGTGCCACGTCGTGCTCGCGTTGCAGGAAGTCACGGCTGGCCCTGAGCACGGCTTGATACTCGACCTGCTTGCCCTCCTTGGCCGCGGCCGCATCGGCGGAGACCGCTGCCGTGTAGCGCCAGGGCGAGATCTGGTCGAGCCCCTCCTCATCGACCGGCCGGCCGAGCGCGGTCAGCAATCGTCCGGCATCGCTCTCCGCCAGCTGGGTAGGATTGAACCCGCTCAACAGCGGCTTGTAGGCATCGACCTTGCGGCCCTTTGCCCGCCAATGGCCGAGCAATCCGCAGCCGACGTAGGTCTTGCCGATGTCCGTTCCGGTACTGGTGACGAAGAATGCGGTCATGACCTTGAAATCCCAGAGCTTCACCGCGCTGTCAAGTTTGATAGTGTCTCATCGTGCATTGACGCCAAGGGTGATCCGGATGACCGAACCGATCAAGGGCCGCTGCTTCTGCGGCGCTGTCCGCTTCCAGTTCAGCGAGGCGCCGGTCGCGGTGCGCGCCTGCTGGTGCCGCGATTGTCAGTACCTCGCCACCGGCAATGCCTCGATCAACGCGATCTTCAAGACCGCAAGCCTCACGCTCACCGGCGAGGTCGCCGAATATGTCAGCAGCGCGAACAGCGGCAACACCATGCGCCGGCGCTTCTGCCCCAAGTGCGGCACGCCGCTGTTCAGCCACTCGTCGTCGCGGCACGAGGTGATGGTGGTGCGCGTCGGCACGCTGGAAGATCGCGAGATCGGCGGGCCGGCCAGCTACATCTGGACGGCCTCGAAGCCGAGCTGGGGACACATCGATCCCGAGCTGCCCAACTGCGAAGGTCAGCCGGCGCCTGTCCCGTTGAAATAGGCCGATTTCGGCTTGCTTGACAGGGTTGGACCCCGCCGATAGCGTCCGGCCGAATACGCCAGCAGGGAGCAAGAAATGGCCGACGCGTCCGCACTGCCGCCGGAAATCCGCCACGACTGGTCGGTGGCCGAGGTCGAGGCATTGTTCGCCCTGCCATTCAACGACCTCATGTTCCGGGCACAGACCGTTCACCGCGCCCACTTCCCGGCGAACCAGGTGCAGCTCTCCACCCTGCTGTCGATCAAGACCGGCGGCTGTCCGGAGGATTGCGCCTATTGCCCGCAGGCCGCGCGCTATGACACCGGCGTCGAGGCGCAGAAGCTGATGGCGGTGCAGACCGTGATCGAAGAAGCCAGGCGCGCCAAGGACTCCGGCGCCTCGCGCTATTGCATGGGTGCGGCGTGGCGCGAGCCCAAGGACCGCGACCTCGATGCGATCTGCGACATGGTGCAGGGCGTGAAGGCGCTGGGCATGGAAACCTGCATGACCCTCGGCATGCTGACCGCCGCGCAGGCGCAGCGCCTCAGCGACGCGGGGCTCGACTACTACAACCACAACATCGACACCTCGCCGGACTACTACACGCAGATCATCACCACCCGCACGCTGCAGGAACGGCTCGACACCCTGGAGAACGTGCGCGAGGCCGGCATGAAGGTGTGCTGCGGCGGCATCGTCGGCATGGGCGAAGGCGCCGGCGACCGCGCCGGCATGCTGGTGACGCTGGCCAACCTGCCCGCCCATCCGGAATCGGTGCCGATCAACATGCTGGTGCAGGTGCATGGCACGCCGCTCGACGGCACCGCCAGACTCGACCCGCTCGACTTCGTGCGCACCATTGCGGTCGCGCGCATCATGATGCCGAAGAGCATGGTGCGCCTGTCGGCCGGGCGCGAGGAGATGAGCGACGAACTGCAGGCGCTGTGCTTCCTTGCCGGCGCCAACTCGATCTTCGCCGGTCCGAAGCTGCTGACCACGCCGAACCCGGGCCGCGATCACGACAGCCAACTGTTCGAGCGCCTCGGCATCGCGCCGATGCCGCTCGAAACCCACGCGCATGGCTGAGGCGGGTCACGGCTCGCCCGACTGGCTGACCAGCGGCTTCGCGCATCTCTGGCTCCCCTACGCGCAGATGAAGCTGGCGCCGACGCCGGTCGCCGTGGTCGGCGCGGAAGGTGCACGGCTGAAGCTGGCGGACGGGCGCGAGCTGATCGACGGCGTGTCGTCGTGGTGGACGGTGTGCCACGGCTACAATCATCCGCACATCCGCGAAGCCGTCGCCGCCCAGCTGCAGGCGGTGCCGCACGTGATGCTGGGCGGGCTCGCCACCGAGCCGACGCTGCGCCTCGCCAAGCGCCTCGCCGACCTGCTGCCGGGCGACCTCGATCATGTGTTCTTCTCCGAGTCAGGGTCCGTCTCGGTCGAGATCGCGATGAAGATGGCGGTGCAATACTGGATCAACCGCGGGCAGAAGGGCCGGCGCCGCTTCGTCTCGTTCCGCTACGGCTATCACGGCGACACCCTGGCCGCGATGTCGGTGTGCGATCCCGACGAAGGCATGCACGGCCTGTTCAAAGGCTACCTGCCGCAGCAGATCATCGCCGATGTGCCACGCACGCGGGAGCAGCAGGCGGAGTTCGTGCGTCTGCTCCGCGCTCATCGTAGCGAGGTGGCGGCGGTGATCATCGAACCGCTGGTGCAGGGTGCCGGCGGGATGAAGTTCTATGAACCGGATGTGCTGCGCTTTCTGCGCAAGGCATGCAACGAGGCGGATTGCCTGCTAGTCCTCGACGAGATCATGACCGGGTTCGGGCGCATCGGCCCGATGTTCGCCTGCCAGGAAGCAGAGATTGTGCCGGACATCGTCACGCTGTCCAAGGCGCTGACCGGCGGCACGCTGCCGCTGGCCGCGACCGTCGCGCGCCGCCGGCTGTTCGAGGCGTTCCTGTCGGACGATCCGTCCAAGGCGCTGATGCATGGCCCGACCTACATGGGGAACGCCCTCGCCTGCGCGGCGGCCAATGCATCGCTCGATCTGTTCGAGCGCGAGCCGCGCCTCGCCCAGGTGCGCGCGATCGAGGCGCAGTTGCGCGCCGAGCTGGAGCCCTGCCGGCACTTGACCGGCGTCGTCGATGTGCGGGTGCGCGGCGCGCTCGGCGTGGTGCAGCTGGCCAAGGCCGGCGAAGGGCCGTGGTTCCGGCCGCGCTTCCTGCAAGACGGCGTGTGGATCCGGCCGTTCGGGGACATCGTCTATGTCGCGCCGCCGTTCGTGACCTCGAGCGAAGAGCTGTCGCGCCTGACCCAGGCGATCCAACGCCACGTCTCCGCCTGGTCGCAGCAGCGCGCGGCCGCGTGAGCCGCATCATGGCGATATTGCGGCGCACGGGTGAGCCCCTTCCCCCCTTGTGGGGGAAGGTTGGGATGGGGGGTGCCGCCGCACGACCGTTGGCAAGCAGCGCGTGGGCGGAACAGACTATGCGGTGCGAACTGACAAGTGCTCGTGCGGCGGCACCCCCCATCCAGCTACGCCTAAGCTCACTCCGTTCGCTAAGGCTGCGCATCCTTCCCCCACAAGGGGGGAAGAAACTGTGACCCGCCGATTGGACGAGCTGGCGGAGGCGCGCCTCGCCGAATTGGCGGAGGGCGGACGGCTCCGGCGCTTGCGCCCATACCGGCGCGAGGGCGCCGCCGTCATTCGTGGCGATGGCATGCGGCTCAGCGATTTTTCCGGCAACGACTATCTCGGACTCAGCCGCCATCCGCAGCTGATTGCGCAGGCGCGCGATTGGACGGGGCGATATGGCGCGGGGGCCAGCGCATCGCGCCTGGTGACCGGGACGCTGGATGCTTATGTCGCGGTCGAGGAGAAGCTCGCGGCCTTCAAGGGCGCCGAGGCGGCTTTGGTGTTCAACGCCGGCTTCCAGGCCAATGCCACCATCCTGCCCGCTATCGCTGAGTTGCTGGGCGAGACGCTGATCTATGCCGACCGCCTGAACCACGCCAGCCTGCACCACGGCATTGCGGCAGCGGGTTTGCGGCAGCAGCGCTTCCGTCACAACGATCTCAATCACCTGCGTTCCTTGTTGGAGCGCGATCAGGGCAAGCCGGGCCGGCGCCTGATCGTGACGGAGTCAGTCTTCAGCATGGACGGCGATCGCGCGCCGCTCGGCGACCTGATCACGCTGGCGGAGAAGTTCGGCGCGCATCTCTATGTCGACGAGGCCCACGCGACCGGCGTGCTGGGGCCGCAGGGCCGCGGACTGACGGCGGAGCATCCCGGCCGTGTCGATATCGTGATGGGGACCGCGGGCAAGGCGCTCGGCGGGTTCGGCGCCTACGTCGCGGGCTCGCGCGCGCTGATCCAATTCCTCGTCAATCGCTGCGCCGGCTTCATCTATTCGACGGCGTTGCCGCCGGCGGTGTTCGGCGCGCTCGATGCGGCGCTCGACCTGGTGCCGACGATGGACAGCGAGCGTACGCGCGTGCACGCGCATGCCGGACGGTTTCGGCAGATGGCCAGGCGGCGCAACCTGTCGACCGGCGAATCGGATACGCAGATCGTGCCGCTGCTGATCGGCGGCAACGAAGCGACGCTGGCAGCACAGGCGAAACTCGAGGAGCAAGGACTGCTCGGCATCGCGATCCGGCCGCCGACGGTGCCGGACGGGGAAGCGCGGCTGCGCCTCAGCTTCAGCGCCGCGCATCGCGACGAGGATGTCGCGCGTCTGTGCGATGCGATCGCCGGACTGGAGAGTCCGGCTTGATCCTGTTCGTCCATGGCTGGGGCTACGATGCGCGCGTTTGGGATCCGGTGCGGACGGCAATGGGCGACGTGCCCAGTGCTGCAATCGATCTCGGCTACTTCGGTTCCACGGACACAACACTGCCGCGCGACCTCACGCTGCTGGTGGGGCATTCGCTCGGATTCCTCTGGCTGGCGCGCCAGGGCACGCTCGAGCATGTACCGCTTCTCGGCATCAACGCGTTTCCGCGATTCCTCGAGGCTACGGACTACCGCCCCGCTATCGCGCCGCGCATGCTGGAGCGCATGAAGCGGCGGGTCCTGAGCGATACCCGCGGCGTTCTGGAGGACTTCTGGACTCGTGCGGGAGCCGTGGGTCCAGATCGCGAACCGAATGCCGCGGCACTCGCCACGGGGCTTGATCATCTCGCGGCCTGGGACGAGCGTGAAAACCTGGCCGCGCGCGCAAGCTCCACGCGCTTGATCGCCGGCAAGGAGGATGCCATCGTTCCCGCCGCAATGACGGAAATGGCGTTCAAAGGTTGCAAAGTCACGTGGCTGGCCGGCGGCCACGCCCTGCCGTGCACGCACGCGGCAGATATCGCGCGGCTGATCCAATCATGAGTGAGCGCAAGCAGCAGATCGCGCGACATTTCGGGGCGGCGGCGCCGACCTACGACCGCGCCGCGCGCATCCAGGCGCGCATCGCGGTGGAACTGGCGGACGCCATCGCCGCGATTGCCGTGCCGTCCATGATCCTCGAATTCGGGTGCGGCACCGGCAACTTGACGCGGGCGCTGCTCGGTCATTTCCCGCGCGCGAGCCTGGTCGCGACCGACCTTGCGCCGCAAATGGCCGCCACGTGCCGCAAGCGCCTGGACGCCGGCGCGGGCCTGCTGAGCGCCGGGATGGATGCCGAGCTGCCGGCGTTCGCCGCAGGCACGTTCGACCTGGTGTGCGGCAGCCTCGCCGCGCAGTGGTTCTCAAACCTGCACCAGGCCTTCGCTGCGCTCGGCGCTCTGCTGCGGCCGGGCGGCGTGCTGGCCTTGACCACGCTCGGCACCGACACGTTCCAGGAATGGCGCGCCGCGGCGGCGCTGCTCGGGCTGAGCCCGGCCATTCCGACCTATCCCTCGCTGACGCAGCTGGATTGGCAGCGGCCGCCGGGATTCCTGGTCGAGCGCGCGAAGGAGCAGCGGTTGTGGGACGAGCATCCGAATGCGCTTGATTTCCTGCAGTCGCTGCGCAGCATCGGCGCCGACCTGCCGGCCGATCATGCGCGGCCGCTCTCAGCGGGAGCGTTGCGGCGGATCCTGCGCCAAGTCGACGCACAGGGCCACGTGCGCGCGACCTATCACGTGCTGACCGTATTGTGGCGTAGGGGTTAGCGCGCCCGCGGCTGCACGCGCAGCAATCCGACCTTGACCAGGAACGTGGCGTTGCGCGGCAGCAGCACGCGCTCCTGCTCGGCGAGAACGGCGCCGATCTCCGCGAGGTTGGTACCGGGGCGCTCCGCGACCTTGCGCTGGATCAGCTCGCACAGATCGAGGCGCAGGCGATGCTTGGCGAAGCCGAACAGGTCATGCGCGACGATCGCGTTGAGGTCGCGCGGGTAGTCGCCGGGATCCAGCCGATGCTGCAGCGACAGAATCTCGGTCGGGTAGTCGGCGAACAACGCGAACGGATCGGCACGCGCCGGCCAATAGAGCGGACCGTTGGCCGGCGCCGATTCGACCGCGGCACGGCGGCGCTCCGCCAGCTCCGCCCACAGCGCCTGGTAGCGCCCGATCACATGGCGCCAGTCGAACGTCGCCTCCGCCGCCTTGCGCGCGGCAGCGCCGAACTTGCCACGTAGTCCGGCATTGCCGATCAGCGACACATAGGCTTCGGCGGTGGCGTTGATGTCGACCGCGACGAACTGGCTGGCATAGCCGCAATAACGATCGTAAGTGTCGATGCCGATAGCGTGCGCGTCGGCGAGGTCGGCGCCCTGCCCCGGCGGCGGCGACAGGGTCGGCACGCGGATGCCGTGCTCGTCATGCTGCACGGTGTCCTTGTAGCCGTCCCAGTCGGTGACCACGCTGGGCAGGCCCGCGGCCATCGCCTCGATCGGGGTCAGGCCGAAGGTCTCCTGGATGTTGTCGGACAGCGAGGTGAAGATGTCCGCCGCCTGCCAGATCGGGAAGCGCACCTCCGGCGTGCGCGCGTCGAGGAAATGCGCGGTGACGCTGGGGCAGAAGTCGCGCGCGCCGTTGCGGAACGCGGCCTCGATGAAGTCGTTGGCGAACCAGCCGGCCTGGATCAGGTGCAGGCGTTTGCCGGTCTGCTGCGCCGCGCGCTCCAGCGCCAGGTACATCGGGAACGGATGCGCCTTGGCATGGAAGCTGAGGCGGCCGACGAACAGGAAGGCGATGTCGTCGTCAGCGATGCCGAGCGCGGCACGCTGCGCCGCGCGGGCTTCGGGATTCGCCGCGAAGCGCGCGCAATCGACGCCGAGCGGGATGACCGGCAGCTGCGGCCGCGGCATGCGCTGGGCGCCGAGGCGGTCCTTCAAATACGCCGCCTGCTCGTCCATCAGCGCTTCGACCATGATGCGCACGGTCTTGGCGGTGCAGATCACCGCGTCCCATTCCTGCACTGGCGCCAGGGCGAATTCCGCGATCATGTCCATCGCGCCGGACGAAGCGGTGGTGTG
>DATEOK010000310.1:0-25227 GCA_035274225.1 Dongiaceae bacterium
CGACGACGTGACCGCGCTGGACTGGGCGGGCCGCGCGATCGCGATCGATCCGCACGACCTGGTGGTCAATTACAACGTCGCCTGCACCTACGCGGCGCTGGGCGAGTTGGAGCGCGCGGTTGCCCGCATCCACCACGCGATTCCCGACGATCCGGTGTGCCGGCGCGTCTTCACCCAGTGGATGAAGATGGACATCTCGCTCGACCCGTTACGCCCGCTGCCGGAGTTCCAGCGCCTGATGCTCGACCTGGAACACGAATTCCCGGACGAGCAGCCGAAGGCCATCCCGCTGTTGCAATCGGCCTAGGGCGCAATTCCCCAGAGTTCGGCACCACCGCTGTGCGGTCGCCGGACGGCCATGTCCGCCGTTCCACTTCATTGCAATTCCGTGCTTAACTCCTGCCTGGTCCGCCCGAGGAGCATCCCATGGAGATTTCATTCAAAGGCAAGAAGGTCCTGGTCGGCGGCGGCAGCCGCGGCATCGGCCGGTCGATCGCGCTTGCGTTCGCCGCGGGCGGCGCCGACGTGGCGATCTGCGCGCGCGGGATCGACGGCGTGCGCACCGCCGAAGCCGAGCTCAAGCGGCATGGGACGAAGGTCGTCGGCACCGCCTGCGACCTTGGCGACGAGGCGCAGGTGGTCGGCTTCGTGAACGACGCGGCCAAGGCCCTCGGCGGCATCGACGTCCTCGTCAACAATGCCTCCGGCATGGGGATGAAGGACGACGAAAGCGGCTGGCAGGCCAGCGTCAACATCGACCTGTTCGCGACCGCGCGCGCGACCCGTGCCGCCATCCCGTTCCTGGAGCAGTCGCAGGGCAGCATCGTCAACATCTCCTCGATCTCGGGCCTGCTGGCGGTGGCGCGCTCGCTGCCCTATGCCGCGGTCAAGGCGGCGCTGATCAACTACACCATGGGCCAGGGGCTGGCGCTGGCGCCAAGGCGGATCAGGGTCAATGGCATTGCGCCCGGGTCGATCGAGTTTCCTGGCGGCGTCTGGGAAAACCGCAAGACCGCGGACCCCGACCTCTATCAGCGCACGCTCAAACGCATCCCATGGGGGCGGCTCGGTTCGCCCGAGGAAATCGCCAAGGTCGCGCTGTTCCTCGCGAGCGATCTCGCCAGCTGGGTGACCGGGCAAACCATCGTGGTCGATGGCGGTCAATCGCTGGCGTAAGCGCGTTCGTGCGGCGGCACCCCCCATCCAGCTTCGCCCAAGCTCGCTCCGCTCGCTAAGGCTTCGCATCCTTCACCACAAGGGGGGAAGAAGGTCTAAGGCGCGCGCGCCAGGACCTCGCGCACCTTCTCGCCCAGTTGCTGGAGCGTGAAGGGCTTGGGCAGGAAGTTGACGCCGGGGTCGAGCACGCCGTTGTGGACCACGGCGTTGCGGGTGAAGCCGGTGGTGTAGATGACGCGCAGGCCGGGGCGGCGCTTGACCGCTTCGTCGGCCAGCTTGCGGCCGTTCATGTCGGGCATCACGATGTCGGTGAACAGCAGAGCGATGCGCGGGCTGGCGTCGAGCATGCGCAGCGCGGCGGCGGCGCTACCGGCTTCGATCACTTGGTAGCCGAGCTCGCGCAGCGAATCCGCGGTCAGGGTGCGCACGCTCTCCTCGTCCTCCACCAGCAGCACCAGCTCGCCCTGGCCGTCCGGTTTGGCGGGCGCGCGGTCGGCGCGCTCTTCCGGCGCTTCCTCGGCGCCGTAGAAGCGCGGCAGGTAGATCTTGATCGAGGTGCCCTGGCCCGGCTCGGAATAGATCTTCACATGGCCGCCCGACTGCTTGACGAAGCCGTAGACCATGGAGAGACCGAGGCCGGTGCCCTTGCCCACTTCCTTCGTCGTGAAGAAGGGATCGAAGGCGCGCGCGATCACCTCGGGCGTCATGCCGGCGCCGGTGTCGGTGACGGCGATCAGCACGTACTGTCCCGGCGGCACCTCGGTATTGCGGCGCGCATAGCCTTCGTCCAGCAGGTAGTTGGCGGTCTCGATGGTGAGGCGGCCTTCCTCGCGCATGGCGTCGCGGGCGTTGACCGCGAGGTTGAGGAGGGCGCTTTCCAGCTGGTTCGAATCGACATGGATCAGCCATAGCCCGCCGCCGAGCACGGTCTCCAGCTTGATGGTGGCGCCGAGGGTGCGGCGCAGCAGGTCGGACATCCCGGCAACCAGCTTGTTGGCATCGACCGGCGTCGGCGCCAGCGGCTGCTGGCGCGAGAAGGCGAGCAGGCGCCGGGTGAGGTTGGCGGCGCGCGTGGCGCCGTCGCGCGCCATCTCCAGATACTTGGCGTAGTCCTTCTCGCCCTTGGCGAGGCGGCGCTCCACCATGTTGAGCGCGCTCATCACCACCGCCAGCATGTTGTTGAAGTCGTGGGCGATGCCGCCGGAGAGATGGCCGATCGCCTCCATCTTCTGCAGCTGGCGGACCTGCTGCTCGGCCTCCTGGCGGCTCGACATCTCGGCGATCAGGTTGCGGTTGGCGGTCTCCAGCTCCGTGGTGCGCGCGACCACCTGCCGTTCCAGGATCTCCTCGGCGCGCTTCTCGCGGTCGATGTCGATGACCGAGGCGACGGCGCCGACGATGCCGCCGGAAAGGTCGCGGATCGGCGCGGCGATCTTGCGGATCCAGTGATGCGAGCCGTCGGCGGTCTCTGCGATACACTCGATCTCCGCCATCTCGACTTGGCCCTTGAGCACGCGGTAGACCGGCAGCTCGGACTCGCGCACCGGCGTGCCGTCGGGATAGGTCAGCGGCCATTGGAAGAACGAGCCGGCGCGGCGGCTCTCGGGGCCGAGGAAGCGCTCGAGCTGCCGGTTGCCTTCGAGCACCTCGCCCTGCGGCCCGGCGATCACCACCGCGACCGGCACGGTATCCAGGATGGCGCGCAGGCGCGATTCGTTGCGCCGCAGCTCGTCGTCGATCCAGTCACGCGCCTGGGCCTGGCGCAGCAGGTTCGCCGCCAGGGCGTGGATCTCGCGCACCGGCGAGTGCAGGTCGAGCGCCTTCATGTCCTCCGCGGTCGAGACGCCGCTGCCGGTCAGCAGCCGCAACGGTCGCGAGGCGACGCGCCACAGCCAGAACACCAGGAAGATCGAAATCGCCAGGGTGAGGGCGCCGAAGCCGAGGAAGCCGAGCAGCTGGTCATGCAGCGGCGCCTCGATCACCGCCGCCGGCATGCTGACCGCGACCAGCCAGTCGCCGAGGCTGGTGTGGGCGTAGCCGACCAGGATCTCCTCGCCGTACGGATTGTTGCCGCGGAAATTGCCTTCGACGCCCTTGGCTTGCGCGAGGAAGGCAGGGATGCCGGGCTTACCGCTGAAGGCGTCGTGGCCGGGGACGCGGGTCACGTAGTCGCCCTTGCGGTCGCCGATGCCGACCACCCAATTGTCGACCACGCCTTCGGTGAGCAGCGATGCGATCCGCTCGGTCGGTGCCTGGATGCTGAGCAGATAGCGCAGCTTGCCGTCGATGACGGCGGGGACCACCACCGCGAACACCGGCCGGTTGGTGGCGCGCTCGATGAAGACGTCGGAGATGCTCGGCCGCTGGTCGGCGATCACGCCGGCATCGACCGCGAGGTGCGCGGGTGCAAGCGCGGCGCCCCCGGGATAGGCGGTGTTGACCAGCTGCTGGCCGCCGAGCGTGCGCAAGACCACGTGCGCGCCGGTGATCTTGGATACTTGCGCGGCCTGGTTATAGAAGACGGCGTAGTCGCCGGCCTTGAGGCGGGTCGAGGTGGTGAGGGTGCTGAGGGTGGTGGTGAGGCCGTTGAGGTCGCGGTCGATGACCGCCGCGATCTGCCGCGCTGTGGTCAGCGCCTCCAGGGAATAGCGCTCGCGCTCGACCGTGGAATAGCGCAGCAGCAGCAGGCTGGTGAAGACAAGGCCCGGCCCCAGCAGCAGGATGATCAGGAGCACCAGCAGGGCCTGGGTCGAAAACCGGGGCAACCGTCCTGACCTGACCGGCCGGAATATGCCGTGATTGACCGACACGCGTTCCCCCGCCTGAGGCCAACCCCGCTGGCCCGTTTACGTTTATGACCGACGGTCGCATGAAGTCCGACCCCCTGACAATAAGGCGGGGCGATGGGATGGGTTCCGAGGGCGGCTAGTGGTCGGCGGGTGCCTCGTCATCGCCCTCAAGGAAGGCGATGCTCTCGCGATAGAGCGCCCAGCGCATGCGCTCCAGGTGCATCAAATGGGTGGCGCGGCCGATCTTGATGTCGCGCTTGATGGGCGAGGCGGCGAAGGCGTCGAACAGCCAGCGGGCATCCGCGTCCGGAATCAGGTGGTCCCACGCGCCGCGGACGATGGCGACCGGCGCCTGCACCCGCGCCGGATCAAAGGGCAGCGCGCCGGCCCAGGCCTGGGCGATGTCCTCGGTTGGCCCGGAGGGGACCTGGACGCCGGGCGGGTCGCGGCGACGGGCGCCGGGATCGCTGTCGAGATAACGCTCGCCCCAGTCGGCGAAATGCGCGCGCGAAAGCACCGGCGGCTCGTCCGAGGGCACGTCTTCGACGAAGCGGGTCCACTGGTCCTCGAGGGTGACGACGCGCCAGGCGGGCAGGGTGGGCGCCGCCGCGCGCTCCAAGGTGGCGCGGCGCGCGATCGGGCCGAACAGCATCAGCCGGTCGATCAGTTCCGGATGCATGCCGGCGCATTTCGCCGCCGGCATGGTGCCCCAGGAATGCGCGATCAGCGACAGCCGTTCGGCGCCGTGATGATCGAGGATGAAGCGCACGGCGGCGGCGACCTGCGCGCTCGCGATGTCGGCACGGCCGAGCGGCGGATGTTTGTCGGGCGCCTCGCGCATCTGCGGATAGCGATCGGACTCGCCGAAGCCGTGGAAGTCGAGGCCCCAGACATGGAAGCCCGCTTCGCATAAGGCATCGCGCCACGAGCGGCCGTCGAACCGGTGCGCGATCGACAGCGCCGAGGGGAAGGTGGCGCCATGCACATAGAGCACGATGCCTATTGACGACGCACCAGCCGGCGGCAGGTAGCGCAGGAACAGGCTCAAGCCGTCGAGCGGCGAGGGAATGCGGAAATGCTGTTCGCGGTCATCGAGTTTCATGCATCCGATATGGGACGCATGGCCGCACGTGTCTAACTGGAACAGTTCGGCGCGCGGCAAAGCGGTTGACGCAACGACTGGCCCTGCTCCGCTCTTCGCACACAACAACCCCCTTCCTCCCTTGTGGGGGAAGGTTGGGATGGGGGGTGCCGCCGCACGATGCAGGGAAACAGAGCTGAATGCAGCGACCGAGTACGCAAGCGCAGGGGCCCGCGAGTGCTTCAACGCAACCAATTGTGCGGCGGCACCCCCCATCCAGCTCCGCCTAAGCTCGCTCTGCTCGCTAAGGCTCCGCATCCTTCCCCCACAAGGGGGGAAGGAGAGTCCGCGCTAGGCCTTGTAGGCGCCGACGCCTTCGCCGAGGTACTCGTTGTTGGATTCGCGCAGCTTGGCCGCTGCGTCGTCGTAGAGGAAGGGCAGGAAGGCGTAGCGCTTGCCTTCGGTCACGGCCGAGACCTGGTGCAGCAGCGAGCAGGAGAAGACGCAGGCGGTGCCGGTCGGCAGCTTGAAGCCCTTCGGGCCGTATTCGGGGAAGCTGATCTCGCCGCCGTCGAACTCGTTGTTGAGGTTGATCGAGACGGCAAAGCGGCGGTGCGCGGTGCCCTTGGTGGTGTTGTCGCGGTGGGCGCGGAAGTGGCCGCGCTCCTCGGCGGCGTAGCAGGCGACCAGGTAGCGCTCCATGCGCGTCACCTGGAACTGATGCACCTTCAGGATCTCCGGCACGATGCGGCGGTGGATGCGCACCTGGGTCTGCTTGATCAGCGCCTGGTCCTCCAGCAGCACGTCGCGGCGGACCTTGTGCTTGTTGTCTTTGATCTCGACGGTCTTGCCCTCGACCTCGCGCATGAAGCCGGATTCCTTGCCGCCCTTGCCCTCGTAGATGCCGATCAGCTGCCGGCAGAACTCCGGCTCGAACACGTCGGGCAGGATGAGGACCGGGACCGGCACCTCGATGCCGGCGAACTTGTCGGGCGCGGGCAGGGCGTTGAGATAGTCGAGAAGAGCCGGGATCTCGGCGCCGCCCGGCTGGAACGGCACCACGCGCTTCACCCGCATGATGGGGTCGATCACCACCCAGAAGCGGCGCATCTCCAGCCGCTTGGGGTTCGGCACAGCCTGGGTGGAGATGGCGCCGTAGAGCCGCGCGACCTTGCCGTCGAAGTCCCAGAAAAAGCGCAGGCCGGGCATGGAATCGGCGACACGGTTCTGGGCCTCATCGCCGGGGTCGAGGCTGACGCCGAAGAAACAGGCGCGGTTGTCGTCGAAGAAGGCGCGGTTGGCGGCGACCGCGGCGATTGCCCGCTTGCCGTCCTCGTCGCCCGCGGTGCCGTAGAAGCACATCACGATCCAGCGCCCGCCGACGGTGTCGAAGGCGTAGTTCGGGTTGCCGCCGGAGCGCTGGTGGAACCAGGGCGCCGGGTCGCCCGGCGTCAGGCTGGCAAAGGTCTTTGGTTTCGCCTTCTGGGTCTGCGGAATCATGGAAGGATATGGCCTTGGTTGCCCCCGTTGGGATCGGCGCTATGCTGGCGGCGACCCCGGCCCACAGGAGAATAATACCATGCGGATCGTGTCAATATCGCTCGCGGCGGCGCTGGTGACCGCGGTCACCTTTGTCTCGGCTTCCGCCGCCGAGCGCTGGCAGCGGCTGCCGGAGCCGCCGGCCATGCCGGTCTCCAGGGAGGCGGGCTATGCCCCGGTCGACGGCATCCACATGTACTACGCGGTCTACGGGTCTGGCGACCCGGTGCTGCTGATCCATGGCGGCCTCGGCCATGCCGACATCTGGGCCAACCAGGTCAAGGACCTGATGAAGGACCATACCGTGATCGTGGCGGACAGCCGCGGCCACGGGCGATCGAGCCGGAACGCCGAGGCCTACAGCTATGACCTGATGGCGTCGGACTACGTGGCGCTGCTCGACCATCTCAAGGTCGACAAGGTGTGGTTGGTCGGCTGGAGCGACGGCGGCATCATCGGCATCGACATCGCGATGAAGCATCCGGAGCGACTGAAGGGGGTGTTCGCGCAGGCCGCCAACGTGACGGTCGACGGCGTCGATCCGAAAGTGATGGAAAACAAGACCTTCAACGATTACATCGCGCGCATGGGCGCCGATTATCAGAAGATGTCGAAGACGCCGGGCGAGTTCGACGCCTTCGTGGAGCAGATCAGCCAGATGTGGGCGAGCCAGCCGAACTGGAGCGACGCCGAGCTCGCCAAGATCATGGTGCCGACGGAGATCGTGCTGGGCGATCATGACGAGGCGATCACGCGGGCGCACACTGAGCACATGGCCAAGGTGATCCCCGGCGCCAAGCTGGTGATCCTGAAAGACGCCAGCCATTTCGCGATGCTGCAGGATCCCAAGGGCTACACCAAGGCGGTGCGTGACTTCATCGACGCGAACTGAAGGACGAGTAGAGACCAAGCATGCCAGTCATCATCAACAGCGCCGCGATCCACCCCTTCCTGCCGTCGCTCGGCACCCCGCTGGCGATCGAGAGCGCGCGCGCCGAGCACCAGGACATCCGCCCGCTCGAGATCGCGATCATCAACCTGATGGCGGACAAGCAGACCACGGAGCGGCAGCTGGCCTTGTGGCTCGGCAACAGCAGCCTGCAGGTCAAGCTGACCTTCGCCACCACCGACAGCTATTTCCGCGACGTCAAGAACGGGCGCGAGACCAGGAACACGCCGGCCGAGCATATCCGCAAATTCTATTCCGCCTGGAGCGAGATCAAGGAGCGCAAGTTCGACGGCTTCATCGTCACCGGCGTCAACGCGCTGAAGGAGCGGGTGAGCGACGAGGACATCTGGCCCGAGGTGCAGCAGATCCTGCGCTGGACCGAGACCAACGTGCTGTCTTCGCTGTTCCTGTGCTGGGGCGCCAAGGCGGCGCTTAAGCACTTCCACGACGTCGAGAGCACCAAGCACCGGCAGAAGCTGTTCGGCCTGTTCGAGCATCGCCTGATCTCGGACAAGACCGGGCTGCTGTTCGGCTTCCCCGACGTATTCTCCGTTCCGGTGTCGCGCTGGAAGAGCCCGCGGCGCGAGGACATCCTGAAGCACGACAAGCTGGAGATCGTCGCCGATTCGGAAGAGGCCGGCCCCAACATCATGGTGGAGAGCGGACCCTACGACCGCGGCCGGTTCCTGTACCCGCGCCGGGTCTACATCTTGAACCACCCGGAATACGACACCGAAACGCTCGGCGTCGAATACAAGCGCGATTCGGCAGCCAACCGCGACTGGCCGCTGCCGCTGCACTACTACCCCAAGGACGATCCGAGCGCGACGCCGCGCAACAGCTGGCGCCACACCGCGCACATCTACACCAACTGGATCAAGGCGCTGTACGAGGCGACGCCGTACAACATCGAGGATATTCCGCGGACGTTTTGACGCGCGATGTCCAAGACATCCGTGCGGTTCTAGTCAACCCCAACTTATTGTTGTTCTTTGCCTTTCTTGCAGCACTTGGCTGCGGGTGGTGCGCTTGTTAGAATACTATCCAAAAGGTTGCAGGCGCTCGCTACTAGAATAGAGCGATGAAATTCTTGGGGGCTATCAATGTCCTACAACAGCGTCCCTTGGAGGGACTCCAGAGAGATAAACGCGCAGGTCCTCGCCGGGTATGACGAGGGGAATCAAGGTAAGATTCTAGATTTTTATAGCTTACACTATTTTTTGTACGGAGCATTGCCGAGTAAGAACATCGATTTCAGTGCGCCATTCGAAAAGGCAATCGTGGCTTCCGAGTATGGCAAGAGCATATTGTCAGAGATCGATGATGTTGAATCGGAAAACGGCACCAACATTGCGATAGCCTTAGCGAAGGCCTTCTTTCATCGTGACTTCTTATTGGATATTGAAAAATCCGACGCCGCTGTGGCGATGGAATTTCTCGATCACGAACTGCGACTCGGTACGCTTCGATTCGCTCAGCAGTTCGACCGAATCTTATATGATAAATTCAATGATGCTCCCAATCATGCGCGAGCAGATCATTTGAATCCTAATGAAGTTGACCTCCTCTTGGAGGGCACAGAACAGGGGGTTTACCAAGTAGGCCGCTATATCGTTGGCCCGTTAGGTGTAGCCAAAAGTGAGGATGTTCGATTTACCCCACCTTCCATAAGTGTTCCGCTATGGCATTGCGCAGATCTTGGATGCCAGGCACTTCACAGTGTTGATTTACTAAGGCACGCAAACGACGCCTATTATATTGCAGGCTTGGTGAAGGAAGCTGCCGAAGGCTTGGAAGGCCCCGAGTCCGAATGGGAAGGTCCAATCTCTCGCATCCGAAGAACCAGCACCGGAATTCGTGGTCGAGAGTACTTCGACATTGTGGCGCTGATAGCCGACACAATGTCCAATGACGACAAAGAACAGCTTGTTCTTGCTGCCCTAAAGGGGAAACGGGGTGACTTGCTGCGATCAAAGATTAGGACGGTCAAAGGAGATCGCTTTGTAAAAGCACCACCAGAGCGTATCGCGGAGAAACTTTCTAACAGCTCTAAGTTACAGCTACTTCTGCTCCTTCCAGACAAAGAGCTCGTGGAGCTCATCGACCGCTCTGTCCTCGAAGGTCGCGTGAAGATACCTCCTACCGAAACTAGAGCTGCGAGGAGTACGCCGCCAACACTTTCCTCCTACGACCCGACATCCACGCTATCTGCTCTGGGCATTCGTTCAGATAGAGAAGATCCAATACTGTTCCTGTCCTCAATTGTTTGGGCAGAGTATGAACACGCAGACCAGCTAACGGAGCTCGCCTGGAGGTGCCAAACTGGAGCAGCCATGCCCAAGCCAGAAGAGCCAATTGCCTACATGCACAATCACACACCACGTGAAGCGGTTCGTAATCTGATTCTACCAAGCAGGCCAATAGCTCTGGCTATTGCTAATCGGCTGAACATGGAACTCCTTCCGTTAGAACCGGAAGACCAGTTGATTGATCGGTTTCTTTGGAAGTTCGGATTCAAGGTTGCGCAGTATGATCCCAAGTACGACAGGTTTAGAGCGCAGCTTCAGAAGTTTCGGGAGGAGTTGATTAGTTCTCCGCCCAAGCTGAACGATGATGATCGAGACTCCATTAGAAGCCGGGGCGTCAACGTCTTCGTCTCCCTGGAGAACTTTATCGAGGAGTTGATTTCCTTTAGCGTCTGGCTTCTGGCCTCCGATCACTTCGGAGGCACGCACTTCGAGTACAAGTCTTCGAGCGCGACGTCGGCTGTTGCAGCGCAATTCGGTGATTCCATAACGATAGGCGGAACCCCTTTCAATTGGAAAAGCGAGGGAGGCAATGTTCTAAGCACGTTACTAGTTTACGGCCGAAGGGCGGCAGATTGGATGCTGTCGCTTTCGGAGACTGACAAAGCGCCGCTTCGGAAACCAAGTCAGCACATCCCACATTTTGTTGATGATAACACGCGTCAATTTCCATTTCTTCATCGAGAGCTTTGGGCTGATGCGGTGAGAAGTGAACTCCAAAAATATGCCGAGCAATTCAACTCCATCTTCGAGCAACTGGAGAGGTCTCACCTCGCGGAGGTCAGGAATGGCCTCGATCACTATAGAGAGAAGGACAAATTTCCGAGCATTGACATAATGATAGCTTGTGAAAATCGCATCACTGCCGCACTAGATTCCGCGGACTTGAATAGGTTTGTCCCTAAGGCATATTGGATGACTGAATTTCATACCGATGAGTTCGGCATCTCAGAGTATGTCTTGCAGGATTACAGAAGCAGAAAGCTGGTTTTGCGCGCTCCGGCAATTTTCAGTGGTCTCAAAGGGCCGACGTTCTCCCGTCCAGTAATATTGCCTTACGGCAATCTGCTTGGCTCTACGAATTCCGACATCGTGGTTCGCTTGGTCGAGGAGAGTTCCTACACGTCTATGTGGGAGAACTACCCGAGACGTCGTGAAGGAGTTCGAGAAGAAGTTGCGGCATCCGCAAGCGCGGGGCAGTGACCTTCGGAATTGTGGGTGGCGCTGGTCACATCCGATCGCCGAAGAGGTTGCCCCGGATGCTAAAGGTGATCTCCGATACGAATTTCGCCGTGAAGGCCTCGATCATTTCATCCGGCGTGTGGGCGGCAAGCACGAAAGCGGTCGGGCCGCCGATCACTTGCCGCCGATAATAGTCGGCTATCGTCTCATCCCCGCCGATGACGACGCCATTGATCGTGACGCCGCGCGCGACCAGCGCATCGCGCCGCCATCGCGGGCTCTCGCCGACATTGTCTTCGCCGTTGCCGACAATGTTCACGATCGCGCGCTTGGAGGCATAGGGCGAGTCCTGCAACATCTCGCCGGCGTGCGCCATGGCTCCCGATACGTTGGTCAGGCTGCCGATGGAGTGGCGGCCGGAGGCGTCCAGGATCAGCTGCAACCGCAACAGCATCTCGGTGGATGCTTCATCGGCATCCTGCCGGGAGCCGATCACGCGCCAGGATACCAGCTCGGGATACGCGCCACTTGCCCACAGGAAGACCGCGAACCCGATGCGTCGGTGCGGACCGTTCTCGATCGCACGCAGGACCTCGGGCGCGCGAATGGCCTCGATCATCCCGTAGATCTGCAGTTCCGATGCCTGCTCGTTGATCGATCTGGAGAAGTCGATGCCGGTCACGATGTTGGCGTCCACCGCAAGGTCGTCCTCGTCCGCTGCGGCGAGGTCGACCACGCAGAAAGCGCTGCACGCTACGAGGATCGCGAGCGTCGCATATCGAACCACGCCTACCTCGCCTTCATCCGGCGTCGGCTGTTATCCAGGCCAGTATGTTCTTCCACAGCGTGCCGTAGCCGTCCCAGTCGCAGAATGACGGCGACAGCCAGTGCGGGCCGATGTCGGAGGTCCAGGCGGCCGTGCGGCCCTTGCCGAAGCGGCCGGTCACCAGCAGCGGATGGCCGCCCTGGTCCTGCGGCAATCGGGCCAGCACCTCCACGTCGTCGCGCTCGCGCACCACGACCTCGTTGACGCCGAGCAGCGGCGGCCAAGCGCCGCCGAGACCGGCCATGACCGGGTGGGCCGGCTTGATGATGGACGCGGTGGTGCCTTCGGGGATCTCGACGCGGTCGTCGTACGGCAGGCAGGTCACCGGCAACACGTCTTCCACCGGCGTGCGCCGCCAGCGCGCCTTGCCGTCGATCCCCTGGAAGGAGAAATAGCCGCCGACCATGAGCATGCCGCCGCCTTTTTCCACCCAGGCCTTGATCAACTTCAGCCGGTTCGGCACGGTGCGCGACTGCAGCCAGACCGCCGGCGGCAGCAGCAGCGAATTGGCGCCGATGTCCGACAGGATGATCGCGCGGTAGCCGTCGAGGCCCGCCATCTCGAAGGGAAACTTCTCCACCGCCTCGTGGGCCGGCATGTAGGTGAGGTCGAACGCGCTGCCTTTCAGGGCCTTCACCAGCGGCTCCGCCCCGAGGTGAAAGGTCACGCTGCCGAACTGGTCGAAGCCCTTGTAATGGGTGGCCGCGCTCACCCAGCTTTCACCGACGAGAAGCACTTTCTTTGTCATCGCCTTGCCATGCGCCGGAATGGAAATGAGGCGATCAAACCATAGTACCGGCGCGGGTCCGCTGACAATCGGTTTCGGATCCAATTGCGGTGCCGCCGTGCGGTCGGGGCACGCTGCTGGGCGTTCTCTTTCGTCCGGTATTTTCCGCGACACCTGTGGGTGCGGGGTCTACCATTGGACCTCGCGCTTTGCGGGGTGGGAGGATGCGCGATTCGCGTGGGTGCGGCATCCGACGGCGTTCGGGCTCAAGTCGGTAGCGGATTCACGGGTTGATCTTGTAAGCAGGTTGCCATGCAAAACACGACCACATCGCGGGCCGGAAGCGAACAGGAGGGTGGGCAGATTCGATGACCGCAGTTCCTGCCTCGAAGCTCTCCACCGCCGACCTCAACAACCTCATGCGGGCGCTCGAGATCGACGTGGTGGCGTTGACAGAGATCCTCGTTCCGCGTGGCCACCGGGCCGAGATGGGAATGATCGATGTGCCCGCGATCCACTACAACCTCAAGGGTTCCGGACGGATATCGATCAATGGCGGCCCGAACATGCCGTTGATGCCGCACCTGCTCATCATCGTTCCCCCGAATACGCCCTTTTCGATCGAGGTCGACGGCGACGACGGCGTTACCCGCTTGATCAATCGCGATTGCTGGAAGCGCGACGAAGAAGGCATCTTGCGCGTCGCTGTTGCGAACGAAAAGCCCGAGGTCGTGCAGATTTGCGGCTTCTTCAACGCGTCCTTCGGCCGGTCGGTCGGGCTGTTTCGCGACCTGCGCGAACCGGTCGTCGAGCAATTCGAACCGTCGGACAGGATCGACGGCAAGCTCCGCGAGGCCATGAACGAGCTCTTGTCGCAAGAGCTCGGCATGGGAGCGATGACCGCCTCACTTTTGAAACAAGTCGTCATTGCATTGGCGCGGCGCTCGCTGAAATCATCGCAGAGCTGGACGGACCGTTTCGCCATCCTTGCCGACCGCCAGATCACGCGCGCGTTCGCCGACATGGTCGCCCGCCCTGGCGCCGCGCACACGGTCCAGAGTCTTGCCCACAGCGCGAGCTTGAGCCGTTCGGCCTTCATGGCCCGCTTCTCCGAAATCTTCGGCCGGTCGCCGATGGCCATCCTTCGCGAGCTCAGGATGCGGCAGGCCGCGCTCGATCTGACGACGACGACGGCGCCCGTCGATGTCGTGGCCCATAACGCGGGATATGAGAGCCGCTCAAGCTTCGTAAAAGCGTTCCGCAAGGCCTACAGCATCGATCCCAGCGAGTACCGGCAGAGCGAGAAGAACGGCGATGGTGATAAAGGCGCTTGAGCCAAACATCGGCTTTCAACGTCGCCTGAGCTGGCTACGAGCTCTTTCCCGTCCTTAACTTGATTCGCGCACGCCTGGCGCACTGATCCAGCTCTGGATTCCAGAATGCGTGTCCGTTCGTCCACGGATGCTCGACGTGGGTTTCATCGCGCCAGGACCAGTGGCAACGTGGCTTCAGGATATCGCGCGGGAGCAACCCAGGACGGACATCACTCGATGTCGTGGAGAGAAAAGGTATGCGTATTGTTACCCTGCTGATCGCCGGAGCGGTTTCCAGCGCGGTCGTTACAACAGCGTTATTCGCCCAATCCGAATCCGACGACGGCAGCGCACCAATGAGGAAGCGCTATCTCCCCGAGTATACCGCATCGGGCGATCTGATCCTGCCGAAGAACTTCCATGAGTGGGTGTACGTCGGCTCACCGCTCACTCCCAACGCCCTCAACGACGGCCAGGCCGGCTTTCCTGAATTTCACAACGTCTACATCGAACCAGGCTCATACGAGATCTACAAGAAGACAGGCGAGTTCCCGGAAGGAACGATCCTATTCAAGGAACTGCAGCTGACGCTCCCGGCCGAGAATCCGGATGGATCGCGCACCGAGCCCTCCGGCCGAGGCTACTTTCCCGGAAAGTGGAACGGCGCCGACGTTACGGTCAAGGATGCCAAGCGTTATGCCGACACTGGCGGCTGGGGTTACTACAACTTCAATCACCACGAGCCGAAAGCGGCGACGGCCAAGCTGAAGCCTCAAGCCGAGTGCGCCTCCTGCCACCAGGCGGGCGCCAAGAAGGACGATGTCTGGACCCAATTCTATCCGCTCCTGGACAACTGAGATCGTCAACGAGCGCTACCGATTCACCAACACGGGGAACAGTCCCATGAGAATCGTCACTGCCTTGGGCATTGCCCTAGCAGGATTGTCCGTGATCGGCGCCGTCACTGCCTACGGGGAGATCGGTACGAGCTCACAGTATGGCGAAATGACGGCTGCCGTTGTCGACGACCAGGGAAATCTGCGCGTGCCTGCCGACTATCGGACCGCTTATCAGATGCTGGGTAGTTGGGCCGTGGCTGCAGACGACGGTCCTGGCTCCAGGGAGATGCACGTGGTCTATGCATCGCCCGGAACCATCGCCGCGTATCGCAAGGACGGGCACTTTCCCGACGGCGCCGTCCTCGTGAAGGAAGTGTTCAATGCGACCACTGAAGAGATGACAACCGGAACCGTAAGCAGCGCCGGCACTCTCGCCGGCTGGTTCGTCATGGTGAAGGACGACGTCGGCCGGTTCCCTGGAAACAAGCTTTGGGGCGACGGCTGGGGTTGGTCCTGGTTCGAAGCAACTGATCCGCAGAAGACGACATCGACCGACTACACGACGGATTGTCAGTCCTGTCATGTGCCGGCGCGACAATCAGACTGGATCTACACGCACGGCTATCCGGTCCTGTCCCGGTAAGCCAAAGCCCCACCCGATACGAACGTGTGACGCCAAGCCCGGACCGATCGCTGTTGTCCCTGGCGCGCTGTTCCTCGGCGCTGGCCGGCTCCCGATTCCGGAATGCGTGTCCGTTCGTCCAGGGACGCTCGCCGTGGGTTGATCGCGCCAGCACCAGCAGCAATTTGGTCGGGCGATAGTCCCCTTTCACCCATAGGAATCACCATGATCAACGGAGCCACCATGACCAACGCGGTCATCGCATCGATCGTACGCCGCCGGAGCACCAAGTATTACGACCCTGCCGCCACCCTGAGCGACGATCAGATCCGCGAGCTGGTGCGAATCGGCACCACCGCGCCGACCTCCTTCCACATTCAGAACTGGCGCTTCATCGCCGTGCGCACGCCTGAAGCCAAGGCCCGGCTGCGTCCAATCGCTTGGAACCAGCCGGCGATCACCGAAGCAGCGGTTACCTTCATCGTCTGCGGCCAGCTGGCCGATTCCAGCGTCATACCGGAACGGCTGGCTCCGGTGGTCGAGTCGGGCGTCATGCCGGCGACGATGGTGCCGGACTGGGAAATCCCCGCACGCGATCTGTATAGGGAATACCCGCAGCGCCAGCGCGACGAGGCAGTACGCACCGCCACTTTCGGCGCGGCGGCAATGATCTATGCGGCCAATTCTCTAGGCCTCGGTTCGACGCCGATGATCGGTTTCGATGCCGAAGCGGTGCACCGCGCGTTTGGCCTCGCCGAGAACGAAGTGCCGGTCATGCTGCTGTCCATAGGAGCAGAGCGTCCGGGCAACTGGCCGCAGAAGCCGCGCCGTCCGGTGGCCGATGTGCTGGATCTCGTCTGATTATCAGTAAAACCAGTAAATTGCGGAGACCATGATGCCAAGAACTGCAGCTCTAAAGCCGGGACAGGTGCCGGCCGATTCGAAACCGACCCTCGATGCCTTCACCAAGAACATCGGGTTCACCCCAAATATGATGGCGACATTCGCGCAGAGCCCGATCGCGTTCAACGCATGGGCCGCCCTGCTCGGCTCCTTGAGCAAGGCGCTCGACGTGAAGACGCGCGACAGCATCGGCCTCGCTGTCTCGGAAGTGAATGGCTGCAACTACTGCCTGACGGTTCACAGCTTCACGGCCGAACATATGGCCAAGATGCCGGCCAATGAAATCACGCTCGCCCGGAAGGGCCGTGCCAGCGACCCGAAGCGGGACGCCGCCGTCCAATTTGCGCGCAAGGTCGTCGAGACCCGCGGCAAGGTCAGTGACGCCGATCTGAAAGCCGTCCGCGAAGCCGGCTACACGGATGCGAACGTCATGGAGATCGTCGCGCTGGTCGCCATGTACTCCCTGACGAACTTTTTCAACAACGTGTTCGATCCCGAGAAGGATTTTCCCGCCGTTGCGCCGGCTGGCTCGATCTGAACGCCATCCGGATGCAAGCGTGACACCAAAGCCCAGATGCACCCAGCAAAGATCGTTGGGAAACGCATCTGGGCTTTGCCGATATGCCGACAAGGAAGATACTGCTTGAAGGTGGAGGATTCGGCCATGCCCCGACAGCTCGGCCCACTCATCTAGGAGGCGGAAAATGACGCTCGATCATCCGATTTTCTCGCGCTGGCCGGCGCGGCACCCCGATCGGCTGCAGCTTTTTTCCGCCGCGACGCCCAATGGGGTGAAGGTCGGTATCATGCTTGAGGAAACACGCCTCGCCTACGAGCCGCACCGGATCGACATCATGGCGAATGAAAACCACGACCCGGCCTTTCTCGCGCTCAATCCCAACGGCAAAATTCCCGCAATCTACGACCCCGACGGACCGAGCGGCACGCCGCTCGCGCTGTTCGAATCAGGCGCGATTCTCCTCTATCTTGCCGACAAGACGGGGCAATTCATCTCGGCCGATCCGAACGCTCGCTACGAAACGATCCAGTGGGTGATGTGGCAGATGGGCGGAGTCGGGCCGATGTTCGGCCAGGTCGGCTTCTTCAACAAATTCGCCGGCAAGGCCTATGAGGACAAGCGCCCGCGCGACCGCTACGCAACCGAGTCGGCGCGGCTACTCGGTGTCCTCGACCAACGGCTCGCGGGCCGCGACTGGGTGATGGGCGCTGGCTACAGCATCGCCGATATTTCGCTGCTCGGCTGGGTGCGCAATTTGATCGGCTTCTACGAAGCGCGCGAGCTCGTCGGCTTCGACCGCTTTCTTCATGTCCAGGCGTGGCTCGACCGCGGTCTCGCGCGTCCAGCGGTGCAGCGCGGGCTGGACGTGACGGCGGCCCAGAGCAGGCCTGCTTGAAGTTGAATTGACGTAAGCTGCAGCCTCTTGTCAGAGGCAGACTCAAGTCATGGCGCGAATGTGTCCGCTTTGTGCCAATTGCGGACGTTTTCCCGTGGGCGGCTGCGGCCGCGCCGGTGGCTTGATATTGGCTCGACCGAAAAATCCGGTCCCCGCCCGGAACTCTTGATCCAACGGCTACTTGCAGTCTGGGCGGGTTTGGGACGCATTGTTCTCTGGGAGTGGAAGCATGGCGCGCGACATCCTGATCCTTGGGGCCTCGTACGGCTCGTTGCTGGGAACCAAGCTCCTGATGGCGGGCCACAACGTGACCCTGGTCTGCCGGCAGAAGACGGCAGAGCTGATCAACAGCGCCGGCACCGAGGTGCGCCTCAAGCTGCGCGACGAGCCGAACCACCGGGCGATCCGCTCGGGCGACCTGCCCGGAGCCCTGGACGCCGCTGCGCCCGAGGACGTTGACCTCGCGCGCTACGACCTGGTCGGCCTCGCCATGCAGGAGCCGCAATACACCAACCACACGATCCGGGTCCTGATGATGAAGATCGCGGAGGCGAACCTGCCGTGCCTCTCGATCATGAACATGCCGCCCTTGCCGTATCTGAAGCGGATTCCGGCGCTGGCGGCCATGGCGCTGGAGGAAGCCTACACCAATGCCCAGGTGTGGGAGCGGTTCAAGCCTGGGCTGGTGTCGCTATGCTCGCCCGACCCGCAGGCCTTCCGTCCGCCCGACGAACCGGCGAACGTGCTGCATGTCGGGCTGCCGACCAACTTCAAGGCGGCGACCTTTGCCGACGAGGCGCACAACCGGCTGCTGCGCGAATTGGAGACCGACATCGGCGCGGTGACGCTGGACAGCCAGGACGTCCCGGTGAAGCTCAAGGTGTTCGATTCGCTGTTCGTCCCGCTCGCCAAGTGGTCGATGCTGCTGACCGGGAACTACCGCTGCATCACCTTGCAGGAGCCGCGCTCGATCCGCGATGCGGTGCACGCGGACCTCGCGCTCTCGCGGTCGATCTACGAACATGTCGACGCGGTCGCCCGGCGCCTCGGGGCCGACCCGAGGGACCAGGTGCCGTTCGTGAAATACGCCAAGGCGGCGGAAAGCCTGCTCAAGCCATCGTCGGCCGCCCGCGCGGTCGCCGCCGGCGCGCCGTTCATCGAGCGGGTCGACCTGCTGGTGAAGCTGATCTCGCACCAGATCGGCATGGCCAATGCGGAAATCGACCGCACGGTCGAGATCGTCGATCGCAAGCTGAGCGACCGCATCGTCCCCGGCTGATTCGCGTCAGCTCATTCGTGGCCGATACTATGCCGCTAGATGACCCGAGCGCTCCAAGCGTCGACGGTTCGCTCGCACCGCCTTGCGGTAGTGGGCTACGGATCGCGCCGCCATCGTCGACGTGGTGAATCCGAGCGCTCCGGTGACGAGCAGGGATTGCAAGGCGTAAAGCGCCTTCACCTTCTCATCGACCATCCGATCGATTTCGTTCTTTGCGGGAGCGCCGCCCGCCGCAATGGCGAAAGCCCTCAGCAGGATGACGTGCGACGCCTCGAACGTGAGAGACCACAGGGACAGGCAAAGCCGCGGCCAGGAACTGTCCATGCGGTTTATCCATCGCCCGATTGGCCACGCTCATGGTCGAGCGCCTGGATGACTTCCTGGCCGTCGGTGCGTTGCAGGACGACCTTCACGGCGTGGCCCAGATCGCGCTTGGCGATCGCGAGCTTCTTCGCTGCAACGATGGCGCTCGCCTGGTCGGGAAAGGCGGCGGAATTCTTGCCGCCATGGCGCGTGCGCCAACGGCCGCGAAGCCGGACGACTTCGAACAGCAGGGGCGCCGCAGCGGGCTCCCCCGCGGCGGCCAGCCGGGTCAGCCGCAAGTTCTCGATCTTGTCGGCTCGAACCGCAAATGCGTGCTCCCGCTCCTTGACCGCCTCACTCGCGGCTTGCGGTGCGGGCAGCGTTGGTTGCGCGCCGAAGGCGGCATCGATCATCTCTTGAAGTTTCATTTTGGAGGCTCCGGTCGTATGCCCCGGCAGAAATGCCGGAATGCTTCGACTGTCATGATGAATGGACGTGGCCCAAATAGGTTCCTCGGGTCCCAATCAAGGACTTGTTCGGCTTGTAAAAAGACAGAGGACGGCTCGCGCATGGCTGCGTTGAACCGAGCGGACTTCTAATCTGGGCTTGGCAGGCCCATATCAGGGGCATGAAAAAGGATCTCAGGATTGGACTCGAAGAAACGCAGCGCAAAGCACGAACCTGCCTCGGCTGCCGTGATACGTTCAACAGTTCGTGGATCGGCGAGCGGATCTGCCCGCGTTGCAAGGGCAGCGCCGCTTGGCGGAGCGGCTCGACCCGGACGGCATGATCGATCCCAAGCAAGGACCGTTTCCGCGCCTGCCGCGCCCACGCAAGTGAAGGGCGGCCTCGAACGCCGCAATCCAGTGACATAGCCGCTCGCGAGCGGGCGGAACAGCCTTCTCGCAGGGATCACTCGTGGCCGATGCTGAAATTGTTGCCGGCGCGGTCGCGGCCGCTGATGAGGTAGAGCGGCCGCACGCCGTAGCCTTGCGCCGGATGGCGCTTGCCGGTCTCGGCGCCGAGCGCGTGGTCGTAGTAGCTGGTGGCCGGCATCAGGCGGATGATGAAGGCGGCGCGCCGGTGATCGGTGTGGTTCGCGAGCGAGCCGTGGATCATGTAGACGTCGTGGAATGAGACCTGGCCGGCCTTGAGGATCAGCGATTCGGCCGTGGACTCGTCGAAGTGCTGACGGTCGCAAACCAGATTGATGGTCTTGTCGTCGCCCTCGACCCAGGAGTGGCTGAACAGCGTCTGTGCCTTGTGCGAGCCGGGGATGAAGCGCATCGGCCCGTTCTCCGGCGTCACGTCGTCCAGCGCGATCCAGACGGTCAGGACCCGCAGCGGCTTGATCGGATAATACTCGCCGTCCTGGTGCCACGGCGTCTCCTTGCCGTTGCGCGCCGGCTTCCCGAACATGGTTGTGCCCCAGAGGATAATGTCCTCGCCAATCAGCTGGCGGGCGATCGCGACCAGGCCGGGATGGGTGGCGAACTCGAGCCACTTCTCCGAACCGACGACGCCCATCGAGCCGCCCTTGGTCTGGTGCGGCGCCAGGATGATGTCGGACTTGACGTCGCTGTTGCGCTTAAGCAGGGCCGCATATTCGTCCCGCATCTCGGCAACGAGCGCCTGCGGCAGCTCCCAGCGCGGAACGATCCAGCCCTTCTCGCGGTACTGCGCCAGTTCCTGTTCCGACAAGTGCGCCTCGGTCACGTCGTATTCTCCGTCGATTCAACGATCCAGAAGGCTCATCGATTTCCGATGTGCCGTCAATATCGCGGCGCACTCAACAGAAAGTTCCGACCCACACCACGGTCTGCACGCTGACCGCGTGCCCGTCGCTGTCGGTGGCGGTGAGCGTGATCAGGTGCCCGACCGATTCCGGGTTGCACGGCACGGGCGGGCCGCTGAGTGTCTTGGTCAAGCTGTTGCCGGTGCCGAGGAGGCCGTCGATGTCGGAAGACCAGCTCAACCTGGCCCCGGGCAGCGTGCCGTCCTCCGGATCGGTGGCGATGCCCTGCAGGGTGATCGGCGTGCCGGGCCCGACCAACGTGCCGCTCGCGGGACTGGTGATCTGCGGCACCGGCATGCCGGCGCCGGAGATGACGTTGACGTTCACCTGGGCCTGCGCGCCGAGGCCTTTGCCATCGACCACGGCGAGCGTGATCGTGTGCGCGCCGGCGCTGAGCAGGCGGGTGAGGGTGCGTCCGGTGCCGAGCGTACCATCCCGGCTCGAGATCCAGTTCATGCTGGCATCGGGAATCGTCTCGTCCGGATCCGGCACGAAGGCGATCAGCGTCGTCGGAATGTGCGAGAAGAGCGTGGCGGTCGCCTGCGGCTGCTCGATCTGCGGCTCGGGCGGGCGGTTGACGACGTTGATGCTGACCTGATGAGTCGCGGTCTCGTCGAAGGCATCCGTCGCGGTCGCGGTGATGACGTGCGTGCCGACCGTCATCTCGGATCGGGTCGAGGTGCAGGTATACGGCGGCACGCTGGAACGGCACAGTTCACCATCGAGGTCCGAGCTGTAGACGACTTCGCCGCTCCAGCGGTAGATGTCGTCGGGGCGCACTTCGGGGTCGGAATAATTCGCCTGCAGCAAAGGCACGGCGGCCCAGCCCAGCGTCGCCCCCGGCAGCGGCTTGGTGATCTGGATCACCGGCGGCTGGTTGACGATCATCCCGCGCACGGCGCGATACACGTCGATGACGCCTTTCGGCACGCGCGGATCCGGGCTGGGATTCACGGTCGCCTGCAGGGCATCGATCACCTGCTCGTACGACAGGTTCGGGCTCTGCTTTGCCGCCTTCATCAGGCCGACGGCGCCGGCGACGAACGGCGTCGCCGCGCTGGTGCCGGAGAATGCCTGGAGCTCGTCCTGGCCGAAGTTGTCGGCGTCGGTGGCGATCGAGTCCCGGGTCGGTGTCGTCAGCGTGTCAAAGGGCGCCCAGATGTCGACCTCGGAGCCGAAATTCCCGACGTTCATCTTGTCCGGGTTGACTCCGCCGACGCAGATCGTCCCCTCGGTCTGGCAGGGATGGACGCTCATCGACAGGTCGTCGACGTCTTCGCCTTCATTGCCGGCCGCGGCAACGACGATGGTCATGAACGACCGCGCGAACCGTACATTCATGAGCATCATGTCGTTGAGCGGTTCGCCCAATCCGATCCCGCAGATCGCCTGGTAGACCAGGCAGCCCGCGCCCACGCTGGCGCTGATGACGTCGGCGCCGCCGATGGTGGCGCTGCGGATCCCATCGGCCACGCTGTAGTAGTCAGGCGCAAGCTTGATCAGGACCGGGCGGATGAAATGGCCGCCGACGCCGGCCGAGCCGAACACGTTCTTGGGACGGGCTGCGGCGATCCCGAACGACATCTGGCCGTGCCACTCGTCCGGCGCGTCGCCGGGGCCGCCGGCCCGGAAGTCGTGGTCCGCGACGTCCCACTGCATGGGCGCGCCCAAGGTTCCGTAGTCGAGGTTGCCGTCATTCGGAATGCCGGTGGTCTCATCGAGATCGAAACCGATGTCGATGACCGCGATCTTGGGAACGTAGTAGGTCCCCGGCACCTCGAGGATGCCGTGGTAGCTGAGATAGTCCCAGGCGTGGGTCACGCCGGTCGACAGGCCCTGGTCGCCCGGCGTGGCCGGGTCGCTGTCCTCCATGTACCACGGGAACTTCTCGGCATCGACGAAGGTGGTGGCCGCCGCGTCCTTTGGATGTTCGAGGCTGGCATCGAGGGTGGCCAGCGGATTGATGGCGATGGCGCTGCTGCGCTCGCGCGCGACCACCGCCAGGGTGCGGGCGGCGTCCTCGGACGAGAAGCGGTAGACGCCGCGCTTCCCGGCCTTGGTCAGGCTGTCGGCCAGGCCGTCCATCGCGGAGGTGCTGGGATCGATCCGCAGCAGGTACCAGCCGCTCGAGGTCGGCGGCTCGCGCGGCGTCACATCGGGAGGGAGGAACGGCATGCCGTCGCGCAGGACGGTCGCGTGATAGCGGGTGATGAAGGCCTGCAGCTCCTGGTCGTTGGCGGGGTGCAGCACGATCTCGTTGCTGACGAACTCCAGCGTGGGGCCTTCGGGCCCGATCATCGCCGCCACCGGACGCCGCGGCCCGTGATCCAGGCCCGCGATGTCAGCGTGGGGGTGCGGCATCGTGGGGTCGATGCTGACCTGGGCTCCCTTGATTTGTCCCAGCAGCTCGCACCCTGCCAGCGTCAAAGCCGCGGTCAGCAGGACGGAGATGGAAATTTGGAAAGGTGTGTGTGGCGCGCGCGGGTTCCCTGGCATCGAAATAGCCTCGGCTGCGGATGACCCCAAACGGACGCGGTCGAGGGTAGGACTTATTGGCGCTTTGCACAAGTTATGTTGGAATCCCCAACATGGCGTCCCTATTGAATAGGTGCGCTGTCTGGCAATGTCTCCGCACAAGTTGGAATTTGCAGGGCGGGCGGCTTCGTTCCATTGTCGGCCGCTTTGTGACCGGACAGGACCCGCTCCATGGATGCCACCGCAGCACGCGCCTTCATCGACCGACTTTGGGATGACGAGATCGTCCCCAACCTGGTCGACTACATCCGCATTCCCAACAAGTCTCCCCAGTTCGATCCCGACTGGCAGGCGCACGGCCACATGGAGCGGGTCGTGGCGCAATTCGCCGCCTGGGCGCGCGCGAAAACGGCCGCGATCTCCGGCGCGAGCGTGGAGGTGGTGCGGCTCGACGGGCGCACGCCGGTCATCTTCATCGACATTCCCGGCGCGGGCAGCGACACGGTGCTGCTGTACGGCCATCTCGACAAACAGCCGGAGATGACCGGCTGGGCCGAGGGCCTCGGGCCGTGGATCCCGGCGGTGAAGGACGGCAAGCTCTATGGCCGGGGCGGGGCGGACGACGGCTATGCGATGTTCGCCGCACTGACCGCGATCCTGGCGCTGAAGGCGCAGGGCGCAGCGCATGCCCGCTGCGCGATCCTGATCGAAGCCTGCGAGGAGAGCGGCAGCTACGACCTGCCGTTCTATGTCGACCACCTCGCCCAGCGCCTGGGCTCGCCGTCGCTGGTGGTGTGCCTGGATTCCGGCTGCGCCAACTACGACCAGCTGTGGCTGACGACCTCGCTGCGCGGCATGGTCGGCGGCACGCTCACCGTCCAGGTGCTGGATGAAGGCGTCCACTCCGGCGACGCCTCCGGCATCGTGGCATCGAGCTTCCGCATCCTGCGCACGCTGATCTCGCGCATCGAGGACGAAGGCAGCGGCGAGATCCTGCCGCAGGCTTTCGCGGCGCAGATCCCGCGCGGCCGCGTGGACGAGGCGAAGGTCGCGGCCAAGGCGCTGGGCGCGGAGGTCTACAGCAAGTTCCCGTTCGTCGCCGGCATGCGGCCGATGAACGACGATCCGGTCGAGCTCATCCTCAACCGCACCTGGCGCCCGGCGCTGTCGATCACCGGATTGGAAGGCGCGCCGCGCATCCAGGATGCGGGCAACGTGCTGCGCCCGGCGACCTCGGCCAAGCTGTCGCTGCGCGTGCCGCCGACCGTGGATGCCGACAAGGCCGGCGACGCGCTCAAGGACCTGATCGAAGCAGACCCGCCGTACGGCGCCAAGGTGACGTTCGAGGTGGAGAAGGCCGGCACCGGCTGGGACGCGCCGCCCTTGGCCGGCTGGCTGCGCGCCTCGGTCGACAAGGCCTCGCAGGTGGCGTTCGGCCGCGGCGCGGCGATGATGGGCGAAGGCGGCTCGATCCCCTTCATGGGCATGCTGGGCGAGAAATATCCCAAGGCGCAGTTCGTCATCACCGGCGTGCTCGGCCCGCACTCCAACGCCCACGGCCCCAACGAATTCCTGCATATCGCGATGGGCAAGGGCGTCACGCTCGCGGTGTCACAGGTGCTGGCGGATCACTGCGCGCGCTGAACGGGCGAAACACGCAATGTCCGCTTTGTGCCATTAGCGGACATTGATCGCAAATTCGTCGTCC
>DATEOK010000311.1:0-2936 GCA_035274225.1 Dongiaceae bacterium
TGGGCCGCGTGCGAGCCAGACCGCATCGCCCTCACCTTTGTAGGACCGGACAACCGTCCGTGCGACTACAGCTATGGCGCGCTGCGGGAGTGGTCGAACCGGCTTGCCAATCTCTATCGGGCGTTGGGGATCGCGCGCGGCCACCGCGTCGCAGTCCTGCTGCCGCAGGCGCCGGAGACGGCTGTCGCGCATATTGCGGCCTACAAGCTCGGCGCCATCGCGGTTCCGCTGTTCGCCTTGTTCGGACCGGAGGCGCTGCGATACCGGCTGGGCAACGCGGGGGCAAAGATCGCGATCACCAACCGCGACGGCGCCGCGAAGCTTGCGCAGATCCGCGGCCATCTGCCGGACCTCAAGCATGTGCTCTGCATCGACGGCGTTGCGCCGGGCTGCCGCGATCTCGCGGCGGCACTCGCGGATCAACCCGCGACGTTCGAGCCGGCCGACACCGCGGCGGACGATCCGGCAGTCATCATCTACACGTCGGGCACCACCGGGCAGCCGAAGGGCGCATTGCATGCGCACCGCGTGCTGCTGGGCCATTTGCCGGGCGTCGAGATGAGCCACGACCTGCTGCCGCAGCCGGGAGACAAGATCTGGACGCCGGCCGACTGGGCGTGGATCGGCGGCCTGCTCGACGTGCTGCTGCCGGCGCTGCATCACGGCGTGCCGGTGGTGGCACGGCGGTTCGAGAAGTTCAGCGGGGAGGCGGCGTTCCAGCTGATCCAGGATTTCGGCATCCGCAACGCCTTCCTGCCGCCGACGGCGCTGAAGATGATGCGGGCGGTGCCGGAACCCGAGAAGCGTTGGCGCCTCGCCATGCGCTCGGTCGCCAGCGGCGGCGAGACGCTGGGCGCCGAGCTGATCGAGTGGGGCAGGCGGGTATTCGGCCTCACCATCAACGAGTTCTACGGCCAGACCGAATGCAACATGATCGTGTCGTCCTGCGCCCGGATCATGCCGGCGCGCCCCGGCATCATGGGCCGTGCGGTGCCCGGCCACCACCTCGCGATCGTGGACGATTCCGGCGCCGCCGTGCCGTTCGGCACGTTGGGCAACATTGCGGTCGAACGCCCCGATCCGGTGATGTTCCTGGAATACTGGCGCAACCCGTCGGCAACCGCAGCGAAGTTCGCCGGCGGCTGGCTGCTGACCGGGGATACCGGCGTGATGGACGCCGAGGGCTGGATCAAGTTCGTCGGCCGCGACGACGATGTCATCACCTCGGCCGGCTATCGCATCGGGCCGGGCGAGATCGAGGATTGCCTGCTGGGCCATCCGGCGGTGCGCCTGGCCGGCGTGGTCGGCAAGCCGGATCCGCAACGCACCGAGATCGTCAAGGCCTACATCGTGCTCAAAGAGGATTGCACGCCGAGCACGGAGCTGGCGCACGACATCCAGGCCCATGTGAAGACGCGTCTCGCCGCGCATGAATATCCGCGTGAGATCGCCTTCGTCGATGCGCTGCCGATGACGACGACCGGCAAGATCATCCGGCGCGAATTGCGCGCTCGGGCTGCGGCGGAGGCAGAGCAGCGCTAGCGGCTCAAACCGGCAGGGCTTCGCGCAACCTGACCGGCGCTTGCGGCTCGGCCTCGGTCTCCGGCTTGGCGCGATAGCCGAGCGCGAAGAGATCGAACCCGTCGCGCTGCGCCCTGACTGCGGCAAAGCCGGCCCGCCGGAAGTATTGGGCGATGGTCTTCCTGGTGAAGCCCATCCTGTGCGCCATGAAGAGATTGCCGGCGGCAAGGCTCTTGCGGAAGCCATAGAGCATGTCGACCGGGCAGATCGGGCCGCTCGGCGACATGTAGGCCGGGTCCTCGAGCTTGTCGGCGGCGATCAGTTCGCCCACGCGCTGCAGGTCAGGTACGATGATCAGGGCAAAGCCGGCCGGCTTCAGCACGCGCTTGAACTCGGCCAGCGCCGTCGGCACGTCGTGCGGGTAGAGATGCTCCAGATTGTGGCTGGAGAAGATGGCGTCGAACTGCTCGCTTTCGACCGTCGACATGTCGGTCATCGAGGCGACGATGTCGGGCTTGGCGTCGGGGTCGATATCCAGCCTGGTTTCCGCCCACTGCCTGGGATCGTGGAAGGCCGGATGCGTGTTGGCCTGCGTCTTAGGCCCGCAGCCGATATGCAGCAGCTTGCGAACGCCTTGAGGCTTGTTGGTCATGCCCGCATACCCCCGAAACTCCGACGGCCCGGAAGTTGCCCGGGCCGTCGTCACTATAGCGGGATTTCGCGCCTAGGCGCGAGCGCGATCAATCGAGCAAGTCGAGGGCCGCGACCGTCAGCACGTCGAGGATGAGGTTGCTGGCGGCCTTGATCAGCATGACGCGGTCATCGACGATGACGTATTTGTAGCCGTGCTGCAGCGGCGGCAGCTCGACGATCAAGTCGTCCGGCAACGAACGCTTCTCGAGTCCCGGGGGCAGGTGGCCGTTGCGCGCCAACTGCTTGGCGAGTCCCGGTGGCAGGGTGCCCTTCTTGGCGAGTCCCGGCGGCAGGCCTTTGTGCTTGTTCTTCTTCTTGCCCTTGTTCTTCTCGTACTCGTGCCACTCGGGGCTCTGCTGGTAGGTGACCAGCTGCCGCTCGTAGTAGCTGCGGATGATTCGCTTCTCGAGTTCGCCGATGAAGATGTCGGCAGCGTCCGGCGCTTCGGCGACCGCGGGCTGCGTTCCCGGTGCCCCGTTCTGGCCGGGTTGATCGGCGAGAGCCGCGGGAGCCAGCAGGGCAAGCGGCAGAGCGAAGCTCATCGCGCGCAAAAGCAAACGGCGGTGGATAAAGCGCTGCATCAGCAGATCCCCTGTGATTGATCGAAGATCCATAGATAGCGCTTCATCACCACCGTTAAACGCAAGAAGACGTGACCCGCTTGTTCAGCTGCGGTTCAGCTTCACTAGTAGCCGCCGCCACCGCGCGACGGTGGGGGAATG
>DATEOK010000312.1:0-2977 GCA_035274225.1 Dongiaceae bacterium
CCTTCATATTGGAAGCGGTTGTGTGCGTAGGCTTTGCCGTTCCAGCGGACCACGCTGAAGCAGAAGCCGGGACCGCCGACTGAAATGTCCGGCATTCGGGCAACGCCGCGCGTGGCAAGGAAATCGGCAATGCCCGGTGATTGGAAGATCTTGGCCCAGCGCCCGTTGGCCTGCTTGGTCAGCAGGAAGAAGCCAGCCTCCGTGCTGCCGTAGCAGAAGCTTCCACCCTCGGTGACCAAAGCTTCGGGGCGGCCATCGCCGTTGAGGTCGCGATAGGTGTCGATCTGGCCCGGGCCGTAGCCGCCAGAGTCCGGTTGGTCGCAGTTGGTGTGCCACTTGCCGGCCGCGCGGGTGAAGCCCGCGGCCTTGAAGATCGGCGCTTCCTCGGCGGCGGGTACTGCGGATGCGAAAATGGCCGCGAGCAGGAACACCCGCGGCCATTACCATGTCGTAACGAGTGGGACTAGGCGGCGACGGCCTGCTTTAGGTCGTCGACCAGGTCCACGCGCTCCCACGGGAAGAAGTCGCCCTCGGACTTGCGCCCGAAGTGACCGTATGCAGCGGTCTGCTGGTAGATCGGCTTATTGAGGCCAAGGTGCGTACGGATGCCGCGCGGGGTCAGGCGGCCGAGCTTGCCGATGCTGCCGATCGCCGCCTCGATCGCGTCGTCGCCGACCGTGCCGGTGCCGTGCGTGTCGACATAGAGCGACAGCGGCTCGCTGACGCCGATGGCGTAGGCCAGCTGGATCGTGCAGCGCGTGGCGAGGCCTGCTGCGACGACGTTCTTGGCGAGATAGCGCGCGACATATGCGGCCGAGCGATCGACCTTGGTCGGGTCTTTGCCGGAGAAGGCGCCGCCGCCGTGCGGGGCTGCGCCGCCGTAAGTGTCGACGATGATCTTGCGGCCGGTGACGCCAGCATCGCCGTCGGGGCCGCCGATCTCGAAGCTGCCGGTCGGATTGATGTGATAGACGGTCTCGTTGCCGAGCAGCTGCGCCGGCATGACGCGGGACACGACGTCCTTCACATAAGCGTGGAGCTCGGCCTGCTTCTCGCCGCGGTCGTAGCCGGGCTTGTGCTGGGTCGAGACGACGATGGCGGTGGCCTTGGCGGGCTTGCCGTCTTCGAAGCGTAGGGTGACCTGACTCTTGGCATCCGGCTCCAGAAACGGCGCCGCACCCGAGTGACGGTCCTTGGCCATCTCCGCCAGGATCTTGTGGCTGTAGTCGAGCGTCGCCGGCATCAGGTCGGGAGTTTCATCGCAAGCGAAGCCGAACATGATGCCCTGGTCGCCGGCGCCTTCGTCCTTGTCCTCGCCCGCGTCCACGCCCTGCGCAATATGCGCCGACTGCGGATGGAGGTGGTTGGCGAAATCGAGGCGGTCCCAATGGAAGCCGTCCTGCTCATAGCCGATGCGCTTGACCACGCCGCGAACGGCCTGCTCGATCTCTTCACGGATGCCCGGCGCCCAATTGCCAGCTTCGTCCATGATCCCTTCGCCGCGGATTTCGCCAGCGAGCACGACGCGGTTGGTCGTGGTCATGGTTTCGCAGGCGACGCGCGCTTCAGGGTCTTTCGACAGGAACAGGTCGACGATGGCGTCGGAAATCTGGTCGGCGACCTTGTCGGGATGGCCTTCGGACACGGATTCGGAAGTGAACAAGTACGAGCTGCGCATGGAAGAAGAGCGTCCTCGAAATTAGGGATATAAGGAAAGCTTTATATGCCGCCCTCTAGCGGCGACGGCGGCCCAGCACAATGCCGCCGATGATCAGCATGAAGCCGAGCGCGAGCGGGATCACATTGCCGAACCGCGCGAAGGGCGGCGGCGAGTTGGCGGGGGGCGGAAGCACCGAATCGATGGCGCCGGCGGTCCGCCAGGGCTGGGATTTCACGAGGCCACCGCGAGCGTCGATGACGGCGCTGATCCCGGTCGGCGTGGAGCGCAGGACGGGAAGCCCTTCCTCGGCGGCGCGGAGCCGGGCCTGGGCGAGGTGCTGCGGCGGACCCCAGCGGCCGAACCAGGCGTCGTTCGACGGGTTGAAGATGAAGGCCGGCCGGTTCCTGGAGTCGACGACGTGGCCGGAGAAGATGATCTCGTAGCAGAGCTGCAGGCCGACCTTGCCCCAGTGCCCGCCGAGATTGATCGTCCGCGGCCCGGGTCCGGAGGTGAAGTCGAAGTCGCCGGGTGCAAGGCGCGACAGGCCCATCGCGGAGAGCAAGGGGCGCATCGGCAGATATTCGCCATAGGGAACGAGATGCGCCTTGTCGTAGCGGCCGACGACCTTGCCGCCCGGCGCGAGCGCAAAGATGCTGTTGGCCGCGCCATCGACGTTGACGCCGTCCTTCGAGGATACGGCGATGCCGCCCGTGAGCAGCCGGTCGTTCGGGCCGAGCAGCGACGATGCGCGGGTGCGCTCGAACTCGGCAAAGGCCTTGTGCTGATCAGTACGCGCGTCTTCGAGCGGATCGGTGACCGCCGCTTCGGGCCACAGCAACAAGCGCGGATCGCCAAGCGGCCGGCCGGACAGGATCGCGAGACGGCGCGCTGCCTCGTCCTCAAAGCCCGGCCGCCACTTGTCTTCCTGGCCGATGTTCGGTTGGACAATGCGTATGTTGAGCACGGCCAACGGGTCCGCAGGGACTGGCGATGAGGGCAGGACCCACAGCACTGCCGTTGCGCCGACGATAATCACGAGCGGCAACCACTTGCGGTGGAACTCCAGCCAGATCGCGCCCCCGAGCAGTACGACAAGGCCCGACAGGCCATAGGTGCCGATCAATGCGGTGATCGTGACCAGGGGTGTGGGCACCATCGCGGCAGCGGCGGGGTTCCACGGGAACCCCGTGAACATCGTGCCGCGGAGCCACTCTGTGATCGCCCAGACGCCGCCGAGCACGAGCACAAGCACTACGCGGTTGTCGCGTCCGAACCGCCAGGCAAGACCCGTCGCCAGCGCCGGATAGATGGCGAGAT
>DATEOK010000313.1:0-6065 GCA_035274225.1 Dongiaceae bacterium
CGCCGCGCTGCGCGTTGTTCGCGTCGGACCGAGGCCGGGTGCGTCGCTGTTCGTCACGGTCGCGTCGCCATCATCGACCGCCGTCACGGCCGCTGTTTCGTCGCTCTCGATGATCTCAGCGAAGCCCTGGCCGTCGGTGTAAGTCACGACCACCGTGATTTTGCTTCCGACGTCGTCGGCTACAAGCGTGTAGGTCGACGCCGTGGCACTGCCGATGTCGACACCGTCGCGCTGCCACTGGTAGCTGACACCGGACGCTGCCCCATCCGGATCGTCGTCGCCGAAATTCGCCGTCAGGACCTGGTGCTCGGCCGCCGTCCCGCTGATCGAGACCGTCGCATCGCCATCGTCGACCGCGACCACCGCCGCAGTCGGGTCGCTCTCGATCGTCTCGGCAAAGCCCTGGCCGTCGGTGTAGGTGACCACCACCGTGATCTGCGCACCGACGTCCTCGGCCACCAGCGTGTAGGTCGACCCCGTCGCGCCACCGATGTCGGCGCCGTCGCGTTGCCACTGGTAGCTCACGCCCGATGCCGGCCCGTCCGGATCGTCGTCGCCGAAATTCGCCGTCAGGATCTGATGCTCGGCAGCCGTTCCGCTGATTGAGACCGTCGCGTCGCCGTCATCCTTGTTGATGATGCCGGAGAAGTTGTTGTCCTTGAGGTCATGGATGCCGGCGAGCTTGATCGTGAGGTCCGCGGCGCCATCGCCATTGGTATCCGCATACACGAACGTGTCGCCGGAGATCACCTTGTGCCAGACGCCGCCCTTCGTCGGGTCGGTGTCGCCCCAAACCAGCGTGCCGCCGAATGCGCTCAGATCGATGATGTCGTACTCGCTGCCGGCCTTGGTAAAATCGGTGAAGTCCCAGATCGTGTCGAAGCCGGCGGCGTTGGATTCGGCGACCGAGTTGTAGCCGAAAATGTCGCTGCCCTTGCCGCCCCACAGCTGGTCGGCGCCGTTCTCGCCTTCGATCTCGTCGTCGCCGCCGCCGCCGTGAATCGAATCGTCGCCGTTGTTCCCGAACAGGACGTCGTTGCCGCCGTTCGCGCTGCTGTCATCGCCTTCCGAGTCGCCCCAGATTTCATCCTTGGCGTTGCCGCCGAAAATGCTGTCGTTGCCGAAGCTGTCCAGAGCGGTGGTCTTGCCCTGGCCATCGAGGGTATCGATGCCATCGCCGACCAGCCTGTCCGATCCGTTGTCGCTGGTCGAACCGGTCGTAGCGCTGGCGCCGATCATGTCGTCGCCGCTGCCGCCGTAGACCGTGTCCTTGCCGTTGCCGCCGACCAGCAGGTCGTCACCCTTGCCGCCCCAGATCTGGTCATCGCCGTTGCCGCCGTCGACCGCGTCGTTCTCGTCGCCGCCGTAGACCTTGTCATTGCCTTCGCCGGCATACGCAAAGTTGTCGTAGATTGCGGCCAGCTTGTCTTCGAAGGCCTTCTTGGCCAGCTTGCGGCCCTTGCTGGAGCCGCCATAGGTCACGCCACCGCCAGCGCCACCGATGACGATGGTGTCGTCATATTGCGAACCGAAATAGTCAGTCATATCCCTCTCCCCAGCTCCGGCCCGATGCGATGATCGGGGCGCAATGCGCGCGTTGATGCGTTGGCCAGTTGCGTGGCCAAGTACCGGAGTTAGGGAACCGCTCGCTCATTCGGCGATGCGGATGTAGCTCCCCCGAGCTGGTGATCTGAAGGAGATGTCTCTAACGCACCGGCCAAGCACTTCAGGACGGCGCGGAATGAGAGGAAATCCCCAAGCCTACTCTGTCGACTTTTCTTCTAATTTTAGAGAAATCGTAGTGATCCACTCGCGGGGCAGCAAGATCGCAGCATGGTTAACGGGTGCCCATTCCATCTACCTCGGTGTGCGAATCCGAAGAATCTTTCTGCGCGTGGAAGCGCTAGCGCAGGGAGGCCTCAGCCTTGCTGCGCCCAGGCGATCAGCTTGCGTAGGAATGCTTCCCCCGCCTGCATCTGGCTGAGCTCGATGAACTCGTCGGGCTGGTGCGCCTGCAGGATCGAGCCGGGGCCGCACACGATGGCGGAGAGGCCGGCGGCCTGGAACTGGCCCGCTTCGGTCGCGAAGGCGAGGCCGATGGTCTGGTTGGCGCCGGTCAGGAACTTGACCAGCTGTTCCGCCGCTCCACCGGGCTCGTCCACCAGGGGCGGCACCTGCGCGCGCGGGCGCGTCACGACGCGCGCTTCCGGCGCGACGCGCTGCAGGCGCGGCAGCACGGTGCCGGCGATGAAGCGCTCCAGCTTGGGCAGCACCAGCGACGGATCGGCGCCGGGTGTCGCGCGGAAGTCCCAGTGGACCGCGCAATGGCGCGCGACGATATTGACCGCGGTGCCACCGTCGATCCGGCCGACGTTGATGGTCGGATAAGGCGGTTCGAAATTCGCATCGTTGAAGCTGGACTGCTGCAGCGCCTCGGCGATGCGGTCCAGTTCGGCCACGATCTCGGCCGCCGCCAGGATGGCGTTGGCGCCCTTGTGGGTCTGGCTGGAATGGGCATCGCGGCCGGTGATCTCGGTCTCGAAGGAATAGCAGCCCTTGTGCCGGGTCCCGAGCTTCAGCTCGGTCGGCTCGCCGATGATGGCGAGCGCGGGCTTGGGAAAGCGCCGGCCGAGCTCGGCGATCAGGTGCGGCGCGCCGAGGCAGCCGACCTCCTCGTCATAGGAGAATGCGAAATGGATCGGAACCTTGAGCGGGCGCGCCAGCATCTCGGGCACCAGCGCAAGGCACAAGGCGATGAAGCCCTTCATGTCGGAGGTGCCGCGGCCATAGAGCCGGCCGTCGCGCCGCGTCAGGGTGAAGGGATCGCTGCTCCACGGCTGGCCTTCCACCGGCACCACGTCGGTGTGGCCGGAGAGCACGAGGCCGCCGGGCGCGGCGGGGCCGATGCTGGCCCACAGATTGGCCTTCGGCTGGCCGTCGGGCGCCGGCACCAGGTCGCTCTTGACGCCGTGCTGCGCGAGCTGGTCGCGGATCCACTGGATGACATCGAGGTTGCTGCGCGCCGAGACCGACGGGAAGGAAATCAGACGTTCCAGGATGTCGATCGCGCCCAGCATCTCAGCCATTGCCATGTCAGCCTCGCCAGAAGGTCGGCGTGAATATTACGAGAACAGCCAGCAGCTCGAGCCGTCCCAGCAGCATCGCAATGGACATGATCCACTTCGCGCCCTCGGGAAGGCTGGAGAAGTTGCCCGCCGGCCCGATGACGGTGCCGAACCCGGGGCCGACGTTGCCCAGTGCCTGAGCGACTCCGGAGAACGCCGTCGTCATATCGACGTTGAATGCGGCGGCGGCCGTTCCAAGCACCGCGAAGGTGAAGAGATACATCACGATGAAGCCGATGACGGAGCGCACCACGTCATCGCTGACCGGCACGCCGTTATAGGTCGGCAGCAGCACGCGGTGCTGATGCACCAGGGAGCGCAGCTGCCACTTGGCGAACGAGCCGAGGATGCAAAAGCGGAACACCTTGATCGCCCCGGTGGTCGAGCCTGTGCAGCCGCCGACGAACAGCAGCACGATGAACAAGGCTTCGGGGAACGGGCCCCATTGCGAGTAGTCCTCCGACACGAAGCCGGCGGTGGTGCCGAGGCTGATCACGGTGAAGGCGGAAGAGCGGAAGGCCGGCTCGAACGAACGGCCATTCACCGCGACCTGCCACACCGTCACGAGCACGACGCAGAGGATGATGTAGCCGAAATACCAGCGGGTCTGGGTGTCTCGCGCGAGCCCGCGCCAGTCGCCGTGCCACACCGCGCGCGCCATCAGCGCGAAGGCCATGCCGCCGACCAGCGTGAACAGGGTCGTCACCCATTCGATCGGCGCGCTCTGGTAGAAGCCGATCGAGGCATCCTTGTTGGCGAAGCCGCCGGTGGCGATGACCGACATGGCGTGGCAGACCGAATCGAACAGCGGCATCCCGGCCATGGTCAGCGCGATGGCGCACAGCACGGTCAGCACCGAGTAGATGGAGAACATCTCCCAGGTGATCTCGCTGACCCGGGCGCGGATCTTGTCGGACTGGTCGGACGATTCGGCGCGGAACAACTGCATGCCGCCGACCCTGAGATACGGCAGCAGCATCACCGCGATCACGATGATGCCGACGCCGCCCACCCAATGCAGCAACGCCCGCCACAGCAGAACGCCGTGCGATTCGGCTTCCAGGTCGGCGATGATGGTCGAGCCGGTGGTGGTGAGCCCGGACGTCGATTCGAAGAAGGCGTCGGCGAAAGGCAGCTGCTCACGCGACAGCATGAAGGGAAGCGCCGCGAACAGGCAGGACACCAGCCAGCTCAGGGTGATGAGCAGGAAGCCTTCGCGCCGTCCGATGGTCGGCTTGTGCGTGGTGCGGAAGGCGAGGATGGTGGCGCCGCCGACGCCGCCGGTGACGGTCGCGGAGGCGAGAAAGGCCGTCCAGTTCGAATCCTCGACCACGAAGTCGGCGAGCGCCGGCAGCAGCATCAACGCCGCCAGACCGCTCAGGAACGTGCCGAGCGCATAGAAGACCGATCGATGATCCGGCCACGACATCGGCCAGGCTTCCCCCTACATCAGAGTCCCCTCTCCCGTCGCGGGAGAGGGCTGCGGAGCCTTAGTGAGGCGAAGCCGAACTTAGGCGGAGCTGGGTGAGGGGGCCGCGCCGGAAGGCGCGCAGCGCGTGAGCGCTGTCCTCGCAATGCCGGTATTAGTGCTCTTGCGCTCTGACGAGCGCGCGCAGTTGCCGCTGCGCCACCCCCCATCCAGCTTCGCCTAAGCTCGCTGACGCTCGCTAAGGCTACGCATCCTTCCCCCGCAAGGGGGGAAGGGAAACTCTGAGCGGGGGTCGGGGGCAACGACAGCCGCACTTTACGAACTCGACGCTACGGTCGAGGGCGGCAGGCCGATGATGGCGAGGAACTCACGGCGGGTCGACGGGTCGGTGCGGAATGCGCCGAGCATGCGGCTGGTCACCATCGAGGTGCCGGGCTTGTGCACGCCGCGCGTGGTCATGCATTGGTGGCTGGCATCGACCACCACCGCGACACCGCGCGGCTGCAGCACCTCCTGCAGGGTGTTGGCGATCTGCGCCGTCATCTTCTCCTGGATCTGCAGCCGCTTGGCGTAGCAATCGAGCAGCCGCGCCAGCTTGCTGATGCCGACCACGCGATGGTGCGGCAGGTAGGCGATGTGCGCGCGCCCGATGATCGGCGCCAGGTGATGCTCGCAATGGCTTTCGAAGCGCATGTCCTTGAGCACGATCATCTCGTCGTACCCGTCGGTCTCCTCGAACGTGCGTTTGAGGATCGAGTTCGGATCCTGATCGTAGCCGCGGAAGAATTCGCGCCAGGCGCGCACCACGCGGTCAGGCGTGCCGAGCAGGCCTTCGCGCTTGGGATCGTCGCCGGCCCAGCGGATCAGCGTGCGCACCGCCTCTTCCGCGTCGTCGACGCTCGGGCGCTGGATGCGCGGCGCGGATTTCGATGCGCGCGATGAGCCGGCGCTGGGCTTGCGGGGAGTTGCCACTGTCGTCGTCCTTGTCCGGCTCAGTTCAGCTTGACCGGCTGATAGGGGCTGTCGAGCGAGAAGGCGGGCACAGCCACGTCGAACTTCTCGCCGTGCTGGGTTTCCATCTGATAGGTGCCGACCATGATGCCGGACGGCGTCGGCAGCGGCGTGCCGCTGGTATATTCGTAGAACTTGCCTGGCTTGAGGACCGGCTGCTCGCCGACCACGCCGGGACCGCGCACTTCCTGGACCCGGCCCACCGCATCGGTGATGCGCCAGTAGCGCGTGCGCAGCTGCACGGTATCCTCGCCGTTGTTCTCGATCCGGACGTGATACTTCCAGACGTAATGGGATTCCTCCGGCGACGACTGGTCGTCGAGGTAGGTCGGCACCACCGTGATGGTGATCGATCGCGTGGTCTCTTTGTACATCTTCGAACTTGGATGCCTTTACTGGCCGGACGTTCCAGCGACGTCGCGGGATCGGCCCTGCGCGAGCGATGTTGGTGGCCGATTTCGACTGATTCTATCGGCTGCGGGCCACAGCGCAACCCGCAA
>DATEOK010000314.1:0-2245 GCA_035274225.1 Dongiaceae bacterium
GGATCATGGCCTGTGAGACGTCGAGGCGCTGCTCGTAATCCCGCACGAGGCGTCGCCAGCGGGTCATCCATCCGATGGTCCGTTCGACCACCCATCGGCGGGGCAGGACTTGGAAGCCTTTCTGGTCGTCGGAGCGCCGGATGATCTCGATGACAAAGTCGAGGTAGGCGGCCTTGTCCATGAGTTGGAGGCGGTCGTAGGCGCCGTCGGCGAACAGGTGCTTGACCCAAGGGCCGGCGCTTGCGGATGGCGTCCAGGGTGGCCTGGGCTCCCGCGCTGTCGGAGATGTCGGCGGTGGTGAGGTTGACCATCAAGAGGCGGCCGTCGGTGTCCACGGCGATGTGCCGCTTGCGGCCGACGATCTTCTTGCCGGCGTCGTATCCCCTTGTTTTCGCTTGCGGCGCCTTGACCGACTGGCTGTCGATCACGCCCGCCGTGGGCTGGGCATGACGGCCGGCCCGCTCGCGGTCGACCATCAGCGCCACGTCGTGGATGGTCTGGAACAGAAACCGCCGGCAGAGCTCCCGGAACCAGCGATAGACCGTCTGCCAGGGGCCGAAATGCACCGGCAGCATCCGCCAGCCGCACCCCGAACGCACGAGGTAGCGCACGGCGTTGATCACCTCGCGGAAATCCGCCTCCAGCGGACGGCCGCGCCGACCAGGCTTGGGCATCAGCGGAGCCCACAGCTCCCATTCCTCGTCCGTCAGGTCAGACGGATACCGCTTCGTCTTCTTGGCGATCTTGGCCATCCGGCCCCGGCTCTGGACTGTCCACATCCAGAGTATGAATCTGGATCCCCAACCCGCGTGAATCCCAATTACCCATTTTCGAAACGGGCTCTAAGACCTTGCATCGTCGAGCACCCCTGTCGTTAATTTGCTTTAACTTGCCGTGGACCTAATGCCAGCCGGGTCGGGCTGTCATCTGCGTTCCCTCAATGGGCGAGTAGGAAACCCTATCAGGGGATGTGTTGCCGCCGTCATGCTCCCGCGCCGCACAATTTACAATAGCGCGGGCACAACAATGAAGCTTCGCCAGGGGAACGCGCAACAAAACGCCGGTTTACGGTTAGCGCGCAGTCGGATCGTCCCCTCCGAGCGCCAGGAATCTCAATGCGAATCGTGGTAGATGCTGCAGTGCAGCATTACTTCCTCGCCGTCGCCAACCCCCGCAGATAGCGCCCGTATTCGCTCTTGCCTTGGAACTCGGCTGATTTCATCAGCTCGTCGCGGCCGATCCAGCGGTTCTCGAAGGCGATTTCTTCCAGGCAGCCGATGCGCAGGCCCTGGCGCTGTTCGAACACGCGGATCAGTTCGCCCGCGCCGATCAGGCTGTCGTGGGTGCCGGCGTCTTCCCAGGCGAAGCCGCGGCCGAGCAGCTCCACGTGCAGCTTGCCTTCCTGCAGGTAGACGTCGTTGAGCGAGGTGATCTCCAGTTCCCCGCGGGCCGAGCGGGTCAGGGTCTTGGCGATCTCGCTGGCGCGGCCGTCGTAGAAATAAAGGCCGGTGACCGCGTAGTTGGATTTCGGCTTCGTCGGCTTCTCCTCGATGGAGAGCGCCCGGTTGTCGGGCGACAGCTCCACCACGCCGTATCGTTCGGGATCATGCACGGGATAGCCGAACACGGTCGCCCCCTCGCCGCGCGTGTCGGCCGACTTCAGCATCTGCACAAAGTTCTGCCCGAAGAAGATGTTGTCGCCCAGGATCAGGGTCGAAGGCTCGCCGCCGACGAACTCCTCGCCCAGCAGATAGGCCTCGGCCAGGCCGCCCGGCGTGGGCTGGATGACGTACTCGAACCGAACCCCGAACCGTGAGCCGTCGCCCAGCAGGCGCTTGAAGCCCGCCTGGTCCTCGGCCGTCGTGATGATCAGGATCTCGCGGATGCCGGCCAGGAACAGCACCGACAGCGGATAATAGATCATCGGCTTGTCGTAGACCGGCAGCAGCTGCTTGCTGACCGCGATGGTCAGGGGATGCAGCCGGGTGCCGGCGCCGCCGGCCAGGACGATGCCGCGCCTCATGCCTTCACCAGGCCCAGGCGGTCGGAATGGAAGCCCCGCGCCCGAATGCGCTCGACCCAGGGATAGTTGTCCACGTACCAGCGGACGGTGTCTTCAAGGCCCGCCTCCAGTGGCATGCGCGCCTTCCAGCCCAGCTCGCGCTCCAGCTTCGAAGCGTCGATGGAATAGCGGAAGTCGTGGCCCGGCCGGTCGGTCACGAAGGTGATCTTGTCGGCGTGGCTG
>DATEOK010000315.1:0-5360 GCA_035274225.1 Dongiaceae bacterium
ACTTCCTCAAACCGGCGGTCGACGCCCTGCCCGGCCCGATCCTCGAGGTCGGCCTCGGCAACGGCCGCACCTACGATCATCTGCGCGAGCAGCTGCGCGGCCGCGACATCTACGTGTTCGAGCGCAAGGTGGCGGCGCACCCCGCTTGCATCCCGCCCGATGACCGATTGTTCCTCGGCGATTTCCTCGACAGCCTGCCCAAGGCGATCGCGCAACTTGGCCAAGAGACGGCGCTCGCCAACCTCGACATCGGATCGGGCGACGAAGCCGCCAGCCAGCAGCTCGCCCGCGCCATGCTGCCCGCGGTGCTGCAGCTGCTGAAGCCCGGCGGCGTGTTGATCAGCGACCAGCCGGTCGACAGCGCGGAGCTCGAAACGCTTGCGCTGCCTGCGGGGATCAAGCCCGGCCGCTACTTCCTGCATCGAAGGCGCTAGCCTACTGCTCGCAATTTTTTACTGTCATCCCGGGCAAGCAGCGAAGCTGCGCGACCCGGGACCCATGCGGCCTGTCAGCGCCTCGGCGAAATGGCTTGGGTCCCGGCTCTCGCTGCGCTCGGCCGGGGATGACAGTAGGGAGAGCGTTGCAGAAAGAGCGCGCGCGTGAGGTCAGTGCTTCGTCTTCAGCAGCGCCAGCAACCGCGCGATCTCGCCATCGCCCAGCGCATCGATGTGCGCCGCCAGCCGGTTCGCCAGCTCGGTCGCTTCCGGCGTCAACCCCGCCGTATCGATGGTGACGCGCGGATCGGACAGTTCCGCCAGCGCCTTCAGCTCGTCCACCTGCTCCCACGCCAGGTTGAAATAGGCCGCGACCTGCTGCACCAGCCCCGGCGACGGCTTGCCGCGATGGCCGTGCTCGAGCGCCGAGAGATAGGCCGAACTCACCTTCAGCGCCTTGGCGAGATCCTTCAGCTGGCACTGCCGCGCCTCGCGCAAGCTCCGCAGCTTCCGGCCGAAGGGAGTCATCTTTTCTCCCGTACCCGCTTCAGCAGCACATAGAGCGCGCCCTCGCCGCCATGCTGCGGCTCGGCATAGTCGAACGCCAGCACCAGCGACCGGAAGGTCGGCTCGTTCAGCCAGCGCGGCACGGCCTGGCGCAAAATGCCCACCTTCGACGTGGTCATGCCCTTACCCGTCACCACCAGCACGTTGCGCTTGCCGGCAGCGTGGGCGCGGCGCAGGAACGCGAGCAGGTCGTCGTGCGCGTCCTGCTGGGTGCGGCCGTGCAGGTCGATCTTGCCTTCGATCGTGAGCTTGCCCTTGCGGAAGCGCTCGGCCTGGCGGCGGTCGATGCCGTGGCTGAGTCCGTGGGTCAGCTCATGATGCTTGGCCGGCGGCTGCGGCTTGGCCGGTGGAACCGGCGGTGCGGCCGGCTTGGCAGATTTGGGCTTGGCCGGCGGCGCGTTTGGCGCCGGCTCCTTCGACGGCGCGGGGCGGCGCTTGGACTTGATCGGGCGCACGCTCTGCGCCACATGCCGCCACAGTTCCAGCTCGTCGGGCGTGGCTCGCCGCTTCGCCATCGCGCTAGGGTTCGTCGACCAAGATGATGTGCAGCCGCTTCGGCCCGTGCGCGCCCATCAGGATGGTCTGCTCGATGTCGCCGCTGCGCGACGGGCCGGTGACGAGGTTCAGGGTGCGCGGCATGGTCTCGCCATATTGCCCCTTCAGCCGCGCCCACAGGTCCTCGTAGGTGCCGGCAAGGTCCTTGGCATCGACCACGACAATATGGGTCTCGGGCAGGAAGTTGAGCAAGGTCGGCGACGGCGCACCGGAGGTGAGCGCGATGGTGCCGGTTTCCGCCACGCCGGCGAAACAGCCCGTGACGGAGATCGGATGTGAGCCGTCGGTGCCGCCGACGCTGGTGCTGAGCAGGGGCTGCGAGGCCCAGTCGAGTCCGGTGATGCGCGGATCGGGCGCGAGGCGCGCCTCCGCCGGCAGGTTGTGCTGGCTGAGATAGCTCTTCACCAGCCCCGGCACCTCCGCGCGCGAGCGCGCCTCATCGACACTCGCCAACGCCTGCTGTGCCATCTTCACGAACAGCGCCTTGCGCTCCGCACCCACGACCTGGCCGCGCTTCGGCGTGAGACCAGGCCCCGGATGCGCCGTCGCCTCGCCGCGCCCGGCGCGGATGCGATTGAGGATGTCGTCGCGCGCGCTCATGCGCATGCCTCTCTAACAACGCACCTCTTCCCCCCTTGTGAGGGAAGGATGCGCAGGCTTAGCGAACGGAGTGAGCTTAGCCGGAGCTGGATGGGGGGTGACGCCGCACGATCAGCGGTAGCGATGCACCTGTCGATGCCACGCCGCATTTCAACATTTCTCGACTGCGATTGTGCGGCGGCACCCCCCATCCCAACCTTCCCCCACAAGGGGGGAAGGGGCTCATCGGCGTATGGGGCGCGCGTGTTGTCTGTCACTTCTTCCCCCGGTACATCGCCATGAACGTGCGCCCCTGCGGCGCTGGCAAGTCGCGATGCGCGGTCCACGCCTCCGCAAACGGCAGCGAGGAAAAGCGTCCACGCCGGCCGCCGAGCGCACCCAGCACGCCCGCGCCGACGCGCGTCGCCAAGCGGTACAGCGCCGGCCGCGTCGCCAGCATCGCCCACAGCTTCAGCGCCCAGCGCGCGCGGTTGCCGTGCAGGCGGCGTTCGAACGCTTCCTCCCGCCAGTGGCGCAGCATCTTGGGGATCGGGATCCGCACCGGGCACACCTGCTCGCAGCGCCCGCACAGCGACGAGGCTTCCGGCAGCGGCGCCGAATGCTCGATGCCGATCAGCGCCGGCGTGGTGATGGCGCCGATCGGTCCGGCATAGACCCAGCCGTACGCATGGCCGCCAACATTCTGATAGATCGGGCAGTGGTTGAGGCAGGCGCCGCAGCGGATGCAGCGTAGCATCTCCTCGAACTCGGTGCCGAGCAGCTTGCTGCGGCCGTTGTCGACCAGCACGACGTGGAACTGCTCCGGCCCGTCGACATCCTCCGGCCGCCGCGGGCCGGTCGAGAAGGTCGTATAGGCCGACATCTCCTGCCCGGTCGCCGAGCGCGCCAACAAACGCAGCAGGATGCCGGCATCCTCGATGCTCGGCACGATCTTCTCGATGCCGGCCAGCACGATGTGGATGCGCGGCAAGGTCTGCGTCAGGTCGCCGTTGCCCTCGTTGGTGACGATGGTGGTGGTGCCGCTGTTGGCGATCAGGAAATTGGCGCCGGTGATGCCGACATCGGCCACCAGGAAGCGTCCGCGCAATTTCACCCGCGCCTCGTGCAACAGGCTCGACGGCTCGCTCAAGTTGCGGTTGGGATCGAGGTCGGTGTGGACCTTGCGGAAGGTCTCCTCGACCTGGTCCTTGGTCACGTGCACCGAGGGCGCGATGATGTGGCTGGGCGGCTCGCCGCGCAGCTGGATGATGTATTCGCCAAGGTCGGTCTCGATCGGCTCGATGCCGTTGGCGGCGAGGTGATCGTTGATGCCGATCTCCTCGCCCACCATGGTCTTGCCCTTGGTCACCGTCTTGGCGCCGGTGCCGCGGCAGATGTCGAGGATGACCTTGCGTGCATCGGCCGAGGTCGCCGCCCAATGCACGTGGCCGCCGTTCTTTTTCACATTGCCTTCGAACTCGACCAGGTATTCGTCGAGCCGGCTCAGCACGTGGTTCTTGAGATCGCGCCCGGCGTCGCGCAGCGCCTCGAACTCCGGCAGCGCGGCCATCGCCTGCTGGCGCTTGTCGATGAACTTGGTGCGCACATGGCCCAGCGCCTGTTGCAGGTGCGCATCGGTGAGAGCGCGCGCGACATTGTCCTTGAAGAGGTGCGACGTCGATTCCATCGGCTATTGCCGCTCGCCGATCGCGGCATCGTCGGCCATGCCGGCCAGGACCTCGGCGACGTGGCGCGCCTCGACTTTGCTGCCGGCGCGCTTCAGCTTGCCCGCGATGTTGAGCAGGCAGCCCATGTCGGCGGCCAGCACGACGTCGGCGCCGCTCGCTTCGATGTTGGCGACCTTGTCTTCGACCATGCGGTTGGAGATGTCCGGAAACTTGACGCAGAAGGTGCCGCCGAACCCGCAGCATGGCTCGCCGTTCGGCAGCTCCTTGAAGGAAAGGCCGCCGACCTTGGCCAGCAAGTCGCGCGGCTGGCGCCTGACCTGCAGCTCGCGCAGGGACGAGCAGGAATCGTGATAGGTGACCTTCTTCGCGAACGCCGCAGAGACGCCGTCCCAGCGCGCGACGTCGCGCAGGAATTGCGTCAGCTCATAGGTCTTGTCCGCCAGCGTGTGCGCGCGCTGCGCATAGGCGGGATCGCCCGCCAGCAGCTCCGGATAGTGCGTCTTGATCATGCCACCGCAGGAGCCCGACGGCGCCACCACATAGTCGAAGCCCTCGAACGCGGCCACCACCTGGCGCGCGATCGCGAGCGCGCTCTCCTTGTCGCCGGAATTGTAGCCCGGCTGGCCGCAGCAGGTCTGCGCTTCCGGCACCACGACGGTGTAGGGTCCGCTGCGCTCGATCAGCGCGATGGCGGCGAAGCCGACCGTCGGCCGATAGAGATCGACCAGGCAGGTGACGAACAGCCCGACGCGCTTGCGTTCGCTCATGAGCCTGCCTGCTGCGCCAGCCAGCGCTCGCCCACCGCGCGCGGCACGATCACCCAATAGGTGCCTTGCTGCCTCATCGGACCTGCCACTGCCTCCGCTTGTTCCCCCGCGCCCCAGAACAGATCGATGCGTCCGGGGCCCTTGATCGCGCTGCCTTTATCCTGTGCCACCACCAGCCGCCGCAAGGGTACATTTGTCTGAGGCTCGCTGGTGTCGAGCCAGACCGGCAGGCCGAGGGCCGTGAACGCCGGATCGACCGCGATCGAACGCCCCGGCGTCAGGGGCACGCTGAACGCCCCGACCGGCCCGGCATTCGGATCGGCCTTGGCTTCCTTGAAGAACACGTAGCGCGGATTGCGCTGCAGCCAGCCATCGATCTCGTCCGGATGCGCATTGAGATAGGCGCGGATGGTCTGCAGCGAAGCTTCTTCCTTGGTCATGATCCCGGCATCGACCATCGCCTTGCCGATGGAGGCGTATTCGCGCTCGTTGGTGCCGGCGAATCCCACCCGCACCACTTCGCCGCTGTCGAGCCGCACCCGTCCCGAGCCCTGCACGTGCAGGAAGAACGCCTCGACCTTGTCGTTGACCCACACCAGCTCGAGCCCCTTGCCCGCCAGCGCACCGCCATCGATCTCGGCGCGATCGAACGCGGTCGGATTCGGCGGCAGGCGATAGAGCGGATAAGGATGCGCCGCATCCTGTATGCGACTTCCCTTCAACTCGGGTTCGTAATAACCGGTGACCAGCGCGTCGTTGCCGGCGCCGGG
>DATEOK010000316.1:0-7477 GCA_035274225.1 Dongiaceae bacterium
GCAGCATCACCCGACCTTCGCCATCGAATGCGAGTTGTTTCGCATCCGGAAACAGCGAGGCGGTCAGATCGTCATGCTCGGGCGAAAACAAATCGACGCGCGCGGTGCTGTCGATCAGCGACTGCATCCAGTCCATGCCGGCGCAGTGCAGCGCCGGCAGCTTGAACGAAGGAAACGCGACGATGCCCTGGAAGGTCTGCTCGGCGAGCGTGGCACGGAACGTCGCCGGCACGGACACCCGGCCCTTGCGGTCGATCTTGTTCACGAAGGTATCGATGAACAGTGCCATGACGTCCCGAGCTAGCCCCTCGACCCTTTTTGGGCGGCGTCACGCCACCGCAATTGGTCCTTCCACCCGACGCGTCGGTCGGCCCATCCAGCCCATCGGCGCGCCCCAAATCGCGCCCGGTCAGAGATGGGAGTAAGTCTGTGGATAGTGGGATATCATGGGATATCATGGGCGTCAATGGGATTAGGCTGTAACTCTCTGGAAAATCTTGGATTTTTGACATTTCGTAAAGAACAAACCGTGACAGGAAGACAATGTTAACAAGTGTTTACAACGGAGCGTTCACGCGAGCCCTCAAGGGCGGGGCGCAGGGGTCGGGTTTTGAGGGAAGTTTTGCCCGCGAACAGGACGGGAACATGGCGACTAAGAGTTCGGGACGCGGCCACCAAGCTGGTCTTGATTCCCAGCGCCTTCATCCCTACATCTGGTGTAGTTTAACTGATCGGATACCAATATCTATGTTCGGCGTAAAGAGGGCCACCGGATACACTCTCCTGGGAGGTGGCGTCTTGATCGTCCTCTCTCAGCCGTTCGCTCTGGCGAATGACTATGTCGCTGACCTCCCAGAGGTCCCCGGCTTCGGCTTTACCACGGGTACGGCGGTGGGCAGCGCCAGCCTAAGCGCGTTCACTAGCCTCTCCATTCCCGACACAATATTGGACGACCAGCAGTACGAGGTTCGGCTCGAAAGGTACGGCGGCCTTACCCCGATCATGCGCACTGCGGATCGCTGAAAATAGTGCCAGATGGCCTGTAAGCCGGGTTCTGTCCAGGGCGTTGCCGCCCTTGGATGGCCATTCCTCTGGGACGCCCGTCGCCGGGCGCCTCGCGCGACCTACCCGAGAATCTGGCGCGGAAAGGCGCATGGACCGGTTGCCCGGCCCCATTCTCCTATCTGGTCTTGCTCCCGGTGGGGTTTGCCGTGCCGGCGCCGTTACCGGAACCGCGGTGCGCTCTTACCGCACCGTTTCACCCTTACCGCGGCCTCGAAAGACCGCGGCGGTCTCATCTCTGTGGCACTGTCCCTAAGATCGCTCTCGCCGGGCGTTACCCGGCACCGTCTTTCCGTGGAGCCCGGACTTTCCTCCACCGCATCAGCGGCAGCGGCCATCCGGCCATCTGGCACGGGCGTTAGCTAGGACTGCGCAGCGGGCTTGTCAACCAATCCCGCCAGGATGGTCTTCATCTCCAGGTCCGGCACCGGCCGGAGCACGGCCGGACGAAAGCGCCGGCAGAAGGCGACGCAGGCGGCGCGGCGCGCCTGCTGTGGGTCGATGTTGGCCTTGGCCGGCCCGGTCAGGTCGTAGCCATAAGCGGCCAGCGCCTGGAAGAACTGCTCGTTGCTCCACTCGATGGCTTTGGGGGTCGGCCAGTTGGCGATGCCCTCGGCAAACAGGCGGTACCAGTCGAACAATTCACCGGGGTCCTGCTTGCGCAGTGGCGCCACGTCGGAGTGGCCGAGCACGCGCTCGGGCGGGATGTCGTGGCGGGTCTTGATGTCCTTGCAGAGAGCGACCAGCGCGTCCATCTGCTTCAGCTGGAACGGGCGATAGCCGAACTCGTGGCCGGTGTTGACGATCTCGATGCCGATCGAGCGGGCGTTGATGTCGCGCTCGCCCTTCCAGGCGCTGACGCCGGCATGCCAGGCGCGCTTGTCCTCCGGCACCATGCGGTAGATCTTGCCTTCCTCGTCGATCACGTAGTGCGCGCTGACCTTGGCCTGCGGATCTTTCAGGCGGCGCAGCGCCTGGCCCGCATCCGGCATGCCGGTGTAGTGCAGCACCAGGATGTCGACCTTCTGCCCGTCCGGCCGGTCGTCGCAATTGGGTGATGGCAGCTCCTCGATCGCCAAGGTGGCGGCCGTCGGAGCGCCGGTGGCGGGCGCTGCAGTCTCGGTCAGGTGGGTGGTCGCGGGCGTGGTGTCGGTCATGATCGCTCGGGCTAGATTCCGGTCTTGGTGGCGGGCGCGGCTACGGCCGGCCGGCGCAGCACGATAATGCCGACGCCGGCGATTGTCGCCAAGCCGCCGACGATCATCTGCCAGGTCACGGTTTCATCGCGCAGCAGAGCGCCGGCGGCGACGCCGATCATCGGCAGCAGGAGGGTGAAGGGGATCACCAGGTTGACCGGATAGCGCCGCATCATGTTGTACCAGATCCAATAGGTGAAAATGGCGATGACGACGGCCTGGAACACCAGCGCGGCCCAGCTGATCCAGGTGGCGTCCAGGATGGCCTGCCATTGCGGCCCCTCGATCAGCCAGGAGGCGAGCAGCAGCTGCGGCGCGGCCAGCAGGGCGATCCAGCCGTTCAGCGTCACCGCGTCGATCTCGTCGCCCAGGGCCTTCACCTGGATGTTGCCGAGCGACCAGGCAAAGGCGGCGCCGACCACCGACAGCAACGGCCAGGGATCGTCGGAGAAGCGCGGCTCGCCGGCGATCAGCATGACGCCGGCGAACGCGGTGATCATGCCGGCGATCCGCCGCCAGCCCAGCGTCTCGCCAAGGAAAAACGCGGCCATGATCGCGGCGAACGGCGTCTGCAGCTGGATCGCGATCGAGCTGGTGGCGGCGTCCAGCTTCGCCATGCCGAGGAACATTAGGGTGAAATGCATGACGCCCATGGTGATGGACAGCGGCAGCAGCCGCTTCAGCATCGCGGGTTTCGGCAGCCCTACCACGAACACCAGCAGGACCGCGACCAGGGTGAAGCGCAGCGCCACGAAGAAGATCGGCGAAAAGGAATCCAACCCGAACTTGGCGACCGCGAAATTGGCGCCCCACAGGACCTGGACCATGACCATCATCGCGATATGGTGCGGCAGCATGCGCTAAGGCCTGTGATCGCTAATCGAGGCAGCCCGCCAACACTCCGTCATCCCAAGGCTTGGCCTTGGGATCCACGAGTTTGCCTGGGGCTGCTCGGTTCTGCTCAAAGAAACTCGTGGATGGCAAGGCCAAGCCTTGCCATGACGGAGGAGGGGGCGATGAAGATTGTGCATCATCGCGCACCTGAGAGGTGGGTGCGCTTCTCTTCCAGCTCCAGCCAGCGTTCCTCGGTTGCGTGCAGCTCGTCGCGCTTGCGGGCGAGCAGGGCGCTGGCTTGCGCGGCCTTGGCGGCGTCGCGCTGGTAGAGCGTGGGATCTGCGAGGGCGGATTCCAGCGTCGAGATTTCGGCATGCAGGCGGTCGAGCTTGGCGGTCGTCTCGTCGAGCTCGCGCTGCTCCTTCATCGAGAAACGCGCGGGCGCCGGCGTGCTCGGCCTCGGCGTTTCTGCACGTCTGGGCTCGGCCTTGCGCAGCTGCACTTTCTCCTCGCGCTCGCCGCGCTGGACCACGTAATCGCTGTAGCCGCCGGCATATTCCACCACGTCGCCGTCGCCCTCGACCGCGATGGTGCTGGTGACCAGGCGGTCGAGGAAATCGCGGTCGTGGCTCACCAGCAGCAGCGTGCCCTCGTATTCCGACAGCACGTCCTGCAAGAGGTCGAGCGTGTCCAGGTCGAGGTCGTTGGTCGGTTCGTCGAGCACGATCAGGTTGCCCGGCTCGGCGAACAGCTTGGCCAGCATCAGGCGCGCTCGCTCGCCGCCGGACAGCAGGCGCACCGGCATGGTCGCCTGCCGCTCGTCGAACAGGAAATCGCGCAGGTAGCCGACGATATGGCGCGGCCGGCCGTTGACGATGATGGAATCGCCGCCGGTCGGCGCCAGCGTCTCCCACAAGGTGCGCTCGAGGTCGAAGCTCTGCCGGCGCTGGTCGAGATAGATCGCCTGGATGCCGATGCCGAGGCGAACCTCGCCGCCGTCCGGCGCGATCTCGCCGGTCAGCAGCTTGATGAGGGTGGTCTTGCCGGCGCCGTTGGGGCCGAGGATGCCGATGCGGTCCCCGCGCATGATGCGGGTGGAGAAGTCCTCGACGATCCTGAGCGTGCCGCCGTCCGGCTGCGGGTAGCGCTTGGTGATGTCGATCGCCTCGATCGCCAACTTGCCGCCGAGGTCGCCTTCCGCCAGCGCCAACTTGGCGCGGCCCCGCGTCTTCAGGCTGGTGGCCTTCTCCTGGCGTAGCGCGAACAGGCGCCGGCGCCGTCCTTCGTTGCGCGAGCGGCGCGCGGTAACGCCGCGCTGCAGCCAGTATTCCTCGGTCTCGAGCCGCTTCTCCAGGCGGCGGAACTCGGCCGCCTCCTGCTCCATGATCTCCTGCGACCACTGGTCGAAGCCCTCGAAGCCGCCGTCACGCTCGAACATGCGGCCGCGGTCCAGCCATAGCAGGCGGCTGGTCAGCTTGCGCAGGAAAGCGCGGTCGTGGCTGATCATCAGGATGCCGCCGGCGAAATTGGCGAGTTCCTCTTCGAGCCACTCGATGGTCGGCAGGTCGAGATGATTGGTTGGCTCGTCCAGCAGCAGCAGGTCGGGCCGGCTGACCAAGGTGCGCGCCAGCGCCGCGCGCCGGCCTTCACCGCCGGACAGCGTCGACAGCGCCCGACTCCCCTCCAGCTTCACGTGGTCCAGCATCCACGCGACGCGGTAGTGGTCGGCGTCCGTGTCGTGCGCACCGGCGGCGACATAATCGGCGACCGATCCGCCGGTGCTCAAATCCGCATTCTGCGGTAGATAGCCGACCGTGACGCCAGGCTGCAGGAACCGTTCGCCCTTATCGAGCTCGATCTCGCCGGCCAGCGCTTTCAGGATGGTGGACTTGCCGGAACCGTTGGCGCCGACCAAACAGACGCGCTCGCCGCGGCCGAGCGTGACGTCGATACCGGAGAATAGCGGCTTGCCGCCGAACGTGATCGCGGCGTTGCGTAACGCAAGTTGCGGCAAGGCGGGTGGCATGGGGTGGTTCTTCTAACGGATGCCGCGCTCTTTGGCGACCTTGTCGTAGGCAGCATTGATGGTGGCGAGCTTTTCGTTCGCCAGCTCGACGAATTCGTGCGGCAGGCCCTGCGCCATCAGCTTGTCCGGGTGGGTGTCACGCGCCAGCTTGCGCCAGGCTTGCTTGATCTCTTCGTTGCTGGCCATGCGGTTGGTGCCGAGGATGGTGTAGGGGTCGGCCTTGTCGGGCCCCAGGTGACCTTCGCGGATGCGGGCGAAGTCGTTCTCGTCGAGGCCGAAGATGTCGGCGACGCTCTTCAGATAGGTAATTTCGGCGTCGTGTACCCGACCGTCGGCCTTGGCAATGTGGAACAGGCCGTCGAGCAGCTCTTCGAGCACCGGATGATCCTTGCGGAACATGCGGGCGATCTGCTTGGCGTATGGCTCGAAGCCCGCCGGATCCTGCTTGGCCTGGTCGAAGATCCGCGCGACGTTCTTGAGCTCGTTCGGCGGAACTTGGAACACTTCCTTGAAGGCGGCGACCTCGGCGCGGTTAACGGCACCATCCGCCTTCGCCATCTTGGCGCCGAGCACGATGACGGCAATGGTGAAGGCGATCTGGCGAGTCGCCGACCGGCCGTCCAGCGACTGGTCTTCCAGCTCGGCGCCGGCGGGCTCGGCCTGCTCGATGCGGCGGTCGGCGGCATGGCCGGCGATCGCGCCCAGCAACGCGCCCAACGGGCCGCCCAAAGCGAACCCGGCAACTCCGCCGATGATTTTGCCCCAGATGCTCATGTGGTGATTGTGGCCTCTCCCGCCTCTCCAACCATAGCCGCCGGGGCCGGTTGCGCCAAGGCTGGAACCATCCCAGGCAGGCGCTATAGTCGGGGCGCTTCGTCGCAGGGAAATGCGGCGGTTTCAAGGATTTTTGCATGAGTTTGGGCAAGAGCGAGTGGCAGTTCTGGATCGATCGCGGCGGCACCTTCACCGACGTGGTGGCGAAGCGGCCGGACGGCTCGCTGGTGACGCACAAGCTGCTGTCGGAGAATCCGGAGCGCTACCGCGACGCCGCGATCCAGGGCATCCGTGATATCCTGAGGCTGGAAGCCGGCGCGCCGATCCCCGCCGATGTCTCTGCCATAAAAATGGGCACCACCGTCGCGACCAACGCTTTGCTCGAGCGCAAGGGCGAGCGCACGCTGCTGGTCGTCACCAAGGGCTTCCGCGACGCGCTGCGCATCGCCTACCAGAACCGGCCCAAGATCTTCGCGCGCGAGATCAAGCTGCCGGAGCTGCTCTATGACGATGCGATCGAGGTCGACGAGCGCATTACGGCCGAAGGCGAGGTGCTGAAGCCGCTCGACCTGGCGACGGCGCGGCGCGACCTGCTGGCCAAGCGCGCGGCCGGCTTCGAAGGCGTCGCGATCCTGCTGATGCACGGCTTCCGCCACACCCAGCATGAGAAAGCGCTGGCTGAGCTGGCGCAGGAGCTGGGCTTCAAGCAGATCTCGGTCAGCCATCGCGTCTCGCCGCTGATGAAGCTGGTCAGCCGCGGCGACACCACGGTGGTCGATGCCTATCTGTCGCCGATCTTGCGGCGCTATGTCGACCAGGTGGCGCGCGAGATCGGGAATACGCGCACGCGCCTGATGTTCATGCAGTCCAGCGGCGGCCTGACCGACGCCGGCAAGTTCCAGGGCAAGGACAGCATCCTCTCCGGCCCGGCCGGCGGCATCGTCGGCGCGGTGGAGACGGCCCGCCTCGCGGGGTTCGACCGCATCATCGGCTTCGACATGGGCGGCACCTCGACCGACGTCTCGCACTGGAGCGGTGCCTACGAGCGCACGTTCGATGCGCAGGTCGCCGGCGTGCGCGTGCGCGCGCCCATGATGCAGATCCACACCGTGGCGGCGGGCGGCGGCTCGATCCTGCATTTCGACGGCGCGCGTTTCCGGGTCGGGCCGGATTCCGCCGGCGCCAATCCCGGTCCGGCCAGCTATCGGCGCGGCGGGCCACTCGCCGTGACGGATTGCAACGTCATGCTGGGGCGGCTCAACCCGGATTTCTTCCCGCGCATCTTCGGCCGCAATGCCGACCAGAAGCTCGACCGTGACATCGTCGCGGCGAAATTCGCGGCGCTGGCTGAGGAGATCTCAGCAGCCAGCGGCAAGCGGATCTCGGCGGAGGAAGCCGCCGAAGGTTTCATGAAAATCGCGGTCGCCAACATGGCGAACGCGATCAAGGAGATCTCGATCCAGCGCGGCTACGACGTCAGCAAATACACGCTCGCCTGCTTCGGCGGCGCGGGCGGACAGCATGCCTGCCGCGTGGCCGACGAGCTCGGCATGAAGCGCATCTTCCTGCATCCGTTCGCCGGCGT
>DATEOK010000317.1:0-8238 GCA_035274225.1 Dongiaceae bacterium
CGCCGGCGCGGCGGTACCGCGAGCTGCTGCCCATCGTCTACAAGCGACTGGCAGAGGAATGGGGTGTGGCGGCGTCGTGGGAGGAATGCCAGGCCTACGGCCGATCGGTCGGCAACTGGCCGGCCTTCCCGGATTCCGCGGAGGCGCTGCAGTATCTCAAGAAGCACTACAAGCTGGTGATCCTGTCCAACGTCGACAATGAGAGCTTTGCGCTCAGCAACAAGCGGCTGCAGGTGACATTCGACGCGATCCTGACCGCCGAGGACATCGGCTCATACAAGCCCGACGACCGGAACTTCCGCTACATGGTGGAGAAGCTGGGCGGCATGGGGATCGGCAAGGAGCAGATCCTGCACACCGCCGAGAGCCTGTTCCACGATCACGAGCCGGCCAACCGCGCCGGCCTCACGTCGTGCTGGATCTATCGTCGGCATGGCGACACCGGTTTCGGTGCGACCATGAAACCTTCGGTGACGCCGAAGTATCAGTTCCGCTTCACGAGCATGATGGAGATGGCAAAGGCGCACCAGGCCGAGCTGGCGCAGCGTTAGCCTGTTGCGACGTCAGCGCTCCGGCTTGCAGCGATCCGCAGATCCGGCCTTTGCCGCCGGCACGGGCTGACGCGCGATCGGATCATCAGGTTGCTGCAACGATGCAGGATCGCCGGCATCAGCCATAGATGCGCAGGCTGGCCGCTCCGCGACCTGAGCTGCGATTGCCGAATGATCCGTCGTGTCTTGCGGGTTGCCGTGCATGCCAAACAGCAGTGCGGCTAACGCCAAAGTCGGGTTGATGCCGTCCACGGCCACACTCCCTTGGTAATCGGTGGCCCCCCAACACACCCACTATGAGCTTATTCTGAGCCCCTGGCTACGCACATTTCGTCGCAGCAATTGCGCCGTAATTATTGATAACATTCGATAACACACCTGCTTTTCGCCTAGCCCGGCAGCTTGATGCCGCCGTCCGGGAGGATCTCGAAACCGGGGTTCCACGCGACCTCCCAGGCGAAGCCGTCGGGGTCCGCGAAATAGCCGGTACGCCCGCCCCAGGACGTCTCCGCCGCCAGTCTCAGGATGATGGCGCCGGCCTTCTCCGCGTCCTTGAGCGTCGCGTCGACCTCGTCCTTGCGACGCACGTTGTACGCGAGGCTGATGTTTGCAAAGCCACGGTCGGCTGCTTGCACGCCGGCATCGTCCGCCAACGCCTCGCGGCCCCACAACGCAAACACAAGTCCGCCGCACTGGAAGAACGCCACCTCGGCATTGCTTGCCGGCGACTCCGTCCAGCCAAGCCGCTTGTAGAAGCCGCGCGACGCATCGAGGTCCCGCACGCCCAGGGTGACGAGGCTCAGACGCTGTTCCATGCGCGCTCTCCCGTTCGCTCTTTGGGGCGCTACACCGCCAGCATCGGGCAGGTCTCGTCCGGGCAGCTCGCGTCGTCGCACAGGCGGCAGCGGCGATCGCATTCGACCGTGCTGTGTTCCAGGCCGCGCAGCACCTTGTTGGCAATGGCGGACAAGGTCGATCGTTCCCAGTCGTCGAGGCCGCGCAACGCCTGCGACAAGGCGTGCTGGCGGCCGACCAGCAGCGACTTGACCTGGCGCTTGCCGGCATCGGTCAGGCGCAGGGCGACGGAGCGGCGGTCGCTGCTGGTCTTGCGCTCGACCAGCTTGGCTTCGGCGAGGCGGTCGACCAGGCGCACGGTGCCGGGCTGCGACAGGCCCAGGATCTTGGACAGGCGGTCGACCGAGAGGCCGCTCTCCTGCCCGATCACGATCAGCGCGGAGCAGGCGCTCTCGTTGCCGTCGGCCAGGTCCTGCATCGCGTCCTTGAGATCGTCGGCCACGGCCAGGGCGAAGGCGCCGATGACGTTGAGGTCGCGCAGCTCGCTCGGCTTCATGGGTTGGCCTCCACCACGCTTTCGAGGAACCGGCCGAGCCGGCGGCCGCAGGCGCCGTCGGGGTCCTTCTCGGGGTTGTAGCAGGTGGTCACCACCCCCAGCAGGTTGGGCGAGCGCGCCAGAGGGCCGGCCACGGCATCCAGCTCATCCCAGGTCAGCCCGTCGCCGATCAAGGCATCGGTCGCGGGGAAGGCCGCCGGGTCGAGAGCATCGACATCAAGGAACAGCCAGAACGGCAGGTCCAGTGCCTCGAAATGCGCCCTGGCCTCCGCCCCCACCTTCGCCGCCCCGGCGCGGATCGCCACGGTGTCGCGGTGGCGGAAACCGAAGTCCTCCGGCATTAGGGAGCCATGGCCCCGCGCCTGCAGCGTATCGCGAGCGGCCAGCAGATAGACGCCGTCCGGCGCCAGCGCGGGACCGCCGGCCGCTTCCAGCACCGCTGGATCACCATGGCCCAGCAGGGTGGCGAGCGGCACGTCCGCCGCCTCGCCGGAGGGCGAAGATTGTCCGTCATAGAGGTCGAGGTGGCCGTCGAGATAGGCGATGCCGAAAGCTCCGAGCTTGTCGCGGGTCGCCGCGGCAAGGCCGATCATCAAGGTGCAGCAGCCGCCAAGCACGACGGTCCGGTGCCCGGGCGTCAGCCATTCGGTGAAGGCGGTGCGGATCGTGGCGGTGGCCGCCACGACTTCGCGATGTCCGACCAGCCCGCTGCGCGGATCGCGCCGCTTGTCGTGCACCGGCGCGCTCAGGTCGCCATGATCGACTGCCACCATCCGCTGCAAGCGGCTGCGTTTGCGGAGTGCAGCGGGCGTCAACTCAGTGCCGCCCACGATCCCCGCGCTATCGATTGCCACACCCGTCAAAGCCCACGGCATCGACTGCTTCCCCCTCAATCCGACCGACCGAGGACGGTATATGCATGCCGCATGCAATAGTCAAATACGCACAATTATACAGCCATATAATTCATATATTCAGTTAGTTACAGGTCGCTCTTAAAGTTATGCGTGCGCCAGCAGATGGATCAAGCTGGAGGTATCCCAGCGCTTCCCGCCGCGCTGCTGGACCTGGGCATAGAACTGGTCCACCAGGGCGGTGACGGGCAGCCGCGCACCGTTGCGCTTCGCTTCTTCGAGGCAGATGCCGAGATCCTTGCGCATCCAATCGACGGCGAAGCCGAAGTCGAATTTGTCCGCCACCATGGTCAGGGCGCGGTTCTCCATCTGCCAGGATTGGGCGGCGCCCTTGGAGATCGTCTCGACCAACTTGGCGGGATCGAGGCCCGCCTTGACCGCGAAGTTCATCCCCTCCGCCAGCCCCTGCACCAGGCCGGCGATGCAGATCTGGTTGACCATCTTGGCCAGCTGCCCGCTGCCGACCGGGCCTAGCAGGACGCAGGCGCGGGCGTAGCAATCGATCACCGGCTTGGCGCGGTCGAAGTCGGCTTGGCCGCCGCCGACCATGACGGTCAGCTTGCCGTTCTCGGCACCCGCCTGCCCGCCCGAAACCGGCGCGTCGAGGAAGTGAATTCCCTGCTCTTTCGCGACCTCGCCAAGTTCCCGGGCGACGTTTGCGGAGGCGGTGGTGTGGTCGACGAAGATGGCGCCCTTGGCCATGCCGGCGAAGGCGCCCTGCTCCCCCAGGACGATGCTGCGCAGGTCATCATCGTTGCCGACGCAGGAGAACACGATGTCGGCGCCCTTGGCCGCCTCGGCCGGGGTGGCCGCCGCCTTGCCACCGTGGGTCTCGACCCATTTTTGGGACTTGGCCTGGGTGCGGTTGTAGACCGTGACCTCATGGCCGCCCTTCTTCAGGTGGCCGGCCATCGGGAAGCCCATGACCCCCAGACCCAGGAACGAAACTTTCATGGATGTCTCCCTTGATCAGTGCGCCGGCTGTGCATTCAGCCGGTCGAGTATCTGCCGCCAGACCTGAGGGCTGCGCGCCGTCAGGACGCCTTCCTTGGTGAAGGGCTGGCTGGGGCGATAGGGCGAGCCGTCGCCGTGGCCGGCAACCCCGCCCGCCTCCGCCACCAGCAACGCGCCCGGCGCGTGGTCCCAAGGCCAGGCGCGGCCGAACAGGATGAAATCGAGCTCGCCGCGCGCCAGCCGGAGGTAGTCAAGGCCGGCACAGCGCAACGACTTGACCTGCTTCACCTGCTTGCGCAGCGCCTCTGCCCGCGGATGCAGGGACGGCGCGCTGAACTTGCCCACGCCGACCACGCCCGCCAGGGCGTCCGACGTCGGAGCGAGCTTAGGAATGCGCACGCCGTCGTAGGTGGCGCCGGCGCCATGCTCGGCGATGGCGGTGTGACCGGTCATCGGCAGGTGGATCCAGCTGGCGATCAGCTCGTCGCCACGGACCAGGGCGACCATGCTGACGAAATCAGCAATGCCCTCAGCGAAGTTGGCGGTCCCGTCCACCGGATCGACGATCCAGGCCACCTGGTCATGCAGCAGGCGCTCGACCAGCTTCGGGTCCTTGGCCGCGGCCTCCTCGCCGATCACGATCGAACCGGGCACCAGTTCCATCAGGCGCGGGGTCATCGCGGCCTCGGCGCGCTCGTCGGCGATGGTGACGATGTCGCCGGGGCCCTTTTCGCGCTGCTCGTGGGCAGCCAGCTTGCGGAAGCGCGGCTGGATCTCGGTCGCCGCCACTTCCGCGATCAGCGCGGCGACCTTGTTGACGTCGGGGGATTTCATGCTGGACGGCTCGTTTCGAAGCGGCGGCGGTCGTCGGCAGACAGGCGCACGGTCAGGCTCGCGCCCTCCTCGTCGTCGTGCCGCTCCAGAACCTCGCCATGCTGGTAAAGCCAGGCGATATCGCCACCGCGATCGTGGCCGAGGCGATAGGTCGCCACCTGCCGGTCGCGCGCCAGACGCTGCTCGATCTCCTGGAGCAGGCGGTCGCAGCCGGCGCCGGTCAGCGCCGAAACGGCAGCGACCTGGTGATCGCGGCGCGCCAGGTCGGCGATGCGCTCGGCATCTTCGGCCGGCAAGGCGTCGATCTTGTTCAGGACCTCGATCATGTCGTGCACGACGGTATGCTCGAGGCCGAGGCCTTCGAGCACCGCTTCGACGTCTGCCTTCTGGGCATCGGTCTCCGCATGCGCGATGTCCCGCACATGCAGGATGAGGTCTGCTTCCAGCACCTCTTCAAGTGTTGCGCGGAACGCTGCGACCAGCTCGGTCGGCAGGTCCGAGATGAATCCGACGGTGTCGCTGAGAATAATGTCGCGCCCGCCCGGCAGGCGCACGCGACGCATGGTGGGATCGAGGGTGGCGAACAGCAGGTCCTTCGCCATCACGTCCGCCTTGGTCAGGCGGTTGAACAAGGTCGACTTGCCGGCATTGGTGTAGCCGACCAGTGCCACCACCGGGAACGGCACGCGCTTGCGGGCGCGGCGATGCAGCGCCCGGGTGCGCTTCACATCCTCGAGGTCGCGCTTGATGCGCACGATGCGCTCGTCGATCAGGCGGCGGTCGATTTCGATCTGGGATTCACCCGGACCGCCGATGAAGCCGAAGCCGCCGCGCTGCCGCTCCAGGTGGGTCCAGGATTTGACCAGGCGCGAGCGCTGATAGGACAAGGCTGCCAGCTCCACCTGCAGCTGGCCCTCCTTGGTGCGGGCGCGCTCGCCGAAGATCTCGAGGATGAGGCCGGTACGGTCGATGACCTTGGCCTTCCAGGCCTGCTCCAGGTTGCGCTGCTGTACCGGAGTAATGGCGGCATCGACCACCACCAGGGCGATGCCTTGCTCCTCGATCAGCTCCTTCAGCCGGTCGACCGCGCCCTGGCCGATCAAGGTCGCAGGACGCGGCTCCGATACACGCACGACCTCGGCCGCCGCGATCTCCAGGTCGATCGCGAGCGCAAGCCCACACGCCTCCTCCAGCCGCGAAGCCGCGCTGCGGTAGTGCAATCCTGCGGCCGACTTCGCGCGCCGGTGCAGATCCGGGTGGATCACCAGCGCGCGGTCGCCGTGCCGTAAGCCGTCGATATCGACCCGCGCCTCGCGCCGGTCGACCGGGGTCACCTTATCCAAGTGTCATCCTCGTCAAATACCGTCCGCCGGCAGCGAAGCCTCTAGGCTTCTTCGCCCTCTTTCGCGCCTTCGAACAACTGCAGCGGCCCGGCCGGCATGATCGTCGAGATCGCATGCTTGTAGACCAGCTGCGAATGGGCGTCGCGGCGCAGCAGCACGGAGAAATTGTCGAACCAGGTAATGATGCCTTGCAGCTTCACGCCATTCACCAAGAACACCGTCACCGGCATCTTGCTCTTGCGAATGTTGTTCAAAAAAACGTCCTGGACGCTCTGCGATTTTTCGTTAGCCATGAGGTTTCGTCCTTTGTTCTTGGGGCCGCGCCAGCCCGCCGATCTCGCGCACCTCGGGGGGTAGGGGCGCGCAGCGCTCCTCAGGATTAACATAGGACGGGCGGCAAGGAAACTAAGCTTGTCGCAGATAAGCCAAAAGGCCAGCGCAATCAGGGAAATAGAGGGCCGGCTCGTGCCCCCGGAACTCGCCAGTGGCGGGCGCGGCTGGCCGCATCAGCACAGGCGTGCAGCCCGCATTGGTTGCGCATTTAAGGTCGATGTCCGTATCACCGACCAGCCAGACATCCGCGCCGCATGCGAGATCGCCGAGCGCGAGCTTCACATGCTCGACCGCCGGTTTGTCGCGGGCGGCATCGCCGGCGCCGGCCAAAGCGCGGAAGTGCCCGGTCCAGCCGAGGTGCTCGGCCTCGCGCCGCAGATACTCCCCGCGCTTGTTGCTGACGACGCCGAGATAAAGTCCCTGGTGCGCGAGGTCGGCCAGCATCTCGCCCGCGCCGGGCAATGCGCGCAGATGCTGGAGATGGATTGCGGCGAAGCTGTTGTAGAAAACCCGCTCTGCATCGCGCCAGCGATCGCCGAACATCGCCGGGAATGTGTCGCGCAAGGACGCGCGCACCCGCGTTTCCGTTTCGTCGCGCGTCCAATGCGGATGGCCCATGGCGGCAAGCGTCAAGTTCATCGCCTCGTGGATGACGCCCCAGCTCTCGACCAAGGTGTTGTCCCAGTCGAACAGGATGGCGCGCGGGGTCATGCGCTCAGGCATGGTGCGCAGCCTTCACGTAGGCTTCGCGCAGGCGCGCGGCGATCGGGCCGGGCTTACCCTCGCCCACCGGCTTGCCGTCGATGCGCGTGATCGGCAACACGAAATTGCTGGTGCTGGTGAGAAACGCTTCGCGCGCCGCGTAGGCCTCCTCTCGCGAGAACGGCCGGAGCTGCAGGGTGAGACCGAGGTCGCGCACCACGTCGAGCACGACCGAACGCGTGATGCCGGGCAGGATCTCAGGTCCGTTCGGCCGCGTCACCAGCTCCCCGTTGCCGGTCGCGATCCAGGCCGAGGTCGAAGAGCCCTCCGTCACCATGCCGTCATTATCGACCAGCCAGGCCTCGAGCGCGCCCTGCTCCGTCGCGGCCTGCTTGGCCAGCACATTGGCGACCAGGCTGATGCACTTGATGTCGCGCCGCGCCCACCGCTGATCGGGCATGGTGACGACGGCGGCACCCTTCGCCAGCAGCTCCGGCGGCGCCGCCTTCCAGGTCCTCGCCATCACCAGCAGCGACGGCTTGATGCCCTTGGGGAACTTGTGATCGCGCGGCGCGACGCCCCGCGTCACCTGGACGTAGACGCTGGCGGTGCGCAGGTGATTGCGGCGGATCACCTCATTCATCACCTGCAGCAGGGCGGCACGCGACATCGGCGCCGCGATCTTCAGCTCCGCCAGGGAGCGATCCAACCGGTCGAGATAGCGCTCGGCAAGGGCCAACTTCCCGCCAAGCACCGGAAGGACGTCGTAAACGCCGTCGGAGAACAGGTAGCCGCGATCCTCCACCGCCACCTGGGCGTGGGACTTGGGGACATAGCGGCCGTTGATGTAGGCGATGCGGGACATCAGAAATACTCGAGTCGGACAGAGAACAGGCGCTCGACGTCGCGCACGTCGTCACTGGCCGCGAACAGGACCACGTGGTCGTCCTTTTCGAGCACGGTGTCGCCGGTGGCGATGATGACCTTTTCGTCGCGCACGATGGCGCCGACGATGACCCCGTCGGGCAGCTTGGCATCGCGGATCGGCGTGCCGACCAGACGCGCGGTCTCCAGCACCTCGATCTCCATCACCTCGCCGAAATCGTCGCCGAGCGAATGCACGGCGCGCACGCGGCCACGGCGCACGTGCTGCAGGATGTTGGAGACGGTGGTGGCGCGCGGGCTGACTACGGCATCGATACCGAGCGAGCCGATCAGCGGCGCGTAGTTGCTGGAATTGACCAGGGTGATGCTGC
>DATEOK010000318.1:0-5775 GCA_035274225.1 Dongiaceae bacterium
CTGCTCGCCGCCATGAACCTTGGCGGCCAGCGAGGCGGTCAGGAAGCGGTCGATGTCGCCGTTGAGCACGCCCTGGGTGTCGCTGGTCTCGGTCTCGGTGCGCAGGTCCTTCACCATCTGGTAGGGCTGCAGCACGTAGGACCGGATCTGGTGGCCCCAGCCGATATCGCTCTTCTGCGCTTCCTGCGCGGCGGCGGCTTCTTCGCGCTTGCGCAGCTCCGCCTCGTAGAGCCGCGCCTTCAGCATGTCCATTGCCATCGCGCGGTTGCGGTGCTGCGAGCGGTCGGCCTGGCACGCGACCACGATGCCGGTCGGCATGTGCGTGATGCGGATGGCGGAATCGGTCTTGTTGATGTGCTGCCCACCGGCGCCCGAGGCGCGGAAGGTGTCGACCTTGAGATCCTTGTCGAGGATCTCGACCACGATATTGTCGTCCACCACCGGATAGACCCAGACCGACGAGAAGCTGGTGTGGCGCCGCGCGTTGGAATCGTACGGCGAGATGCGCACGAGGCGGTGCACGCCGGATTCCGATTTCAGCCAGCCATAGGCGTTCGGGCCCTTGACCTCGATGGTCGCGGACTTGAGGCCGGCCTCTTCACCGGCGCTCTCTTCCAGCCATTCCACTTTGTAGCCGTGCTGCTCGGCCCAGCGGGTGTACATGCGCAGCAGCATCTCGGCCCAATCCTGCGCCTCGGTGCCGCCGGCGCCGGCATGGACTTCGAGGTAGCAGTCGTTCATGTCAGCTTCACCGGACAGCAGGGATTCGAGCTCCCGCTTGCCCGCAACCTCCTTGAGGGCGGTGAGCGATGCCTGGGCCTCGTCCACGGATTTGGTGTCGCCCTCGGCCTCGCCCAACTCGGCGAGGGTCAGCGCGTCATCCAGCTCGCGCTCCATCACGCGGTAGGAGTCGACGGCGTTGGCGAGGTGCGTGCGCTCCCGCAAGGTCTTCTGAGCCTTCGCGGGCTTGTCCCAGAGCTGCGGGTCTTCGGCCAATGTGTTCAGTTCGTCGAGGCGACGCAGCGCATTGTCCCAGTCAAAGATGCCTCCTCAGCAGGGCCAGGGAAGACCGGATCTCCTCCGCCAAAGCTTCAATCTCGGCACGCATGAAATTGCCTCTCCCGTGGACGCCCTGGTTAACGGCGCGCGAACATGGCCAATCGGCGCGGTGCGGTCAAGCACACAGCGCCTTTCGTCAACAGCTGGGTTAGTAGATGCCGCCGCTGCTGTCGGTGGCGGGTGCCGCCGGTGGCGCGGGCTGGGCCGGGGCAGCCGGTGCGTCGCCCACGGCCGGCGCCTGCAGGGCCGGTTGCTGCGGCTGCTCGGCCTGTTGGGGCGCCTGCTCCTCCTCGCCCGACGGCGTGATGCCGGGCGGCAGGATGTTCGGCTGCGGGTCGTTCGGCTCGCCGGTGATGACCGGCTGGCCGTCCTGCGCGGTGTTGGCGGGCGGTGTCGCGCCGGCTCCGATCGAATCGATGATCGTCGTTCCGCCCTGGCCGGCATCCGTCGCAGGTCCGATCGGAATGATCGAGCCATAGCCGGCATCCTGGCCGTAATTCGCCACGCCCTGAATGACGTTGACGTGGCCGGTCGGCTCGGTGCCCGGCTTGAAGGCTTCCCAGATCACCTTGCCGGCGCCGGGCGCGGCACGCTCGCCGGTGTAGTAATCGACCCGCACCAGGCGTATGCCCGGCGGCACGCGGAACGGGGTCGCCGGCTCGTTCTTCAGCGCTTCCATCATGAAGTCGCGGAAGATCGGCGCCGAATAGCGGCCGCCCGTCGCTTTCTCGCCCAGCGAGCGCGGCTGGTCGAAGCCGAGATAGACGCCGGCGACGAGGTCGGGCGAGAAGCCCATGAACCACACGTCGCGGCCTTCGTTGGTGGTGCCGGTCTTGCCGGCCAGCGGCTTGCCCACCGCCTTCACCGCCGTGCCGGTGCCGCGGTTCACCACGCCTTCCAGCATCGAGACCATCTGATAGGCCGTGGCGGGATCGAGCACCTGCTGGCGCGTATCGGGAATCTCCGGCGGCGCCTCGCCGTTGTAGCTCGACATCTGGCAGCCGTCGCACGGCCGCTGGTCGTGGCGGTAGATGGTCCAGCCGTTGCTGTCCTGCACGCGGTCGATCAGCGCCGGCTCGATCTTCTTGCCGCCGTTGACGATCTCGGCGTAGGCGCCGGCGAGGCGCAGCACCGTGGTCTCGCCGGCGCCCAGCGACATGGCAAGCGTCTGCTGCATGTTGTCGATGGCGCCGAGGCGGGAGGCCATCTCCGCGACCTTGGCCATGCCGATGGTCTGCGCCATGCGGATGGTCATCAGGTTGCGCGAATTCTCGAGGCCGCGGCGCATGGTGGCGGCGCCGAGGAAATCCTGTGCGTAGTTCTCCGGCCGCCACAGCGGCAGGCCCGGCCCCTGATCGATCACGATCGGCGCGTCGAGGATCATGGTGGAGGGCGTGAAGCCCGCTTCCAGCGCCGAGAGATAGACGATCGGCTTGAAGGACGAGCCCGGCTGGCGCTTGGCCTGGGTGGCGCGGTTGAACTCCGACTGCTGATACGACCAGCCGCCGGTCATCGCCAGCACGCGGCCGGTGTGCGGGTCCATCGCGACCATCGCGCCGCTGATCTCCGGCACCTGGCGCAGCGCGTAGCGGCCGGGAATGGTGTTGCCGTCCTCGACCAACGGCTCGACCGCGATGATGTCGCCGACCTTCAGGATGTCGGTGGTCGCGCTGGGCGCGGGGCCAAGGCGGCCTTCGGGCGAACGCGGGTGCGCCCAGCCCAGGTCGGCGACCTGGAGCTCGCCGGTGGTGCCGTCCTTGAAGCCGACCGTCGCCTTCGCCTTGGTCGCCTCGATCACGATGACTGGCTGCCAGCTGTAAAGCCAGGGCATCGGCGGCAGGCCTTCCAGGGTCTTCTGCCAGTTCTCGATGCCGTCGACATGCTGCAGCGGTCCGCGATAGCCCTGGGTCTTGTCGTAGGAGACCAGATGCTGGCGCAGCACGCGGTCGGCGATCTCCTGCAGCCTGGGATCGATGGTGGCGCGGACGGCGAGCCCCTTCTTGTAGAGGCCGTCCTCGCCGAAGCGCTGCGCGATCTCGCGGCGCACTTCCTCGGCGAAGTAATCCGCGATGACGTGCTCGGTCTCGGCGCGCTGGTGCAGTTCCAGCGGTTCCTGCTTCGCGACGTCGGCTTCCTCGGCCGTGATGTGGCCGTCTTCGCGCATGCGGTCGATCACCCAATTGCGACGGTCGAGTGCCGCCTGATGATCGCGCACGATGTTGTAGTTGTTCGGCGCCTTGGGCAGCGCGCCGAGATAGGCCGCCTCGCCGATCGTCAGCTCGTCCAGCGGCTTGTTGAAATAGTTGAGCGCCGCGGTGGCAACGCCGTAGTTGCCGGAGCCCAGATAGATCTGGTTGAGGTAGAGCTCGAGGATGCGGTCCTTGGTGAACGCCTTCTCGATGCGCAGCGCGAGGATCATCTCGCGGATCTTGCGCTTGTACGAGACCTCGTTGCTCAGTAGGAAGTTCTTGGTGACCTGCTGGGTGATGGTGGAGGCGCCGACCGGCCTGCGGTCGTCGCCGAGATTCTTGATGTTGATCCACACCGCGTTGAGGACGCCGGGCAGGTCGACGCCGTGGTGGGTGTAGAAGGTCTTGTCCTCCGCCGCCAGGAACGCATTGATGACGCGCTTCGGAATCACCGAGATCGGCACGAACACGCGGTTCTCGGTCGCGTATTCCGCGAGCAGCCGGCCGTCGCCGGCATAGATGCGCGAGACCACCGGCGGGTCGTAGCTGGCAAGCTGGTAATAGTCCGGCAGGTCCTGCGAGAAGTGCTCGTAGACCAGCCAAGCGGCGATTGCCCCGACGACACCCAGGAACAGCAGCGTGCCGAGCAGGAAAGAGAGAATTCTGGTCAGTCGCATGATCGGGCCAGCCCTGGCCCCCTATTGTTCAAACGCCGCGGCAGATTGTGTGTCCGCCTTAGTCCAAGCCATGATGCTAGATCAAGGTTAAATTATGGCAACACAAACGCTTGTGACACTTCAAGGCATACCCCGCCCTACCGTCGGGGTGTGCCACTGAACAGCCTCGATAGACCGGAGTTCCGGGATCAGGAGCGGCGCACCAGCTCCTGCCAGGAGAAGTAGTTCTCGACCGCCTGGCGGACGGCCCTGGCCAGCTTCTTCTGGTGGCCGGAGCTGCTCAGCAGCGCCTCGTCCTTGCTGCTCGAGATATAGCCCATCTCGATCAGGACCGACGGCACATCCGGCGCCTTCAGGACGGCGAAGCCGGCGAAGCGGTGGGTGTTGCCGAGGAGCATGGTCTGGTCCTTCAGCTCGCGCACCAGCAGGCTGGCGAACCGGGTGGACATGTTCTTGGTGTCGCGCTGCGCCAGGTCGATCAGGATGTTGCTGACGACGTTGCTCTGCTTGCTGAGGTCGACGCCGGCGATGATGTCCGACTTGTTTTCCTTGGTGGCCAGCGCCGCGGATTCGGCGTCCGACGCCTTCTCCGACAGGGTGTAGACCGACGCGCCGCGGGTCAGCGGGTTGTTGTGGGAATCCGCATGGAGCGAGATGAAGAGATCGGCGCCCTTCTCGCGGGCCAGCCCGAAGCGCTCGCGCAGCGGGATGTAAACGTCGCGGCTGCGGGTCAGGAGGACGCGGAACCTGCCGGTATCCTCCAACTCTTTCTTAAGGGCCTTGGCGACCGCCAATGTCAGCTGCTTTTCGTTGATGCTGCTGCCGACGGCGCCGGGGTCGATGCCGCCATGGCCGGGGTCGATCACGATCAGGGGCTTGCCGCGCTTGGGCTCCTCGATCGGCTGCTTGGCGGCGGCGCCGCCCAGGGCGCCAGTGGCCGCGCCGGTCCCGCCGCCGGTGCCATTGGTGGTCAAGGTCCGGGCCACCGGCTTGGTCACCGGGGCGATGGCGGCGATGGCGCTGTAGGCGACCGTATTGCTATTGCTCTTGAGCTGGGCGCGGAACTGGGTCTCGGGAACCGGCCGCAGGTCGACCAGGAGGCGCAGCGGCTCGCCATTGGCGGCCGGCACGAACTCCGCCCGGGCGACCTCAGACGGCTCCATCAGGTCGAGCACGACGCGGGAGGTGCCGGCCTTGAACAGGCCATAGCGCATGCCGGCGACCAGGCCCTGCCCCTGCAGCTTGGTGCCGCTGGGGACCTTCCAGTCGACCTCGCTCATGTCGATGACGACACGATAGGGATCGGCCAGGGTGAAGACCTTGAAGTCGCTGCGCTGGCTGAGGCTGATGACCACGCGGGTCAGGCCGGGCTCGACACCCAGGCGTGCGTCGGTGATGGCCGGTTTGGCAGCTGCTTCCACAGCTCCCCCGAGCAACAACATCAGGCCAAGAATCCAGCCAATTAAACGCATTACGAACCGACTCCGGTGAATCAACCGCAATATATACCTGTAACTTACTGCGAATCAACACTTTTCCAGATCGACTCGGATCGCGCCTGGAACTCGCGCTGATTAACGTTGTCACGCCGACGCGCGCCGCATATGCTGCGGCCGGCCCGGCTGAGAGTCGCTTTGTGGTGATTAAGCCCTTCTTAGGCTTAAAGAATGGTGAAGCCACAAGCGCTTGGATCGCCGGGTGAAAACTGGGTTTCGGTTTCCGCCACCCTTCGATGGCGCTCCCTTAGCGGGGCCGGCATCGGAAAAGGCGGCCCGGGACGTTTGGGTCACCCTGCCATCGCACTTTCATCGAGAGATAGAGGCGCCGGCTGGGAGATCCGTTAGCCACAG
>DATEOK010000319.1:0-3499 GCA_035274225.1 Dongiaceae bacterium
CCCGCGACGACCAGGCACGTTGCGGAGCTAAGCAGGTTCACGGTCGGCGGTGGATGGCTGTGGCATCGACCGATCCCCGGCGCCACCGACGAGGATGTCGGCGCGCCCCCGAACATCCTGCGCGCCCAGGGCCAGGATGTGATCCTGCTGCCGACCGGTGCCGGGTTCCACGTGTTCCTGACCGCCCTCTCTGCCGATACGGGCGCGGTTCTGGCCCGTCAAACCGTGTCGTCGAGGGTGCCTTCAACCAGTGGCGGCGCCAGTTGGGACGATATTGCATGCCTTCTTCTCGCGTGCTTCTCGCTCGACCTTCCGCCTCCACCGCCACAGCACCTGTTGCCAGCCGACGTCAAGCGGCCGTTTCCCGGGGTCGCGGTCCATACGCCCTCGGATGGCGGTCCGCCACTGATCCTGATGTCGGACGGGCTGCATGACCTGATGGGCTTTGGTTTCACCGGCAATGGGTTCGAGGAGCGCTTCCGGATCCATGACGAGAAGCGCGTGCTGACGTCGACGCCGAACGCCTGGCCCGATGGTCATGTCATGATCGCCACCGCCGCGGGCGACGACAAGTATGAGGTGGTGTATGCCGGCGCCGGCCTCAGCACGATCCGCGCCATCACCGGGCAGCTCACCTATGCAGCGCCGACAGCATTGGGCGGCAGCCGACACGCGATGGTCAACATGCATGGGGGCGTGACCTTCATGTCCGGTGTTACAAAGCTGGGGTCGGTTTCGCTGCCGGGCCAATCGATCGCTGCGGCGGCGGCCTCGCGCAACCACGTGTTCGTGTCGACCGCCAGCGCCCTCTACACCTTCGACAAGGCGACGCTGAAACAGCTCACCGAGTTCTCCTGGAGCCGGGGCGGCCTGTCGCAGCCCGTCATCGGCCCGCAAGGGCACGTCTATGCCATCGCAGCCAACACACTGTACGTGTTCCCGCCGCCGCGCGTGGTCTCGGACGGCCAACTGCCGGATGTGGGCACCGTGCCGGTGCTGCAAGCGACCGATGCGCCGCAGCCGTTGCCGCCCCCATCCGGCGGCACATCCTCCGGCAGCCTGCCGGCGGACCGGACGATGCCGCGGCTGGGCTCCTCCACCGAGATCCAGCAGGCCGAGACTGCGGCCGTCGACCCACAGTCGATGCCGGAGATCGAGGCGGATCTGCCGACGCGGACCTACAAGCCGCCGCTCACCGCAGCCGGCAACCGGCTGTTCGCCTGCCTGGAACTCGACGGCGACAATTGCGGCAATTCGCAAATGCGCAAGGTCGCTGAGAATTTCTGCCAGGCGCAGGGTTTCATCCGGGCGGAAGACCTGGACGTCGACAGCCGGCGGGGGGTCGCCGAAACGCTCGATGGCCGCCTCTGCTCCAAGAAAAAGTGCAAGGTTTTCGACTGGATCGTCTGCAGGAAGTAGTGGATTCCGCCAACCAGGACCGCCTGCCGCCGGAAATAGCTTCCGGCGGCTTCGGGCGCCTCCCGCGGGCCAGGCCGGATATGTCGCTGTCGTTTAAGCGGGTGTCGTGATTGACGCTTTCCCCCTCCCCCGATAACGTAACAATAATCAACTAAGTCGCCGCGCCACAACGAAAGCGCGGGCCCGAGAGACGTCGCCGAATACGGTCTGACAGGGACCCGTTCGCGTCATCGGACGATCGTATTCGGCAGATCAACCAACCATTACAGGGAGGGTACCAACATGCGTTCCGGTTCCGGCGGCAAGGACCGCCACCATCCAGCCATTCCCGGCCTGGTCGATGCGCTCGAGCAGCGCAAGCTTGACCGGCGTGAGTTCCTGCGCACCGCCACCCTGCTCGGCATGGCGGCGCCCGTCGCCTATGGCATCGCCGGCAAGGTGCTGGGCGAGCCGTTCGTGAAGTCGGCCAAGGCCGCGGCCACGAAAGGTGGCATCCTGCGCGTCGGCATCCGCGTGCCCGCGCTCGACAACCCGCACACCTTCTCGTGGGTGTACGATTCCAACATCGTGCGCCAGTGCAACGACTACCTGAGCCGCACCCAGCCCGACGGTGTCACAGTCCCGTACTTGCTCGAGAGCTGGTCGCCGACCGATGACCTCAAGACCTGGACCCTCAAGCTGCGGTCCGATGTCAAGTGGTCGAATGGCGAGGCCATGACCGCCGACCACGTGATCTGGAACATCCAGCGCTGGGTCGATCCCAACGTCGGCTCGTCGGTTCTCGGCCTGCTCAAGGGCTTCATGCTGAAGGAGGTCGACACCGGCCAGAAGAACGACGACGGCTCGGCGAAAATGACCACCGAGCTGTGGGACGCCAACGCGATCGAGAAGGTCGACGACCACACGATCAAGCTCAACGGCTCAACGGCGACACTGGCCATCCCCGAGAACCTGTTCCACTACCCGGCCCTGATCCTGCATCCGAAGGACGAGGGCAAGTGGGGCGTCGGCGCGATCGGTTCCGGCGCCTACGAGCCGACCGAAGTCGAAGTCGGCAAGAAGGTGGTGCTGAAGCGCCGCGGCTCGTATTGGAAGGAAGGCGGCAACCTCGACGAAATCCACTTCGTGGATCTCGGCGACGACCAGGCGACCAAGCTGGCGGCGCTCGCCTCCAAGCAGGTCGACGGCCTGTATGATGCCGACCTCAAGATCTACGAGCAGATCAAGAAGATCCCGGGCATCGAGATCCACACGATCACCACCGCGCAGACCGGCGTCGCCCGCATGAAGATGGGCGCCGAGCCGTTCAAGGATCCGAAGGTCCGCAAGGCCTTCAAGCTGGCGATCGACGCCCCGACCATCCTCAAGATCGCCTATCGCGATCTCGGCGCCCCGGCCGATCACCATCACGTCTGCCCGGTCCACCCGGACTATGCGGAAGTGCCGGTGATGAAGCGCGATGTCGAGGCGGCCAAGAAGCTGCTGGCCGAGGCCGGCCATCCGGACGGTGTCGAGGTCGAGTTGCACTGCAAGAAGGACCCGGACTGGGAGCCGACGGCTTGCCAGGCGATGGTCGAGCAGTGGGCCGAAGCCGGCATCAAGGTGAAGCTCAACGTCATGCCCGGCGCCCAGTATTGGGACGTCTGGACCAAGGTGCCGTTCGGCTTCACCACCTGGACGCATCGTCCGCTCGCCATCATGGTGCTCGGTCTCGCCTATCGGACCGGCGTGCCATGGAACGAGAGCGACTATTCCAACGCGAAGTTCGACGAGCTGCTGACCAAGGCGGAAGGCCTCGTCGACCTGGAAGAGCGCAGGAAGGTCGTGAAGGAACTGGAACTCATCATGCAGGAGGACGGCACCATCGTCCAACCGCTGTGGCGCGCCAGCTTCCAGCCGTTCACCGCTAAGCTGAAGAACTACCACCCGCATCCGACGGAATACTACTTCTTCGAGGATGTGTGGATGGAAGCGTAAGCTTCGTCCCACTCAACGCGAACGGCGGCCCCAAAGGGCCGCCGTTTTTGTTTGCGCCCATCGCCATGCGAGCATGCGAATAATTTAGAAACATAATGCTTGC
>DATEOK010000320.1:0-13759 GCA_035274225.1 Dongiaceae bacterium
TGGCGAACGCCTCGAGAGCGATGAGGTCATCGTAGGCGGCGACCGTGGTCGCCTCGGCGACGTGGCTGGCCGGCGAATCCTTGTCCGGGCAATAGACGTGGCAGCGATAGCCGAGCCGCGCGGCCGCCATCGCGGTCATGCGCCCGAGCTGCCCGCCGCCCAGGATGCCGATCGTGCCGCCGGGCGCGATTGTCTGTCCGGTATCCGCGCTCATCTGCCCACCTGCCGTCGCAAGATTATTGATCCCGAGTCGGGCTTTCCGCCACTGCCTCGGTCTGTTTATGGCGATATGTGTCGAGCCGCTTACCCAGGGGTGCGTCATTGAGCGCGATGATCGCCGCCGCCAGCAGGCCGGCGTTGGTCGCCCCGGCCTTGCCGATGGCGAGGGTGCCGACCGGGACGCCGGCCGGCATCTGGACGATGGAATAGAGACTGTCCTGCCCCTTGAGGGCCTGGGACTCGACCGGAACGCCGAGGACGGGCAGGGGCGTCACCGCCGCAACCATGCCCGGCAGGTGGGCGGCCCCGCCGGCACCCGCCACGATCACCTTCAGCCCGCGCTCGCGCGCGCTCTCGGCATAGTGCATCAGGCGCTTGGGCGTGCGGTGCGCGGAAACGATCCTGACCTCGTGCGGAATGTCCAGATGTTCAAGGACATCAACGGCATGGCGCATGGTCTGCCAGTCGGACTGGCTGCCCATGATCACGCCGACCAAAGGCTTCTTGGCGCGCTTTGGCATTCCAACCCCACCCCGACCCGAAAAAGAGGCGGCATTATAGGGGCGGCCCCGCCCAGCGCAATGAACAATGGGCGAACAGATGACCGGCCGGTCTCCCCACTTAACAGCGTTTTAACCAAGCCGCCCTAGCATCGCGCCCTAGAAATATCACTGGGATTCCCCTTTACTATTCGGGCAGCCGCCAGGGCGCCCGGGCGTGCCCCGCAGGAGTTACCCGCGCTGATGAGGATCCGAGACAACCTACCCCCCGGATCAACCGCCCGCACCGCCGCCGCCAAGCCGGTGGCGCGTGCCCGCAACGCCGAGGCGGCCAGCGCCACCTCCGCCACGTCGGCCGCCAACGTCGCTGCCCAGGCCGACCAGGCGACGTTCCTGGGCCTTAACGAGACCGAGCTCTCGCCCAACGTCCGCGCCGCCCTGGTGGCGCTGCTGGACGAGGTGAGCCGCCTGCGCCAAGAGCTGGACCTGACGCGCAAGCGCATCTCGCACCTGGAGCGCATGGCCGACGAAGATTCCATGCTGCCGATCGCCAACCGCCGCGCCTTCGTGCGCGAGCTGACGCGCCTCATCTCTTACAGCGAGCGCTATGGCACCGCCGGCAGCGTGCTCTATTTCGATCTCAACGGCATGAAAGAGATCAACGACCGCTACGGCCATCCGGCCGGCGACGAGGCGCTGCGCCACTTCGCGCGGCTGCTGGTCGCCAACGTGCGCGATTCCGACGTGGTCGGCCGCCTCGGCGGCGACGAGTTCGGCGTGATCCTGGCCCAGGCCGACGAGGCCCAGGCGCGCGAAAAGGCCGGCTCGCTGGTCGAGCTGGCGCAGTCCCAACCGGTGATGTGGCAGGGCGAGGCGCTGCTCCTGTCCTGCGCCGTCGGCATCCACCAGTTCTCTGCCAAGCAGAATGCCGACGAGGCCCTGAGCAAGGCCGACGCCGACATGTACGACGAGAAGCGCCGCTACTACGCGGAATTGAACAAGCAGCGCTAGAGTTTCGCAACCTCTCGCCGCAACGGGCGAAAAGCGCTATCACGGACTGCATGTATATCGCGTCGCCGCGACACCTGCCGTCGATCAAGCAGCTCCACGACTACTGGACGCTATGCCGCGGCAACCGCGCCATGCCGCGGCGGGCCGACATCGATCCGGCGGACATCCAGCACCTGCTGCCCAACATCTACCTGGTGGACATCGAGCATGCGCCGTTCCGGGTGCGCTACCGCGTGGTCGGCACCAGCGCGGTCGAATGGCAGGGCCATGACTTCACCGGCTACTACCTCGACGAGCTGCGCTTCAACAAGCCGGACGAGATCCTGGCTCTCTATCGCCGCGCCGCCGATGAAAAGCTGCCGACCTACCGCTCCACCACCTGGCCGATGCCCAACGGCGTCACCCGCGCCGTCGAGACGGGCGTCTTCCCGCTCTCCGAGGATGGCGAGCAGGTGACGCAATGCCTCGCCATCGAAGACTTCGAAGAATTCCGCGACGCGACGTACCTGCCTTGGGGGTGAATTGCCACGCTCTCCTACTGTCAGCCCGGACAGCCGCGTGAGCGGCTGAGCCGGAGCCCATGGGGCGTCGATGGATGCGCGGATGGGACGTATGGGTCCCGGGTCGCGCCGCTGCGCGGCTTGCCCGGGATGACAGTCAGAAGCGCGGAACCGCCTAGGCGATGATGTCCGGCAGCAGTTGGCTCTCGAGCCTGATGATCTGGTCCTTGAGGATCAGCTTGCGCTTCTTCAGGCGCTGGATCTGGAGCTGGTTGAAGGGGGCTGTCTGCGACATGCTCTGGATGGCCGCGTCCAGGTCGCGGTGCTCGGTACGAAGCTCTTCCAGCTTGGCCCTAAGCTCGCTCGTCCCGATGATGATGGTCACCGCTTACTCCTCTGAGGGCCGCCATTTTAGCGCAAATGGTGGCCGCGCGTCACGGTTTTGAGGGGCGAGCGGGCGATCTTGCACAGCGGGGCAGGGCCCTCTAAACAAGGGCAGTTCCCCTTCATTTTCCGGCGATTTCCGGGGCCGGACTGGATCATCGGCGGGCGCGAATGCCAGACAATTTCGACCTTATTCTGACGGGCGGCCAGGTGGCGACGCCCAACGGCCTCGAATCCTGCGACATTGGGGTCAAGGGTGGGCGAATCGCCGCTCTGGGCGCCTTGGCTTCGGCGGCCGCGGCGGACCGTTTCAACGCCGCCGGCCTCACCGTCCTGCCCGGCGTGATCGACACCCAGGTCCATTTCCGCGAGCCGGGCCTCGAGCACAAGGAGGACCTGGCGGCCGGATCTGCCGGCGCCGCCATGGGTGGGGTCACGGCCTTTTTCGAGATGCCCAACACTAACCCCAACACCATTGACGAGTCGGCGCTGAACGAAAAGCTGCGCCGCGCTGCTGGCCGGGCCTGGGTCGACCACGCCTTTTTCATCGGGGCGACCGACGAGAACGCCGACAAGCTCGACAAGCTGGAGCTGCTGCCCGGCTGCGCCGGCGTGAAGGTGTTCATGGGCTCGTCCACCGGCTCCCTGCTGGTAGCGGACGACGATGCGCTGGAAGCAGTGCTGCGCCATGGCCGTCGCCGCGTCGCGATCCATTCCGAGGACGAGCCGCGCCTGCGCGAGCGCCTGGCATTGGTGCGCGACGGCGCCGATCCCTCCATGCACCCGGTATGGCGCGACGAGGAAGTCGCGATCCGCGCCACCAGGCGCTTGCTGCGCCTGGCGCGCCGCGCGGCCCGCAGGGTGCACGTGCTGCACGTCAGCACCGCAGACGAGATGGATATTCTCGCCGCCAACAAGGATCTCGCCACCGTCGAGGTACTGGTCAACCACCTGACCCTGGTTGCGCCCGACTGCTATCAGCGCCTCGGCACCCTGGCGCAGATGAATCCGCCGATCCGCGATGCGCGCCATCGCGACGGCATCTGGCGCGCGCTCAATGCCGGCATTGTCGATGTGCTCGGCACCGATCACGCCCCGCACACCCGCGAGGAAAAGGCGCGGCCCTATCCGCAGAGCCCCTCCGGCATGCCCGGCGTGCAGACCATGATCCCGGTGATGCTGGATCACGTGAATGCCGGGCGCCTCACCTTGCAGCGTTTCATCGACTTGACCAGCGCGGGTCCGGCACGCATCTACAATATAGCGGGCAAGGGCCGCATTGCCCTTGGCTACGACGCGGATTTCTCGGTGGTGGATTTGAAGGCGAAGCGCACCATCACCAACGCGATGATGAAGAACAAGTCCGGCTGGACGCCGTTCGACGGCATGCAGGTCACCGGCTGGCCCAAGGCCACCATCGTGCGCGGCCGCATCGTGATGCGCGACGACGAGTTGGTCGGAGCGCCGCTCGGCAAGCCCGTGCGGTTCCAGGAGACGCTACAACAGGAGACTGCGGCATGACTGGCACCTCGATCATCGGTTGGTCGCACCTGCCGTTCGGCAAGCACGCCGACAAGGACATCGAAAGCATGATGGTGGAGGCCGGTGCCGCCGCGCTGAAGCATGCCGGCGTCGCGCCCAAGGATGTCGACGCGATCTTTGTCGGCCATTTCAACGCCGGCTTCTCGGCGCAGGACTTCCCCTCTTCGCTCAGCTTTGGCATCGATCCCGCCCTGCGGTTCAAGCCCGCGACGCGGGTTGAGAATGCCTGCGCCACCGGCTCCGCCGCGGTGCACCAGGGCATCAAGGAAATCGCCGCCAAGCAGGCGCGCATCGTGCTCGTCATCGGCGTCGAACACATGACCGCGAATGACGGCGCCGCCATCGGCCGCAATCTGCTGAAGGCAAGCTACGTCAAGGAAGAAGCGGACACCCCCGGCGGTTTCGCCGGCGTGTTCGGCCGCATCGCCGAGCTCTACTTCCAGCGCTACGGCGACCAGTCCGATGCGCTCGCCCGCATCGCCGCCAAGAATCACCGCAACGGCGTCGACAATCCCTATGCGCAGATGCGCAAGGATCTCGGCTACGACTTCTGCCGCAACGTCTCGGACAAGAACCCGCTGGTGGCAGGCCCGCTCAAGCGCACCGATTGCTCGCTGGTGTCCGACGGCGCGGCGGCCTTGGTGCTCGCCGACCTCGACACAGCGCTGGCGTCGGACCGCGCCGTGCTGATCCGCAGCGTCGCGCAGGTCAACGACTTCCTGCCCATGCGCGCCCGCGACATCGTGCAGTTCGAAGGCTGCTCGCAAGCCTGGTCGCGCGCGCTCTCGAACGCGAAGCTGACGCTCGACGACCTCAGCTTCGTCGAGACCCACGACTGCTTCACCATCGCCGAGCTGATCGAGTATGAGGCGATGGGCCTCACCAAGCCGGGGGAGGGCGCCCGCGCCATCGCCGAAGGCTGGACCGAGAAGGACGGCAAGCTTCCCATCAACCGCTCCGGCGGCTTGAAGGCCAAGGGCCACCCGATCGGCGCCACCGGCGTCTCCATGCATGTGCTAACCGCCATGCAGCTCAAGGGCGACGCCGGCGCCATGCAGCTCAGGAACCCCAAGCTCGGCGGCATCTTCAACATGGGCGGCGCCGCGGTCGCGAACTACGTGAGCATCCTCGAGCCGCTACGGTAGCCATGTCAGACAGGGTTAAGTGCGACACCCATGGTATGCAGGAAGCCGCGTACGTGTGTCAGCACATAGTGGGTTCCATGCATACGGGCGTTCCCGTCGGGTTTCACTGGCCGGAGTCCTCTGAATCCCGGCGACCCGATGCGTGGTGCTCGGTTTGTGAGAAGGCGCGGGCTGAGGCAGCAGCCCAGGGCCATGACGATTGGACCGAGGAACTGATGAAACTGGTCGATGTCCAGCTCCTTTGCGGCGCATGTTATGATCTCGCCAAGGATATCGCTTTTCGCGGCCACAAACTGAAGCAGTGAGAGAGCGCCCATGTTCAAAGCCCTTCTGCTGACCGAGAAAGACGGCAAGGTCACGCCGCAGATCACGCAGCTCGACGAGGAGCGGTTGCCCGAGGGCGACGTCACCGTCCGCGTGCAGTATTCGACGCTCAACTACAAGGACGGCCTCATCCTCAACGGGCTCGGGCGGCTGGTGCGCAATTATCCGCACGTGCCGGGCGTCGATTTCGCCGGTGTGGTCGAGGCCTCGCAGCATCCGCGGTTCAAGCCCCGCGACAATGTCATCCTCACCGGATGGCGGGTGGGCGAGATGCAGTGGGGCGGCTATGCCGAACGCGCGCGGGTGCGCGGCGACTGGCTGGTGAAGCTGCCGGCGGACCTCACCGCGCGCAACGCGATGGCGATCGGCACCGCGGGCTTCACCGCGATGCTGTGCGTGATGGCGCTGGAGCAGCATGCGCTGACGCCGGCCTCGGGCGATGTGCTGGTGACGGGCGCGGCCGGCGGCGTCGGCAGCGTGGCCGTGGCGATCCTCAAGAAGCTCGGCTATCGCGTGGTGGCCTCGACCGGCCGCGCCGACACGCACGACTACCTGAAGGAGCTCGGCGCGGCGGACATCATCGACCGCGCCACCATCGCGCAGCCGTCGGGCAAGCCGCTGGAGAGCGAGCTCTGGGCCGGCGCCATCGACTCGGTCGGCGGCGCAACCCTCGCAGCGATCTTGCCGCGGATGAAATACCGCGCCAGCGTTGCCGCCTGTGGCCTCGCCGGCGGCAACAAGCTGGACACCACCGTCATCCCCTTCATCATCCGCGGCGTGAAGCTGCTCGGCATCGATTCCGTCGCCAGCCCGCCCGACGAGCGCTGGGAGGCCTGGACGCGTTTGGCGCGCGACCTGCCTGCAGACAAGCTGGAACAGATGATCGTGCCGGCCAAGCTCGAAGACCTGCCCGCGCTGTCGAAGGAGATTCTCGAAGGCAAGATCCGCGGCCGCGTGGTGGTAGAGATCGGCAGCTAGGACGTTCCCTCTTCGTCATGGTCGTGCTTGGCGCGACCATCCACGAGTTTCGTTGGGCAATGCTGAGAAGCTGGAAACAAACTCGCTGATCCTCGTGCCAAGCACGAGGATGACGGAGCAGTGCGAAGGAGTGGCCGCTATCCCAGCTCCGCCGATCCGGTGATGCGGTACATCCGCTTCACCTCCGCCACCGGCAAGCGCTGCTCCTGGTCGGGGTTGAAGCGGCGGACGAAGATGCCGTCGTGGGTGCGGCGCAGGAACTGGCGGACCTGGCCGCGGCCGTCGGCGAGCTCGATCGCGACGAAGCAGTTGGGCGTGATCGGGCGGTTGGGATTGACGAACAGCAGCTCGCCCGCGAAGTAGCGCGGCTGCATGGTCTCGCCATCGGCGTAGAGCGCGAAGGCGTTGGCGACGCCGCGCAGGTTGGCGGGACGCTCGACGAACTCCTTGGCATCGCCCTCGACGAACCAGAAGCCGTCGGCGCCTTCGCGGAAAGCGCTGTGCACCGGCAGATCGCGCTGGCTGGCGGCAGCGTTGAGCGACACCGGGCGCATTGCGGTCGTGCCCTGTCGCGCCGGCAGGTTCTGGCTGCCCTCGAGTCCAGCCAGCTGCAGCACGGCGCCGGCGGCGACGCCTTGGCGCACGAACATGTCCTCGAGCGCGCGCGCAAGCTCGAACGGCAGATATTTGCGCTTATAGCGATCCTCGTAATGCTGGTATCGGGTGAGGCTCCAGCCGAGCGCGTCGGACACCGACCGCATGGTGAGCCCGGCCTGTTCCCTGAGCTCCTTCAGCCGGCGCGCAACTTCCGAGACTTCCGACATGATTTCCCCGTCCCAACGCAAACCGCAAAGACCGTAACGCACTTTACGTTATGTTGAGCCGCGGTTCAACCGGCTGGAGCGAATAAATCGCGCCGTTGGGGGTTATTGGGCTTGGTCGAGCATGTCCTTCATTTCCCGGCATTGCGGCGCATTTGCGTTGCCGCCGGAGCATTTCTGCTGGTACATCGCGGCGCCGACCGCCGGGCATTGCTTGATGGCGCTGCGCGCCAGATCGGCGGGATCGCCCCTGAAGGGACTGCCGCTGAGCCGGAGCGGCTGGCTGTTCCTGATCGCGTCCTCGATCTGCCGGCGCGCCTCGTCGGTGAGGAACGAAACCATGACCGGTGCCATGCAGGCACAGGCGCCCTCCAGGTCGTTCGGCCCCATCTGGTACGAGTTCTCCGAGACGCAGCGTGTGTAGAACGCATCCACGACCGGGTCGGCGGCCGCGGTGGTGGCGGCCAGCACGGCCGGCAGGACGCAAACCAGGAGTCTCAAGCCCTTCATGGGACGGACCATAGCAGCCGGGCCGGTCGCGGAAAATGGCGGCAATGTGGCGGATACGGCCCCATTGACGCCATGTTCGGCGGCGACACAGGAACCGCGCGTCGGGGCGCGCATTAAACCTGTCGGGGAGTTCCAGAAAGCAGGGCCGGGAGAATCGCCATGAACAACGTCTATGCGCTGAGCGAAGTCGTCGGGACCTCTGACAAGAGCATCGAAGACGCCATCGATCAGGCGATCAACGTCGCCGGCCAGTCGATCCGCAACCTCGACTGGTTCCAGGTGTCGGAGATGCGCGGCCACATCAAGGACGGCCGCGTCGCGCATTACCAGGTCGCGCTCAAGCTCGGCTTCCGCTATGAGGCGAAGCAGGCTTGACGCCATTCACCAGTACCCCCAGCCACCGACAGACTGGATTCTCCATGACAGAACGACCTTTGCGAGGCCTGTGCCTGGCCGCTGCCACCGTCGCCGCCGCGGTCGGCGCGACGGCCGTCCGCGCGGACGACAATAGCCGAATCTCGTTGATCGAAGAAAACGATTCGGTGGTGCTGGGCGACAGCGACAAATTCTATACGCAAGGCCTGGAGTTCACGTATCTCGGGCCGGATGTTGCCGCCGACAGCGTATGGATCGGCCCCTTCGATGCGCTCGGCGCTCTCGGACCGTTCGATGCCGAAGGCGCCGGCGAGGTGTCGCGGCGCTACGAGATCCTGTTCGGGCAAAGCGTCTTCACGCCGCAGGACACGGCGCGCGAGGATCCGGACCCGAGTGATCGGCCCTATGTCGGCTGGCTGTACGGCGGCGTCGGATTGATCCAGGATACCGACCGGCGCCGGCTCGATCATCTGGAACTGCTGGCCGGCGTTGTCGGTCCCGATGCACAGGGAGAAGAGGCGCAGAACGACTGGCACCAGTTCATCGGTGTCGACAAGTCGCGCGGCTGGGATGACCAGCTGCACGACGAGCCGGGCGTGATGCTGTCGTACGAGCGCAAGTGGCGCTTTCTCCAGCCAATTGGTGGCGGCTTCGCGGTCGATGCCATTCCGGAGCTCGGCCTCACCGTCGGTAACGTGATGGACTATGCCCAGGCCGGCGGCATGCTGCGTTTCGGCAAGAATCTCGAGGCGGACTACGGGCCGCAGCGCATCCGTCCCGCGCTGTCGGGTACGCCGTATTTCAACAGCGACTACCTGGAGGAGGGGAATCCGTTCGGATTCTATTTCTTCGTCGGCACCCAGGGCCGCGCGGTGGCGCGCAATCTCTTCCTCGACGGCAACACCTTCCGCGACAGCCGCAGCGTCGACAGCGAAGCGCTGGTCGGCGACCTGACGGGCGGATTGGCCTTGTTCTGGGGTGACGCGGTCCGGCTCGATACCGCGGTCACCTATCGCAGCAAGGAGTTCGAGGACCAGGACGAGGCCACGACCTTGTGGGGGCTCAATATGACGGTCGGATTCTGAACTTCAATATCAACAAAAGCTATTTGGAATGCGCGGGCCGGAACGAGGCGGCGGGCGCCGGCGCGTCGTGATCATGCGCACCGCGCGCCGGGCAAGATCGACAAGATGTTTCATGTGCGTTGGTCCCCTTCAGTAAGCGACAGGCCCGGAGTTGCCTCCGGGCCTGAGTTTTGACGCTATCACAACTTAGCGATCGCGATTCTGCAGCGGATCCTGCTTCTGCTGCCGACGGGCGGCGTCGTCGTCACGCTGAGGATTGGACGCTCGCTCACGCGGCTCCTGGCCCGGAGCCTGCTTGCCCGGCTCGCGGGAGGCGGATTCGCGATCCTGCTGCGGATTCTGCGGCTGACCCGGACGAGAGGCCGATTCACGATCCTTGGGGTCCTGCTTGCCAGGCTGATTCTGGCCCGACTGGTTCTGGTTGGGGTTCGGCATCTTTTGCTCGCCCATGTCTGATCTCCTGCTGGTTTGTGAAGCAGAGCGTAAACAGCAAGGTTCCCCGACCGTTCCCAGCGAATGAAGGGGCACGCTCAAGGGATTAAGATTTGGCGCCGGCCAAGCCGGCCCGTAAAATGCCGATCAACCGAGAGGGAATGGGTTCGTCCATCATCCGCACGTAAAGCTGCTGGATTTCGCCTTCGAACTCGGAGACATCGCGAGAAGGTCGCGGCCGGCTGCGGGAATTCATCGGCGCCGCAGCCGACCTCGTCTCGTAATCTATCAACCCCATCGCGCACCTCCATCTCGGCCGGCGGGCTCCGGTCGCCGTGCGTTTCCGGAGTGACAAACAAGGCAAGCTGCCTGGTGGTTGCAGGTCTGGTCTGTAATTTGACAGGCGTTGCCGGACTGCTACCTCAAATGATCAGTCCGGGTCGTCCGGCTCCGCGCCGGCCGGGCTGGACCGGCCGCGCCAGGGATCGGGCGTCATTCGGTCGCGGATGAGATCGTCGAAGGTCTTGAGCGTCGTCGCTGCCCGGTCATAGGCTTCCGCCGCAGGGCAGCCGAGGAACAGCTCGACCGCTTCCTCGACCCGTTCGACCGCCCAGACCGAGAAGGTACCGTCGGCGACCGCCGCCGCCACCTCGTCCTCCAGCACCAGGTCGTGGGCATTGGCGCTCGGCAGGATGACGCCGTGGCGGATGCCGTCAACGCGCTCTTTCGCGGTCACGCGGAAATAGCCTTCGACCTTTTCGATCACGTCGCCCACGGCCTGCACTTCGCCCAGCTGGTTGAACGAGCCGGTGACCGCCAGCTCCTGGCGCACCGGCAATCCGGACAGCGCGGAGATGATGGTGATCAGCTCGCCGACCGAGGCGCTGTCGCCGTCGATGCTGCCGTAACTCTGCTCGAAGGTGATAGAGCAGTCGAACGAGATGGGATGACGGCGCGCGAAGGTGCCGCGCAGATAGCCTTCGACCACCAGCGCCCCCTTCTGCTGCGTGCGCCCGCCGAGCTCCGTCACGCGCTCGATGTTGATGAGGCCGCGATGGCCAACCGAAGCGCGCGCGGTGAGGCGGCTGGGCCGTCCGAAATGGCTGTCGCCCAGCTCGCGGATGGTGAGCGCGTTGATTTGCCCCACGACCGCGCCGCTGGTGGCGATCGCAACGTGACGCCGCTTCACGCTCAGATGAAAGCGTTCTTCCGCCCGCGCTTCGCGCTTGGAGCGCGCGCGCCAGGCGGCCAACACGCCCTCCGGCTTGAGCCGTTCGCCGGGCGTCACGTGCCGCCCGGTCTCGTACAGCAGATCCTCGATCAGCTCGAAGCGGGACGAGAGCGAGTCGCGCCGCATCGCCTGGCGCGACGAAAGTCCGAGCAGCAGCCCGATCGCCTCGTGCGTGCAGAGAATGCCTTGGCGCGCCGCCATCCGGTCGATCAGGCTGCCGAGGATATTGAGGTTCTGCGGGATTGCCGGCATGTCCGGATCGATGTCGGCCTTGACCTTGAAGTAGGTCTTGAAGTCCGGATCGTTGCTGAAGAAGTTGTAGTAGCTGTCCGGCGAGCCGACGATCACGATCTTCGCATCGAGCGGGATCGCCTCCGGCCGCGGCGTGCCGATCAGCGGCATACCGCCGCTGCGATGCGGCTCCTCGATCCGGATGACGCGATCGCGCAGCGCGGCCTTGAGATGGGTCCAGACCGTCTCGTCCTTGGCCAGCGGCTCGGCGCGCAGCACCAGCACTCCGCCGTTGGCGCGATGCAACGCACCCGGACGGATCAGCGTCAGGTCGGTCTCGGAGACGCCCTCGACGCGGCGATACTCGATGTAGCCGAACAGGTTCTCGTAAGTCGGATTGGGCTCCAGCACCACGCACGCGTCGTCGTGCGAATGATCGACCAGCAGGTTGGTGCTGTATTTGGCCGGCAACCGCTCGTCGGGGGACGAGCGGGCCAGGTTGCGCACGTCACGGATCATCTCCTCGGTCAGGTCGTCGATCCATTCGGACAGCGCCGGATAGTCGGCGAAGGTCGCCGCGAAGTCCGCGACCTCGCCCTCGATCAGGCCGGCGAGTGTCTGCCGGTCGAGCGCCAGGGCCTGCGCCTCGGCGCTGGCACGCAACTGGCCGGCCTCGCGCTCGAGCTGGTCGAGTTCGCCCGACAGCCGCTCGCGGTTGCGTTCGCGGTCGGGCGTATCGGCGACCGGCGGGCGCAGCCGGACGCCTTCGGCGCTTTCCTCCAACGTGAACCCGACCTGCTCGGCGGCGCGCGCCAGGGCCGCTTGTCTTTCGTTGATCTGCTCATCGGCAGCGCGGTGGATGCGCTTGATGCGTTCGCGGTGCGCATCGCTCTCCAGCGCCGCGATGAGCATGGAGCGCAGCCGGCTCACATAACGGCGCAGGGCCTCCGAAAACCGCGCGCCATCGCCGACCGCGAGGCCGAACGCCACCGGCTGCCGCGCATCGCGGAAGTTCTGCAGGTAGATCCAGTCCTTGCGCCGGGAGTTGGCGGGCGTGCAGATGGCCCCGAGGTAGGCAACCGTCGCCGACATGCGGCCGGTGCGGTCCTCGCCCAGCACATAGACATTGAACCCCGGTGCGTTGATGGAGAGGGAAAGGTCGAGGGCCTCGCGCGCGCGGGCATGGCTGCTGAGGGCGAACGTCTCTTCGCTGCCGGGCTGCCAGCTATGGCGTGGAATCCCGATATCGACGGCGCTCAGTGCACGCATAGGGCTCCCCTTGTTGGGCGAGCCAGTGCGCGAAGCTAGCCCTGGCTCCAGATGGCAAGCACTACAATCATTCCGATGATGGCGAGAGCCAGCCCCGCAATCAAGATGATACGCACATGACCGCTGGTTTCGCCCGAGCGCGCCTCCTTGGTGGTCATGGTCACGTGGCCGTCTTCTTTTCTCATGCGGCGGAAGCCTCCGCAGGTTGGGTGGCAGCCGCCGCCACCGGGGCCTCGTCGAGCTGCGAGACCGCGATATTGGCCTGGAGCAGGCCGGCGAAGCTGCCGCAATCGAAGCGGCGGCCGTCGTAGCGGACCGCACTGACGCCGGCGGAACGGCAGGTGGCGGCGATGGAATCGGTCAGCTGGACCTCGCCGTTCAAGGTCGGAAGCGCACTTTGCAGGCGCTCCAGGACCTCCTCGTCGAGCACGTAGCGCCCGATGACGGCCAGATCGGACGGCGCGATGTCCGGGTGCGGCTTTTCGATCACGCTGCGTACGCGCCAGGCAGAGCCGGTATCGCCGTCGGTATCGACGATGCCATAGCGATTGACCTCCGCGCGCGGCACGCGCTTGACCGCGATCGCCGAGCCGCCGTCGCGCTGCCGGCGTTCGAGCAGCTGCGCCAGGCAATTCGGACCGAGCAGCAATTCGTCCGGCAGCAGCACGGCGATCGGCTCACCCGCGGGTGCGCCTTGCCGCACCGCGTCACCCAGGCCGCGCGGGTCGCGCTGTTCGACGAAATCGAGCGTGAGTCCCTGCGGGGCGCAATCATAGGTGAGGCGGCCATCGGCAAAATAGGCCTGCAGGGCTTCCTTGCCGGGCGCCGTGATGATCACCACGCGCTCGATCCCGGCGGCGGCCGCTTCCTCGATCGCGTAGTCGAGCACTGGGCGCTTCCACACCGGCAACAGCTCCTTCGGCACTGCGCGCGTGAGCGGCAACAGCCGCGTCCCAAGCCCACCCGCGGGAATCACCGCGGTACGAATACGCGTCGCCATTTATTGAATCTCCCTGCGGCGTGTCTGGTGTTGCATTGATGCCTCGGGTGTTGCATCCCGGCGGCTTTTCATGTCTGGGCACAGGTTACCCGGCCGCTTACGACCATGAACACGAAACAGCTCACGATGGCTTTTGTTCCTTGCGTGCGCTGGCGAAAAGCTGACATCGACCCGGAACCATAGCGCTTTGCAGGACTTGGTT
>DATEOK010000321.1:0-11103 GCA_035274225.1 Dongiaceae bacterium
GACATTGTTGACCGCGACGAAGCCGCGGAAGTCGCGCCGCAGACCGCGGGCGGAGAGCACCGCCCGCGGGTCCTGCTGCTCCATCGCCATCATGGCGGTCGTCACTTCACCAGCGGGCAGCCGCTTTCCGCCGGCTTGATATAGGCTTCGTCGCCGGGAATGGTGGCGAGCACCTTGTAGTAGTCCCACTCCTGCTTGCTCTCCGACGGCTTCTTCACTTCCATCAAGTACATGTCGTGGATCATGCGGCCGTTCGGGCCGACCTTGCCGCCGCGGCCGAACACGTCGTCGACCGGCATCGCGTGCAGCTGCTTGGACACGGCCTCGGTCTCGTCGGTGCCGGCCTTGTCGATCGCCTTCAGATACTGCGTCACCGCCGAGTAGGTGCCGGCCTGGATCATGTTCGGCATGCGGCCGGTGCGGTCCATATACTTCTTGGCGAAGGCGCGCGATTCGTCGTCGCGGTCCCAGTAGAAGCCCTCGGTCAGGGTCAGGCCCTGCGCCGCCTCGAGGCCGAGGCCGTGCACTTCCGCGAGCGTGAACAGCAGGGCAGCCAGACGCTGGCCGCCGGCGACGATGCCGAATTCCGCCGCCTGCTTGATCGAGTTCGCGGTGTCGAGGCCGGCATTGGCGAGGCCGATGACCTTGGCGCCGGACGACTGCGCCTGCAGCAGGAACGAGGAATAGTCGGTGGTGGCGAGCGGATGGCGCACCGCGCCGACGACCGTGCCGCCCTGCGCCTTCACGAAGTTCGAGGTCTGCTCCTCCAGCGAATAGCCGAAGGCGTAGTCGGCGGTGAGGAAGAACCAGCTGTCGCCGCCCTGCTTCACCAGCGCGCCGCCAGTGCCGACCGCGAGCGCGTGGGTGTCGTACGCCCAGTGGAAGCCGTACGGCGAGCAGGCCTTGCCGGTGAGGTCCGTGGTGGCGGCGCCGGTGACGATGTCGATCTTCTTCTTCTCGGCCGAGATGCCCTGGACCGCGAGCGCGACCGAGGACGTCGTCAGTTCCATGATGGCGTCGACCTGCTCGGTGTCGTACCACTGGCGCGCGATATTGGAGGCGATGTCAGGCTTGTTCTGGTGGTCGGCGCTGATCACCTCGACCGGCGCGCCGGCGACCTTGCCGCCGAAATCCTCGACCGCCATCTTGGCGGCCTCGAACGACCACTTGCCGCCGAAATCGGCATAGACACCGGACTGGTCATTGAGGATGCCGATCTTGACCTTGCCGTCGGAGATTTCCGCGAACGCGGGGTTAGCGGCGGCCACCAGCAAGGCGGCCGACATCACATATGTCAGTTTCACGAGTAACGTCCTCCCAAATGATCAACTGTGAAAGTTGACCGGTTCCTGTCTGCGGCGGCCTTTGAACAGACCGACCGAATATAATGTCCCAAGAGACGGAGCGTTCCCCCCAAAGCGGGTCCGCCATGCACCATCGCGCCCGCAGCCGAGCCCGAGCGTGCACAGCGCGACGGTATTCGCCCGCTGCGGGCCCTTCAATTGCGACTTAGGTCGGAAACCCGCAAATCAATCGTGGGATTGGTCGGCCTCGTCTTGACCCCTACAAGGCCGTGGCGATCGGTGCGCCGGCGAGAGCATCGGCGGCGCCGGTCATCTCCGACAACTCCTGGTCCACCGGCGCAAACTCGAATGACACGTCCGTCACGTCGGGACGGCTGCGCAGGCGCTCGATCATCGGACCGGCGATAAAGGCGCGGGCGGAGGCTTCGCTGGCGAACAGATAGGCGCTGACCCCGATGTCGCGATCCTCATCGAGGCCCCAGATCTTCCACACCAAACCGGGGATGCCGGCAATCAGGCCCGCGACCTTTTTCACGTCGTGGCGGAAATGGGCATGATCGCCCTGCACCCGATAGCGGACCGTCACCAGCATCTGCCCCATGATACCCCTCGTCTGACACCAAGCGACTCGCCGGGGGCGCGCCGCCTTCGATGCCGTGTAGATAGGGCAATCGGCAGCATCAGGATGTGATCGACATCACGCCCCTAGGAGGCGGCCCTCGATTCCGGCGGCGGCATCACTTGCGGCGCGGCAATCTCCGGATGCTCGTCATCGACATGGGTCAGGTCGAACGAGACGCCGCTGACGCCGGGGCCGTTGAGCAGGTGCTCGAGGGTCGGCCCGGCGAGGAAATGGCGGGCCGCCGCTTCGTTGTCGAACAGATAGACGCTGGTGCCGAGGCCGCTATCCGGATCGAGGCTCCACATATTGCGGACCAGGCCCGGGATGCCGGCGATCGCCGGCGCGGACTTTGTCATTTCGGCCCGGAAATGCGCGTGATCGCCTTCGACGCGATAGCGGACGGTAACCTGCATGTGTTGCATGACATTTCCTTTCTATCGATGCAGCCAGCCAAAAGCAGTGCGGCGGCGCAAGGAGGTAGATAGCGGTTGCCACGCAACGCGGGTGTGAAGGACATCACGCTGGAGGAGACCCGTGCGTCCCGCTTCGGAGCCGGCCGGGCGCGCGGACACACGCATGGGGATAGAGATGCTCTCGCCGCCTTTGGCCGCCGGTCAGCGGCCCTGCACGTGCATCAGGTGCGACCGGTAGTCCAGGTCGTGGCGGATGATGACGTCGACCAGCATCGGACCGAGCGCTCTTGGATAGGCGCGATGCTCCTCGAGCGAGCCGTCGACCGCCGTCATCCGGGAGATAAGCGCATGCAGGTCGCGCTCGGTGCGCCGGTGCTCAGCGACATGCTCGGAGTGCCGGGGAAACCGGGCCGAGTCGAGGAGTTCCTCCTCGTGCCGGAAATGCTGGATGCAGCCTTCAACCAGCTTGCCGGAGTCCGCGACAATGCGAGACCAGGCCGCGCCGGCTTCGACGGCGAGCAACAAGCTGTTGCATTCCTCGACCAGCTCGCGGTGCATCGCATCGATCTCGGCGCTGCCGGTTTCGAATGACTTGATCCAGTGCAAATTGGCGGCAGCGACCTTCTCAGGGCGCTGATGGCGATGACATCCGCCGGTCTCGGCCGGAGCTGCGGCGGCGGATGCCATCATGTCCATGTTACTGACTCACGTTGCCGAACAGCGTTTCAAAGCGCTTCTTGGCCTTGCCCTTTTGCGGGAGGGCCTCGGCTTCAGCCAGGTTGACCGGATCGCCAACCACGATCAGTCCGACCATGCCCATGCCATAGTGCGGCTTGCACTCGAAGCCGTAGACGCCGGGCTTGTCGAACGTGACCGTGACGTCTTCGTTCATCTTGCCCTGGAACGGGGTCGCGCCGGCAGGGCTCATGCCCTCGACCGAGAGGACATTGTGGCCCTTGTCGGTCGCCACGAACCGGACCGTGTCGCCGGGCGCGATCTTCAGGAACGACGGCTCGAACGACATCGGCCCGTCGGCGCCTTTGTTCAGCATCTGCACCTGATGCTCGGCCGCAGTGGCCGGCAGGGCGCCAAAGGTGGCCCCTGCCAGGATCGTCGCGGCCACCGCCACCATCATGCTCTTACGCATACCAAGTCTCCTTCTTGTGTCGTGCTAGTTGGCAGCCGACTTCTGCGGCTCGATGACCTTGAAGACCTCGGGGTTGGCCGGGCCCTCGACGTTGAGGATGCCGACCAGGCCCTTTTCCATCCGCGACAGCGCGTGGTCGACCAGGATGAACTTGCCGGGCACTTCGAGCTTGAACTCAACCGCGGCGGCGCCACCGGGCGGAACCGTGATGGTCTGCACGTTGGTCAGCGGCTGCGAGGTCATGTCGGCGAACGGATAGACCTTGTCGAACACTTCGCCGATCACGTGGAACGAAGAGGTCGCGTTCGGGCCGCCGACGCCGAAGTAGATGCGGACGGTCTCGCCGACCTTGGCCTGCAGCGGCTGCTGGTTGACCAGGGCGCCGACCGCGCCGTTGAATAGGAAGAATTCCGGCTGCTCGCCGACCAGCTTGTCATAGCTCTCGGTCAGCTCGCCCTTCGTGCCGATGGTCTCCTCGGTGTAGAACTCGCCCTGCATGACGTAGAACTCGCGATCCACCTTGGGCAGGCCGCCTTCCGGCTCGACCAGGATCAGGCCATACATGCCGGCCGAGATGTGCTGGGCCACCGGCGGGGTCGCGCAGTGATAGACATAGAGGCCGGGGTTCAGCGGCTTGAAGATGAAGCCCTTCTCTTCGCCGGGCGCCGCCTGTGTCGCGACGCCGCCACCACCGGGGCCGGTCACCGCGTGGAAGTCGACATTGTGCATCAGGGCGCTGTCGTCGGCGTTCTTCAGGTGGACCTCCACCGTGTCGCCGACGCGCACGCGCACGAACGGCCCCGGCACTTTGCCGTCGAAGGTCCAGTAGTGATAGCTGGTGCCGTCGTCGAGCTGGCCGGTAACCTCGATCGTCTTCATGTCGACGCGGATATGCTCCGGGCCGCGCTGAGCCAGCGGCGGCGGCAGATCGGTCGGGGCGCGTACCACATCCGCGACGCCTTCCATCTGCACGTGTGGGTGCGTGCCGCCGCCATGTCCGTCGTCGGCCAGCGCCGCGGTTGCGCCGATGCCGAGCGTGAGCGCCAGGGCCAACATGCTCGCCGTGGCCGTGAGTCGAGATTTGCTGCGCATGGGAGTGTCCTTTCCGAGATTGAACGCGACCCCTCGCGTTCTTCGCGTTGGAGATTGCCATGCTCGCAGTGGTGGCAAAATTCGGAGATATCCTTACGTAGTCGACCGGATGTGACCGCCCGCCGCAGGCCGCTACATGGCGTGGCTCAATAAGGGAAGTTCCGGATACTCGGAAGGCTGAGCAAACTCCTATATTTCCAGAACGTCGCCTCAACATGCGGCGCGGAGACTTGAAGTGCTTGCACCCAATGACCAGCAGATTTTCCTGATCGACGAAGACGATGTTGTCCGCGATTCGCTCAAGGTTCTGCTCGAATCCCACGGCATGTCGGTGCGCGACTATCGTAGCGCTGATGAATTCCTGGCGGAGACACCCCGGTCAGGTTGCCTGGTGCTGGGCTACAACCGCGTGATCACAGACGGACTGGAACTGATCGCCACCTTGTGGCGGCGCGGCATCACCATGCCGGCCATTTTCATCGTGGGCGGCGGCAACGCCATGACCCGCTCGGCGGCGCTGGCCGCAGGCGCCTTCGCCTATGTCGACCGGCCGGTGGAAGAGACCGCGCTGATCCGCGCCGTCAGCGCCGCTTTTGCCCGCAAGAGTGGACGCGTTGCCGCCGGCCCGGCGATCATGACGGGGCCGGTCGTCTAGACCTGCGGCGTCACGCCGGCCTGCATGGCCGAGCGCACCAGTTCCGGCAAGCTTTTCGCCTTCATCTTTTCCATGACGTGAGCGCGGTGGATCTCCACCGTGCGCGGGCTGATGTCCAGCCGGTGGGCGATCACCTTGTTCGGGTGACCGATCACCAGCAGCTCCAGCACTTCGCGCTCTCGCGGCGTCAGGGAATCAAGACGCTCCATTAAGGCCGGATCGGTGGCGGCCTGCGGCTTGCGCTTCAAGGCGCCATCGATGCTCGCGAGGAGCACCTCGTCGCCGAACGGCTTCTCGATGAAATCGATCGCACCGGCCTTCATCGCCCTGACCGCCAGCGGCACATCGGCATGTCCGGTCATCACGATCACCGGCACGCGGATTCCGCCCGCGGTCAATTTCTCCTGGAATTCGAGGCCATCCATTTCCGGCATGCGGACATCCGTGACGATACAGGCAGGCGGCCGCGTCCGACAGGCTTCCAGCGCGTCCGCCGCCGCTTCGAATACCTGAACCGCGTGACCGGCGGATTCGAGCAGCAGCTCCAGCGAATCGCGCACCGCTTCATCATCGTCCACGATAAAGACCAGCTTATCTGCCGGCATCATGACCATCCTGATCTGCCAAAGGAATCGTAAAGCGGAAGGAGACGCCACGCTCGGCGTTCGGCGTTGCGTGCAGCCGTCCGCCATGGGCATCGATGATCGATTTGCAAATCGACAGGCCCAGTCCCATGCCCTTCGCCTTGGTGGTCTGGAACGGCTGGAATAGCTGGGCCTGGATTTCCGGGGCCAGGCCGGGACCGGTGTCGGACACGGCGACCTCCGCCATTGTCCCGTCGGTCTCCGATTCCATCGGCACCGTCGAGACCAGCAGGTGCCGCGGCGGCGAGCTCTCCGTCATCGCCTCGATGCTGTTGCGAACAAGATTGAAGACCACCTGCTGGATCTGGACCTTGTCGATGAAGACCGACAGAGGCGCGGCGCTGAGATCGACCCGCACCGAGACGCCGGTTTCCTTGGCGCCGACCAGGCCGAGGGCGGTCGCCTCGCCGACCACCTTGTTCAGATCCTCCACCCGCCGCTCGGTCTCGCCCTTCTGGATGAAGTTGCGCAGGTTCTGCACGATCGCGCTGGCCCGCGAGGCCTGCCCAACCGCCTTGTCCATGGCGTCGGCGGCCTTGGAGGGAATCTCCAGGCCCTTGCTCTGCAGGATCCGGCGCGCCGCCTGTACATAGTTGAGGATCGCCGTCAGCGGCTGGTTGAGCTCGTGCGCGATGGCCGACGCCATCTGGCCGACATCGCTGAGCCGGGACATGTGCAGCAGCTCGGACTGCAGTTCCTGCATCCGGCTTTCATGGAGCTGGCGCTCCGTGAGGTCGCGGATGAAGCCGGTGAAGAGCCGCCGGCCGTTGGCCATGAGCTCGCCGACCGCCAGCTCCATGGGAAAGGTGGTGCCATCTTTGCGTTGGCCGACGACGATGCGGCCGATGCCGATGATGCGCCGCTCGCCGGTATCCAGATAGTGCTGCAGATAGCCGTCATGCCGCTCGCGGTAGGGTGACGGCATCAGGATATTGACGTTGCGGCCAATCGCCTCATCCGCCGTGAAGCCGAACAGCCGCTGCGCGGCGGAGCTGTAGGATTCGATCATGCCACGGTCGTCGATGACGATGATGGCATCGGGCGCCGTTTCCAAAATCGATTGCAACCGCGCTTCCCGTTCCTGCAGGACGCTGCGTGTGATCGGCTCGCCGGGCTGATTGTCCTTGTCCGTCATCGTCTTTCCGTCAGCGGCGGTCCATCGGGAGCCCCGGCGCAAACTATACCCATATAGCGGATTTCCGCCAGTTTGCCGCTGCGCCATCTGGTCTAAGTACAACCCCCTACGGGCATTCCCGAATTTCGTCCTTTCGCAGGAGCGGCTACAGACTGTGTCCAATCGGTGGAACCCGGTTTCCGTCGCACCGGGGATATTGGAGATGACCATGACCAACACACGCAAGCTTTGGCTGATCCTGACCTTGATCATGATCGGCTCGTTCGGAGTCCTCGGTCTGATCGGCCGCGAGATCTATGTGCAGGCACCGCCCGTGCCGGCGCGCGTCGTCAGCGAGGATGGCACGGTCCTCTATACCGGCGCCGACGTCGATACCGGCCGGCAGGCGTGGCAATCGGCCGGCGGCATGCAGCTCGGCTCGATCTGGGGCCATGGCGCATACCTGGCGCCGGACTGGTCCGCCGACTGGCTGCATCGCGAATCGGTGGCTTTGCTGGACGGCTGGAGCCTGGCCGAATTCGGCATGACCTTCGCCGAGCTGCATCCGGAGAAACAGGCGGCCCTGCAGGCACGTCTGAAGCTGGAGATGTCGGCCAACCGCTACGATGCCGCCACCGGCGATCTCACCGTCTCGGTCGACCGCGCCGCCGCCATCAAGAGCGTGGCGAGCCACTATGTCGACCTGTTCGGAAATGCGCCGGCCCTGAGCATCCTGCGCGAGCAATATGCGATGCCGAACAACGCCATGCCGGACGTCGCGCGCCGCCAGGCGATGACCGCGTTCTTCTTCTGGACCTCCTGGGCCAGCGCGGCGGAGCGGCCGGGCGATCCGGGCATCACCTACACCAACAACTGGCCCCATGAGCCCCTGCTCGGCCATGCGCCGACCACCGGCGCGGTGGTGTGGTCGGTGCTCAGCGTCATACTGCTGATCGCCGGCGTCGGCGCCCTGGTCTGGTACCATGCCGCGACCAATGCCAACCAGGCGCATGCCACGGTTCCGGCGACGGATCCGCTGGCCAGCCTGAAGCCGACACCCTCGATGCGCGCCACGGCCAAGTATTTCGCCACGGTCATCGCGCTGTTCCTGGCGCAGATCGGTCTCGGCGCCCTGACCGCGCACTATGCGGTGGAAGGCCAGGACTTCTACGGCTTCCCGATCGCGGAATACCTGCCCTACGCGGTCGCGCGCACCTGGCACACGCAGCTTGCGGTGTTCTGGATCGCGACGGCGTGGCTGGCGACCGGCCTCTACATCGCGCCGGCGATCTCCGGCCACGAGCCCAAGTTCCAGCGCCTCGGGGCCAACCTGCTCTATGGCGCGCTGCTGCTCGTCGTCGTCGGCTCGATGGCCGGCGAATGGTTCGCCGTGCAGCAGAAGATGGGCCTCGATATCAACTTCTGGTTCGGCCACCAGGGCTACGAGTATGTCGACCTCGGCCGCTTCTGGCAGATCCTGCTGTTCGCCGGGCTCGGCATCTGGCTGGTGCTGGTCGGCCGCGCGCTGTGGCCGGCGCTCAAGCAGAAGTCGGAGACCCAGACCCTGCTGGTCATCCTGTTCCTGTCGACCATCGCCATCGGGCTGTTCTATGGCGCGGGCCTGACCTGGGGCCAGCACACCAGCCTGTCGATGGTCGAATACTGGCGCTGGTGGGTGGTGCATCTGTGGGTCGAAGGCTTCTTCGAAGTGTTCGCCACCGCGGTGATCGCCCTGCTGTTCGTCAAGCTCGGCCTGGTGCGCGCCAAGGCCGCCAACGGTGCGGTGCTGTTCGCCACCATCATCTTCCTGACCGGCGGCATCCTCGGCACGTTGCACCATCTCTACTGGAGCGGCACGCCGACCAGCGTGATCGCGGTGGGCGCCGTGTTCTCCGCGCTCGAGGTGGTGCCGCTGGCGCTGCTCGGCTTCGAAGGGTTCGAGACCTATCGCCACAGCAAGGCGGCGCCGTGGGTGCAGACCTATCGTTGGCCGATCCTGTTCTTCGTGGCGGTGGCGTTCTGGAACCTGCTCGGCGCCGGCGTGTTCGGCTTCATGATCAACCCGCCGATCTCGCTCTACTACATCCAGGGCCTCAACACCACGGCGACGCACGGCCACAGCGCTCTGTTCGGGGTCTATGGCATGCTCGGCATCGGCCTGATGCTGTTCTGCCTGCGCGGCATGAGCGCGCGGCTGGCGTGGAGCGACCGCGCGTTGAAGGCGGCGTTCTGGCTGCTCAACTTCGGCCTTGGCGGCATGGTGTTCTTCTCGCTGCTGCCGGTCGGCGCGCTGCAGGCCTGGGCCAGCGTCACTGAGGGCCTGTGGTATGCGCGCTCGGCCGAGTTCATGCATCAGCCGATCATCGAAACGCTGGTGTGGATGCGCGTGCCCGGCGACGTTGTGTTCAGCGCCGGCGGCGCGGCGCTGGCGTGGTTCGCCTACCGCCTGTGGCGCGGGCGGCCGATCACGACGCAGGCCGTGCCGGCAAGCCGCGCGACCAAGCCGGCGGAGTAGCAGCACAAACGGGGATGCCTCCCGAGGCATCCCCGTTCTTTCGACGGGATCCATCATGACTTTCATGAAGCCAATCCGCCCCGACATCATCGCGCGATTCGAAGGCCAGCGGGCGCCGCGCTACACCAGCTATCCGACGGCGCCGCACTTCATTCATGCCATCGACGATGCCGACTATCAGATGCTGCTGACTGGCTTGCCACCGGACGGCAGCCTGTCGCTCTATCTGCATGTGCCGTTCTGCCAAACCATGTGCTGGTATTGCGGCTGCCACACCCGCATCGTCGCGAGCTATAGCCCGATCGAGGCCTATCTCAAGGCGCTCGGGGCGGAGATCCGGATGGTGGCCGCCGCGCTGCCGCAGCGCATGAAGGTGTGCCACATCCATTGGGGCGGCGGTACGCCGACCATCATAGCACCAGAGGCGTTCCATGACCTGATGACCGTGTTGCGCGACTGCTTCGAGGTATTGCCGGACGCGGAGGTCGCGGTCGAGATCGACCCGCGGCGCATCACCGACGACATGATCCGCGCGCTCGGCAACAGCGGCGTCACGCGCGCCAGCCTGGGGGTGCAATCCTTCGACCCGGTGGTGCAGAAGGCGATCAACCGCATCCAGAGCTACGAACAGACCGCAAGCGCCACCGACAAGCTACGCAGCATGGGGATCGAGGCGGTCAATTTCGACCTGATCTACGGCCTGCCCCACCAGACCGTGGAGTCGTGCGAGCAGACGGTGGCGCAAGCGCTGCAGCTGGCGCCCGACCAGCTGTCGGTGTTCGGCTATGCGCACGTGCCGTGGATGAAGAAGCACCAGCGCATGATCGACACCGCGGCACTGCCGAGCCCGCAGCAGCGGCTGGCGCAGTTCGGCGCCGTCTCGCAATCCCTGACCGACGCAACGTATCGGCGCATCGGGCTCGACCATTTCGCCAAGCCGGACGACCGGCTGGTGCGGTGCCTCGACGCCGGCACCTTGCATCGCAACTTCCAGGGCTACACCAGCGACCAGTGCGCAACCCTGATCGGCTTCGGCGCCTCGGCGGTCGGCACCCTGCCGCAGGCCTATGTGCAGAACACCACGCAGGTGGGCGAGTATCACCGCCGGATCGAAGCCGGCTCATTCGCGATCCAGCGCGGCCGCCGCCTGACCGCGGAGGATCGGCTGCGGCGCGACGTGATCGAGCGCATCATGTGCGACTTCCGCGTCGACCTCCGCGTGGTCGGCGCACGCCACGGCGTGCGGCCGGAGTATTTCATGGACGAGCTGGCGCGCCTCAGCGACCTGGAGCAGGACGGAATCGTGCGCGTCGACGGCGCGGTGGTCTCGCTCGCGGAGGCATATTGGCCGCTCGCACGCACCGTCGCATCGCTGTTTGACGCCTATCTTGAGCCGGAGGAGCAGCGGCATGCCGCTGCGATCTGAATGAGCTTCATCCACCTGGTCGAGCCGCAACGCGCCAACGGCGGCTGGCCGATCCTGGCGCTCGGCTTCCGGCCGTTCTTCCTGCTCGCCGCGACATTCGCGGCGGCCGCGGTGCCGCTGTGGCTGCTGATCTACCAGGGCGTGCTCGAGCCGGCGTCCTTCCTGCCTCCG
>DATEOK010000322.1:0-10950 GCA_035274225.1 Dongiaceae bacterium
GGGCGATGGCGTGCGTTGCCCGGCGGTCACCGGCCAATAGAGGAACGGATAGAAGGACAGCTCGTCGGCCTCGACATCCACCATCACCGGATCGCCGACGTCGACCGAGGTGCGGCGCAGCAGCGTCTGGGTCAGGCCATAAAGGCCGGCCTTGCTGGTGGCGTCGACCTGCGGCACGCCGGTGCGCACGAAAGCGAGGTGCGTGGTCTCGGTCGCCGCCAGGATGTCCTGCTCGGGGATCTGCTGCGCCTCCGAGGGCTGCGGGTTCATCAGCAACGCGACCGCGATGGCCGCTGCCGCCGCGGTAGTCGCGGGCAGCGCACCGCGCCGGCGCAGCAGGCCGCGCAAGGCGAGCGCGATCAGCATGTCTGCGATCAGCAGCAGGAACGCGACCAGGAACAGCGACGGCGCCAGCTCCAGGGTGCGGTCGGCGGCTAGCTGTCGCGCCGGGACGGCCAATGCCTGGAACACCGGCTGAGACGACGCGATGTTGAGGGCGCGGTGCTGGTTGTCCGGACCATAGAAGCCCGGCGGATGCTGCGGTCCGGCCTTGGTGTTGGGCAGATCCTTGGCCACGATCGCGACCGCGGAGGCGATCGGGGGCACCAGCTGGCCGAACGCATTCAAGGTCTCTGCCGGCGCCAGCGGCCGGTTCTCGTCGGCGTTGGTGACGACGCCGGAAGCCGTCATCACCAGCCGGTCGAGCATTTCGACGAACAGGCCGGAAATCGGCAGGTTCGACCAGTCGGCGGTGCTGCCGACATGGAACAGCACGGAGAAGCCATTGCCCTCGCGCTCGCCGGTCACCAGCGGCGTGCCGTCGCTGAGGCGCGCCCAGGTCTTGGCGCCGAGGTCGATGTCCGGCTCCGCCAGCACCTGGCGTTCGATCGCGACGTCCTTCGGCACCTCGAGGCCGGCGAACGGCGATGAGTTCGGGAAGGCGGCAAGGTGCGCCGGCTCGGTCCATGACAAGGCGCCGCCCAACGTGCGGTCGCCGGCGCGAATGCGTACCGGCAGCAGATCGTCGTTCGGTTCGCTCGACAGCTTCTCGCCGGCGAAGCGCACCACCATGCCGCCGCGCTCCATCCACTTGCGCAGGGCCTCGCGGTCGCCATCACCGAAGGTGGCGTTGTCGGTGACAACGATGACGGCCAGCTCCTGTTTCAGCAAGGTCTGCAGGCGGTCGGCGCGCACCTCGTGGTTGGGCGCCAGCGCGCGCTCGACGAAATAGATGTCGCCCAGCATCGGCTGGCGCGACAGCGCCGGGTTGTCGGTGACGAGGCCGATCGGCTTGCGGCCGCCGCCGTCGTCCAGCAGCGTGACGCCGCCGGCGGTGGTGCCGTTCTCCAGGATGATGCGGCTGGCGCGGTTGGCAAGTTCGACCGGCAGATCGAGCTTGATGCGCGCCGTGCTGTCGTTCGGGCGGAAGTTGCCCTGCGCGAGGCCGAGAGTGCGTCCGTCGCGATCGAGCGCGCGCAGGCTGACCGGCTGCACCACGCCGATCTGGGCGCGGGCGACGCGGGCCCACAATCCGTCGGCGTCGCGCTCGGGCGGCAGCAGCATGACCGGCAGGTCGAGCTTCAAGCTCATCACGTCGAGCACGCCATGCTTCGACAAGGCATCGCTGAAGGCGCTGTCGGTCTGCGGGTTCTGGCTGGCGAGTCCGTCGCTGAGCCAGAAGACATTGAGGTCGCTCGGCAGGTTCGCCTTGTCGAAGCGGGCCGCGGCGGCGGCGCGGTCGTTCGGCCAGGGCGAGGGCTCCAGCGCCGCGAGCTGCGTCGCTGCGGTCGTCGCCGGCATGGCGGTGAGGCCGAAGCCGGACTCGCTGGCTTGCGGCGCGGTGGTGGCGAGGATGACCTGGCGGCCGTTGCGCTCGGCGCGGTCGATCAAGGCGGAGGCGGCTTCCTTGCGCTGCTCCCAGCCATGGGCGGCGGCCCAGCCGTCGTCCAGCACGATCATGACGGCGCCGCCGCGCGGGAAGCCGAAATTCGCGTTCCACAACGGCTGCGCCAGGCCGGCGATCACCAGCGCCGCGATGACCAGGCGCAGCAGGATCAGCCACCACGGCGTGCGATGCGGCGTCTCTTCCTTCGGGCGCAGCAGGAACAACAGGCGGATCGGCGGGAACGCGATGCGGCGCGGGCTGGGCGGGGTGAGGCGCAGCAGCCAGTACAAGATCGGCAGCACCGCCAGCGCCGCGAGGAGCCAGGGTGCCGCAAAGGTGAGGCTGCCGAGTGTCAGCATGCGGCCTCTAGTGATGCGCCATCGACCGATGATCGGCCGACAGCCATTGATAGGCTTCCAGCAGCGACTTCGCCGCCGATTGATCCGTGATGTGACGCGTCATGCTCCAGCCCGCCGATTGCGCGAGCTGCTTCAGGGCGTTCCAATGGTTGGCGAGCTCTGCCTTGTAATCCTCGCGGATATTCTCTGCGCGGCTCATCAGCAGATCGCCTTCGCCTTCGACGCCTTCGAACCGCACGCGGCCCATGTAGGGCAGGTCGAGCTCGGCGGGATCGAGCACCTGGATCAGGTGGCCGCGGCAAGCGGTGCCGGCGAAACGGTCGATCGCCCGCCTCAGCTCCTCCGGCGGCGCGAGGAAATCGCTGACCAGCACGACGTGGGCGTGGGTCGGCAGATAAGTCGGCGGCGGGATCGAGAATTTGGGCTCGCTCGAGCTGTCCGCCTGGGTCGCGAGATGGGCGAGGCGGTGCGCGATCGACTCCAGCACGAAGCGCCCGGCGCTCGGCCGCTCACCGGAGCCGAGCAATGCGACGCGCTCGCCTGCACGCGACATTGCGCCGGCGAGCGCCAGGGTCAGGACTTGCGCGACTTCCAGCTTGGCCGGCAGGTCGCGCTTGCTGTTGAAGCGCATCGAGGCGGAGAGGTCGCACCACAGGAAGGCGGTCTGCGCGGCGGACCATTCCATCTGGCGCAGATAGAGCCGGTCGGTCTTGGCCGATTGCCGCCAGTCGAGGCGGCGCAATTCATCGCCCGGGTAGTATTGGCGGAACTGCCAGAACGCCTCGCCGCGGCCGACGCGCCGGCGGCCGTGCACGCCCTGCTCGATGGTCGCGGCAATGCGCCGCGCCGCCAGCAACAGCGGTGGCACGCGTTCGGCGATCTCTGCCGCCTGGTATCTTGCCTTGTCGAAGGTCGCCGTCGCCATGCGCGTCCAGCAATCCCTTTCGTTGCTAGCCGATCTCGGCAATCAGGCGATCGATGATCGCCGTGGGCGTCACGCCTTCGGCGCGCGCTCCGTATGTCAATGCGATGCGGTGCCTAAGGACCGGGTGGGCCAGCGCCACCACGTCGTCGATCGAGGGCGAGAAGCGGCCCTGGATCAGCGCGCGGGCGCGGGTCGCCAGCATCAGCGCCTGGCCGGCGCGCGGGCCGGGGCCCCAGGCCAGCCCGTCCTTCACATCCTTGATGGCGGTGAGTTCGGGCCGGCCGGCACGCACCATCTTGAGAATTGCATCGACCACCTTCTCGCCGACCGGCATCCGGCGGACCAGGCGCTGGATCTGCAGCACGTCCTCCGGCGACAGCACCTTGGTGAGGCCCGCCTCGTGCGAGCCGGTGGTGACGATCAGCATCTGCCGCTCGGCGTCGTTCGAGGGATAGTCGACATCGATCTGCAGCAGGAAGCGGTCGAGCTGCGCTTCGGGCAGGGGATAGGTGCCTTCCTGCTCCAGAGGGTTTTGCGTGGCGAGCACGTGGAACGGCTCGGGGAGATTGTAGGTGTGGCCGGCAACCGAGACCTTGCGCTCCTGCATCGCCTGCAGCAGCGCCGACTGGGTGCGCGGGCTGGCGCGGTTGATTTCATCCGCCATCAGCAATTGGCAGAACACCGGGCCCTTGATGAAGCGGAAGCTGCGCCGGCCGGACTCGCTCTCTTCGAGCACTTCGGAGCCGACGATGTCGGACGGCATCAGGTCGGGCGTGCATTGCACGCGCTGGGAATCGACGCCCAGCACCTGGCCCAGTGAGTCGACCAGCTTGGTCTTGGCGAGGCCGGGAACACCGATCAAGAGGACGTGGCCGCCGGAGAGGATGGAGATCAGCGCCTGCTCGACCGTCTGCTCCTGGCCGAAGATAACTTGGCCGAGCTGCCGGCGAACCAGGTCGACGCGCTGGCTATAGCCTTCGATCAGGCCGGCGAGATCAGCCCCGCTCGAAGCCCCGATTTGCGCTGCAGGCCCTTGTGAAGACATGGAAATCTGTCCTTCCGTCATGGCCACCTATGCCTTTCATTATAGCGCACGTAAGATGATTAAAGCGTAAACTGTTAACCACAATCATGTCCAACCCAGAGTCCGGCCCCAAGTTCTCGGATCTGCCCACATGCGGCGATTTTGACATGCGAATCGCCCCGGATGGGACTTGGTTTTATCGCGGGACCCCCATCAACCGGAAACCTCTGGTAAAGCTGTTCTCCACCGTGCTGCGTCGCGAAAGCGACGGCGAATACTGGCTGGTCACCCCGGCCGAGCGCGGGCGCATCGCGGTCGACGACGCCCCTTTCACTGCGGTCGAAGTTACCGCAAACGGTACTGGCCGCGACCAGGCGCTGACTTTCAGGACCAATCTTGACGAAAGTGTGATCGCCGACTGCGATCACCCCGTCCGCGTCGCGCATCGTCGCAACCAGACCAACCAGCCGGGCGGCGAGCCGCGGCCGTACGTGCTGGTCCGTCCCGGCCTCGAGGCATTGATCCTGCGCCCGGTCTTCTATCATCTGGTGGACCTGGGCGAGGTCCGCAATATCGAGGGCGTCGAGCAGCTTGGTGTGTGGAGCCGCGGGCAGTTCTTCGCCCTTGGCCATTTGCAGGATTTCGAATCCGCGGCGCGCAGCGAGAAGACGCACTGATGGAACGGACTCTCATCAGCCAGCGCTTTGCCCTGGCGCCGGCGCCAGGCCGCCGCAGCGCGCCCGGAAGCACGCTGATCGGCGACAGCGTGGTGGCATTGCCGATGACGAGCGCGCCGGCGCGGCGCGGCGACCATGACCTCAACCCCGGTATGCTGCCGACGCGCACGCTCATCCCCGCCGCGGTGCTGGTGGGATTGGTCGAGCGGCCGGACGGCATCGGTATCCTCTTCACCAAGCGCACGCCGCATCTCACCGATCATGCCGGGCAGATCAGCTTCCCCGGCGGGCGCGTCGACGCAACGGACGCCGATGCGGTCGCGGCGGCGTTGCGCGAGGCGGAGGAGGAGGTCGGCCTGCCGGTCGCCAATGTCGAGATGATCGGCCGTCTCGACACCTATGTGACGCGCACCGGCTTCGAGGTCACGCCATGCGTCGGCTTCGTGAAGCCGCCGGAGCTGTATCGTCCCGATCCGTTCGAGGTGGCGGAGGTGTTCGAGGTGCCGCTCCGGTTCTTCCGCGCCAAGGCAAGCCGCACGCTGGAAAGCCGTGTCTACCAGGGCAAGGAGCGATTCTTCTACGCCTATCCGTGGAACGACTATTATATCTGGGGCGCCACCGCGGGCATGCTCAACAACCTGATCGAAGTGCTGGGGCATCTGGATGAAGCCTGATCTGCAGCGTCTGCCGCAGCCCTGGATGAGCGAGGGTCCTGCGGCCGAAGTGATGCGCGCGCTGACCGCCGAGGGGGATGCGGCGCGCTTCGTCGGCGGCTGCGTGCGTGACGCGCTGGTGGGGCGCACGATCCGCGACATCGACATCGCGACACCGCTGTCGCCGCAGCGAGTGACCGAGTTGCTGCACAAGGCGAACTTGAAGGCAGTGCCGACCGGCATCGACCACGGCACCGTCACCGCGGTCGCCGACAAGACCGGCGTCGAGGTGACGACGCTGCGCCGCGACGTTGAGACCGACGGGCGCCATGCCAAGGTCGAATTCACCGACGACTGGCAGGCCGATGCCGCGCGCCGCGATCTCACGATGAACGCACTGTCGGCGGACGCCACCGGCAAGGTGCACGACTATTTCGGTGGGCTCGACGATCTCGCAGCCGGCCGCGTGCGTTTCGTCGGCGATCCCAGGCAGCGCATCGTCGAAGACTATCTGCGGCTGCTGCGCTTCTTCCGCTTCCACGCCGACTATGCGCGCGGCGCGCTTGACGACGATGCGGTCGCGGCGGCCAAGGAGCTTGCTCCGCAGTTGAAGACGCTGTCCGGTGAACGGCTGCGGCAGGAGACATTGCGCCTGCTGACGGCGCGGCGCGGGCCGGATGTGTGGGGCGAGATGCTCGGCCTCGGCATCGTGCAGCACTATCTGCCGTGGGCCACGTCGCTGGATCGCCTGCGCTGGGTGGCCGAGCTGGAGCAGCGCCACAAGCTGGCGCCGGATGCCATCCGCCGGCTGGCAGCGCTCACTATGACTGGCTGCGGGCCCGAGGTGGCGGAGACGCTGAAGCTGTCGCGCGCGGAGGGCGACCGCATCATCGCGCTCGACGCGACCCGTGATCCGTTCGACGCGACCTCGCCGCAGGCGGTGCGGCGGCAGATCTACGCCTGGGGCAATGACGGCGCGCGGGATCGGCTACTGCTGGACTGGCTGGACCGGATCGACGGCGCGGCGGGCAGCGCCGCCCTCGCGATTGTCGAGAGCTGGCCGCGGCCGCGCTTTCCACTTAAAGGTGCCGACATTGTGAAGATGGGGATACCGGAAGGTCCCCAGGTCGGAGAACTGTTGGAACGGGCGGAAAACTGGTGGATCGAGCGGGATTTCAGCCCCGATAGGGCGGCCTGTCTCGTTTTTGCCCGAAACCAGGTGTGATCCGCCACACTGCGGCCCCGTTCCGCCTTCACCATATTGGCTGTTAAGGGTTAATTCCGTCTAGGAATAAACAGCCATGAAGTCGACCATCATCGAGCATAATGCCCAGATTGCCGATGTCTTGCTGCAGCAGGTCTTCGCCTATTGGCAAGACAAGGCCGCGGCCCGCGGCGCTCTGCCGGCACGCGCTGACATCGACCCGGTCGACCTGGCGGCGGTGCTGCCTGCGGTCAGCCTGATCGAGGTGCGCCGCGACGTGATGGGCCGGCTGGGCCGGCTGCACTACCGCGTGATGGGCGGCTTCCATGTGGAGATCATGGGGCACGACGCGACCGGCGAGATGCTGGATCTCGGCGCGGGGGAGCATGACGCGGCGGCGCAGGCCATCGCCACCGGCCGCCCGATCTATGCCGAGCGCACCTTCTATCCCGCCAACGGCACCGTGCTGACTTTCGGCACCGTGATGTGTCCGCTGGCGAGCGACGGCCGCAAGGTCGACATGCTGATCTGCGCGGTCGCGCCGCATTACAAGGCCAACGACCTGCCGGTCGCCCGCGTCAACCGCTTCGCGCGCGCCGCTCTCGAAACCGTCGCCCGTCGTTAGCGGGCTAACGCTGCGCGCCTGAGGGCGCTACCATCGCCTCCTCTCTGGGAGAAGGAAGCGATGGATCATCCGGCGATTTTTCAACCGCTGCAACTCAGGCACCTTACGCTGCGCAACCGCATCGTGTTCGGCGCGCACACCGCCAACATGAGCGTCGACGGGCTGCCCGGCGAGCGGCATCTCGGCTACTACCGCGAGCGCGCGATGGGCGGGGCCGCGATGGTCGTGGTGGAGCCGATCCCGATCCACCGGACCGCGGTGCTGACGCGCGGCAACTTCCGCGCCGACGACGATGCCGTGATCCCGCACTTCCGCCGCATCACCGACGCGGTGCATCAGGAAGGCGCGCATATCATCCAGCAGCTCTATCACGTCGGCGCGCATGGCGACTGGGACAACTCGCTCAGTTACAACTGGTCGCCGTCCGGATTGCCGTCGATGCACGATTCCGACGGCAGCCATGCCATGACGCACGGCGAGATCGCGGAGATCGTTGCCTCCTTCGCGCGCTGCGCCGCGCGGGCCAAGGCCAGCGGCTACGACGGCTGCGAGCTGATGGCGGCGTATAACGCCCTGATCGAGCAGTTCTGGTCGCCGGTCACCAACCTGCGCGAGGACAAATACGGTGGCAGCTTCGAGAACCGCATGCGTTTCTCCGACGAAGTGCTTGCCGCCATCCGCAAGGCCTGCGGCGAGGACTTCGTGATCGGCATGGCGGTCAGCATCGACCCGGCGCGGCCCGACGTGCAATCGGTCGAGAGCCTGCAGGAAGTGGTCGCGTGGCTCGACAAGCATCAGCTGTGCGACTATGTCACCTGCGGCACCGGCAGCTATTTCGATTTCACCAAGATCATCCCGCCGGCGATCTACGAGGACAAGCTCGGCGCGCCCTATGCGGCGGCGCTGAAGCAGGTGACGCAGAACCTGCGCGTCCAGGCGGAGAGCCACATCCGCACGCCGGACAATGCCGACTACATCCTGAAATCCGGCGGCGCCGACATGATCTCGATCGTGCGCGGCCAGATCGCCGATCCGCACTGGGTCAACAAGGCGAAGGCGGGGCGCGCGACCGACATCCGTCCGTGTTTGTCCTGCAACCAGATGTGCTGGGGCCGGCGCTCGCGCGACTATCACATCTCGTGCCTGATCAATCCGAGCGCCGGCCGCGAATTCCAATGGGGCGGTGACCGCTTCACGCCGAGCGACCAGCCGAAGCGGGTACTGGTGGTGGGCGGAGGACCGGCGGGGCTCGAGGCGGCGCGGGTGGCGGCGGAGCGCGGCCATCGCGTCACGCTGGCGGAAGCATCGGACAAGCTGGGCGGACAATTCCGTCTCGCCGGATTGCAGCCGCGTCGTGCGCAGATCACCGATTTCCTCGACTGGCTGGAGGGGCAACTGCAGCGTCTGCAGGTCGAGGTCAGACGCAACACCTATCTCGACACAGACGAGATCGCGGCCATGGGGTACGACACGGTGATCCTGGCGACCGGCTCCTCGCCGACCGAAGCGCCGACTCAGCGCTTCTGGCCGCAGACCGCGGCCGATGCGGCGCTGCGTGGCCCGCATGTCTGGCCGGCGGAAGCGGTGATGGCGCGCGAGGCAAGGCTCGGTAAGCGCGTTCTGGTACTGGACGAAGGCGGCAACTACAAGGGCGTCGGCACGGCCTGGCATCTCGCGGAAGCCGGCCATCAGGTCACCATCGTCACGCCCGATCCGCAGGTGGGGAAGGAATTGATCCGCACCGCGATCGATGGGCCGGTGCGCATGCGTCTTGCCAAGCTCGGCGCCAAGTTCCTGGTGGAATCCGCGCTCGCCGATTTCAAGGACGGCAAGGCAACGGTGGTGAACCTGCTCGACAACAGCGAGACCGTCATCGAGGTCGACGATATTGTCACCTCGCTCACCAACGTCTCGAACGATTCGATCGCGCGCGAGCTGGAGGCGAGGGGCGTGAAGGCGACGACGGTCGGCGACTGCATCGCCGCGCGCCACGCCGCGGCCGCGCTCTATGATGGGCGGCGCGCCGGCATGGAGGTGTGATGCTCTGGCTCGACGCCGAGGCGGTGGAGCATCATGGCGACTTCCGCCGGCTGGTGCCGGCCATCCAGGAAATGAACCTGCGCGGCACCGACCGGGTCGAGCGCATGCTGCTGAGCCAGAACCTGCCGGGCGGCGCGCAGAACGACTGGCTGATGCTGCCAGCCTGGCAGTACGGCACCTGCTTCGGCATCAAGCTCGCCAATGTGTTTCCCGGAAACGCCGCGAAGAATCTCGCCAGCGTGCAGGGCGCCTACCTGCTGTTCGACGGCGAGACCGGCGAGACCTTGTGCGGCATGGACGGCGCGATGCTCACCCTGCGCAAGACCGCGGCCAACTCCGCCGCTGCCGCCGACTGGCTGGCGCGCACGGATGCCGAAACGCTGTGCATGGTGGGCGCCGGCGCGCTGGCGCCGCATCTGATCGAAGCGCATTGCAGCGTGCGCCCGATCAAGCGGGTGCTGTGGTGGAACCGCAGCCGCCCGGCGCTGGAGCGCGCGATCGCTGCGCTCTCGCCGCGGCTGCCGAAGGTCGCCATCGTCGCCGCCGACGATCTCCATAATGCCGTGTCCTTTGCCGACATTGTGTCGACCGCGACCATGACCACTGAGCCGTTGGTCAAGGGCGCGTGGCTGCGCCTCGGCGCGCACCTCGACTTGGTCGGCGGCTACCGGCCGGACATGCGCGAGGCCGACGACGATTGCATCAAGGCCGCATCGCGCCACTATGTCGATGCGCGCTTCACCACCGTCGAGGTGGCCGGCGACCTGACCCAGCCGATCGCCGCCGGCCTGCTGAACCCCGCTTCGGTGATCGACATGGGAGAGGTCGCGCGCGGCGAAAGGCCAAAGCGCAGTGCCAGCGACCAGATCACCTGGTTCAAGTCTGGCGGCGGCGGGCACGAGGACCTGGCGACGGCGTGGGCGGTGTACAAGGCGTTCAAGGCGGAGTAGGGATCTCCTCATCTTACTCAACAAGACTCCCCTCTCCCCTCGCGGGAGAGGGATGCGTAGCCTTAGCGAGGCGTAGCCAAGCTTAGGCGAAGCCGGGTGAGGGGGCTGCGCCGATAGGCGCACAGCGCGCGAGCGCTAATTGTTTGGCGATGAACGAATGGCGCTCTTCGAGCGCGCGCAGCTATCGCTGCGCTACCCCTCATCCAGCTGCGCCTAAGCTCACTCCGTTCGCTAAGGCTTCGCATCCTTCCCCCGCAAGGGGGGAAGGGGATTGATTTGTGGGAAGGCGTCACTCACTCGAATCTCGATCCGCTCTTTTCCCTTGCCGATATTCACCCGCTTCAACGTGAGGGCGCCGATTTCGCCGGTGCGCTTCAAGTGCGTGCCGCCGCAGGGGACGCGGGCAAACCCGGCGATCTCCCAGTAGCGGCGCTGGTTCGCTTCATCGCTGAAGGCGCTGACGATGGCGTGGTCGGCGGCGACCAGCGCGCCAGCCTTTTCCTGCATCATCGGGAACAGCCTGGAGATGTTCTCCGGCCATTCGAAGTCGATGCGCGCCTTGTCCTCGGCGATATGCGCGCCGATCTTCTGGATCCCGGGCAGGTTCT
>DATEOK010000323.1:0-13427 GCA_035274225.1 Dongiaceae bacterium
GATGGCATGTGCTTTGGATGTTCGTGCCGGTGGTCAATTTCATCATGCTCTTCGTCTTCGCCTTTTTCCCGGTGGCCGATCGAAGAGAAGGTGGAACGGCTCGAGTCCAAGATCTTTTGATGGAACAGTGATGTGAGCGACGTCAGAACTCTTCGCCACCCCGAGAAGGCGCACCGCCCGGACAATCCGGTGCAGCGCAAGCCGGACTGGATTCGGGTCAAGGCGCCGACCAGCACCGAATATGCCGAGACCAAGGCGCTGGTGCGCAAATACAACCTGCATACCGTGTGCGAAGAGGCAGCCTGCCCGAACATCGGCGAGTGCTGGCAGCAGAAGCACGCGACCTTCATGATCCTGGGGTCCGTCTGCACCCGCGGCTGCGCGTTCTGCAACGTCGCGACCGGGCGGCCCGACCAGCTCGATCCGCATGAGCCCGATCACGTGGCCGAGGCCTGCGCGCAGCTCGGCTTGAAGCACGTCGTCGTCACCTCGGTGGACCGCGACGATCTCGATGATGGCGGCGCGGGGCATTTCGCTGAGGTGATCCGCCGCATCCGCGCGGTCTCGCCGGGCACCACCATCGAGGTGCTGACGCCGGACTTCCTCAACAAGCCGGGCGCCATCGCCAAGGTGGTCGAGGCACGGCCCGACGTCTTCAACCACAATCTCGAAACCGCGCCGCGGCTCTATCGCTCGGTGCGGCCGGGCGCGCGCTACTTCACCTCGCTGCGCCTGCTGCAGCACGTGAAGGAGATTGACCCGCTGATGTTCACCAAGTCGGGCATGATGGTCGGCCTGGGCGAGGACAACAACGAGGTCTTCCAGGTGATGGACGACCTGCGCGCCGCCGACGTCGATTTCCTGACGATCGGCCAATACCTGCAGCCGACCAAGAAGCATCATGCCGTCGAGCGCTTTGTCCCGCCGGCGGAGTTCGAGATGTTCAAGCGCCAGGCGATGGGCAAGGGCTTCCTGCTGGTCGCGGCCTCGCCGCTGACCCGCTCCTCGCACCATGCCGGCGACGATTTCGCGCGGCTGCGGGCGGCACGCGAGGCCCAATCGAAGGCGGGCGCCGTTGCGGAATGAAGGTCCACACAGAACAAAAGATCCTGCCCTTCAAGCCGGACGAGATTTTCGAACTGGTCGGTGACGTCGCGAAGTATCCCGAGTTCCTGCCCTGGTGCACCGGGGCGCGCATCCGCGATCGGCAGAAGACCTCGACCGGCGAGACCATGATTGCCGACCTGATGATCGGCTTCAAAATGGTGCGCGAGAAATTCACCAGCCGCGTCACGCTCGACCGGCCCAGCCTGCGCATCGACGTCGACTACCTGCAAGGTCCGTTCAAGACTCTCAAGAACCACTGGACCTTCTCGGCGACCCAGAACGGACATTGCCAGATCGACTTCCACCTGGAGTTCGAGTTCAGCTCGGTCCTGCTGCAGAAGCTGATCGGCGTGCTGTTCCACGAAGCGGTGCGCCGCATGGTGGCGGCGTTCGAAGCCCGCGCCCACCAGCTCTACACACCGATCTCGTAGTAGACCCGGCCTTCCAGCCGCTGGAACGCGTCCGGCGCTTTGGCCAGGTCGGCGCGCGCCGTCGCGACGGCGCCGATGACGGCATCGAGCGCATCGCCGCCTTCGTTGTCGAGCAGCATGCGGTGCATCGGCCGCGCCGGCGCGGCGAGCGCACCGCGCTGGATGAGCCCATCCAGGATTCGCTGCCGCGCCTTCCGGTGCGCGGTCTCCTTTCCCTTGTAGGGCGGGTAGAGCTTGATCGATTTCAAAGTGCAGGCGGCGCAGACCTCGATCAGGGTCGGCTTGCCCGGAAGCAGCTTCTGTTGCGGCCGCACGCTGGCGGCGCGTTTCGCGATCAAGGGCCGCAGCACGCCGGATATGCCCCACCAGGTCTGGCGATAGAGGCGCAGGTTGTAGGAGTTGAACGGGGTCTTGGCGATCCGGTCGGTCACGCGCTTGTGCTCGGCGGCATTGTGCCGGGTGCGCATCAGGCTGCGGAAGGTATCGGCATCGGCGAACTCTGCCGCATAGCGCATGGCGAAGCTGCGCCAGTTCTTCGCGCCGACCAGATCGCGCGGCAGGCTGAACGGAAAATCGCAGCCAACGTGCGCGACACCGAGACCTGCGATGTGGCGCGCGAGAGCAGGGACGGCTTCGGCGGGTGTCTTGCCGCTGCCCGGCAGGTCAATGGCGGCGACACAGGTGAGCAGTTCCAGCGCGCCGTTGCCGTCGAGCCGGCCCTCTGCCACCCAGATCTTGCGCCCCGCATCACTGGCGCCGCTGAAATCGACGCCAAGGATGCGCGTCACGAAATCGCCTCGGCCAGCATCTCCAGCGCGCGCTCGACGGTTGCCTGGCGCACCGCGGCGCGATCGCCATGGAACTGGTGACGCTCGATCGCGGGATCGGATCCGCGCCGCGCAACCGCGAGATAGACCAGGCCGACCGGCTTGGCGTCCGAGCCACCACCCGGCCCGGCGACGCCGGTCACCGCCACCGCCACGTCCGCCTTGGAATGCTTGAGCGCGCCCGCCGCCATCTCGCGCGCCACATGCACGCTGACCGCGCCGTGATGGGCGATGAGCTCGGCCGACACGCCGATCAACTCGGTCTTGGCCTCGTTGGAATAGGTGACGAAGCCGCGGTCGAACACATCCGATGATCCCGCGATGTCCGTGATCGCCGCTGCGATCATCCCGCCGGTGCAGGATTCCGCAGTCGCAATGCGCAGTCGCCTGGCGCGGTAGAGGTCGAGGAGTTGTGCGGCGTCCATAGCCATCATCATTCACAAGAGCTCCCTCCCCCAAGTTGGGGGAGGGTCGGGGTGGGGGTTGTTCTCTCCACCGAAGACTGCGCCGAGCCGAACCAGCGCCCCACCTTGATCCTCCCCCGGCTCGGGGGAGGAAAGTTTAGTGCTCGCTAGCTGTCGTTACTCGGCAACGCCACCGTCGCCGTGGCCTGCGCTGCGATGCCTTCGCCCCGGCCGGTGAAGCCGAGCTTTTCCGTGGTCGTCGCCTTTACGCTGACTCGGTCGGCGGAGATTTTCAAGATTTCAGCGACACGCTTGATCATGGCATCGCGGTGCGGACCGACCTTGGGACGTTCGCAAATGATGGTGACGTCGCAATGCGCGACGCGGCCGCCGCGTTCCGCCACCAGCTTGGCGGCGTGGTCCAAAAACTTCCAGGATTCGGCGCCGCGCCACTTCGGATCGCTCGGCGGGAAATGCGCGCCGATATCCTTGGCGCCGATCGCGCCCAGCACTGCGTCGGTGATGGCGTGCAGGCCGACATCGGCGTCCGAATGCCCTTCCAGCGCCATGTCGCAGGGGATGCGGATGCCGCACATGGTGATGCCGTCGCCGGGGATCAGCTTGTGTACATCGAACCCATTGCCGGTGCGGAATTCCATCTGTGTGCCGATCATCCGTTCCGCCCGTTCCATGTCGTCCTGCGTCGTGACCTTGAAGTTGCGCTCCGAGCCCATCACGAAGGTGACGGGGATGCCAGCCGCTTCCGCGACCGCCGCGTCGTCCGTTAGCTCGCCGCCCGCGACCTTGCGATGCGCCTCCAGGATAGCCTGGAAATGGAATGCCTGCGGCGTCTGGGCGCGCCACAGGTCGCGCCGGTCGACGGTATCGCCGACCCGCTCGCCGGCGCCGCGCTTGATGGTGTCGACCACCGGCACCGCGACGAGGATGGCAGGGTGAGCAGCGAGCGATTCAATGGTGCGGCTGATTGTCCCCGGGTCGATCAACGGCCGCGCCGCGTCGTGGATCAGCACGTAGTCCGGCCGCTCCGCCGCCAGGCGCTCCAGGCCGTTCAGCACCGAGCCTTGCCGCGTCGCGCCGCCGTCGACCGGCGGCAACAGCTTGGCGATGCCGGCCGCGGCTGCGTCGTAGAGATCGCGCTGCGCCGGATGGATCGCCACCACGATCCCGGCGATGCCGGGATGCGCGGCGAAGGTCTCGAGGCTGTGCCGGAGCATCGGCTTGCCGGCGAGCGTTTGGTACTGCTTCGGGAGGTCGCCGCCAAAGCGCTGACCGCTGCCGGCGGCGACGACAAGAACGAACGTGCGAGGTGAAGGCATTTCCAGAAAGGTATGAGGCGCGTTTGCCAAGGCCCGGCAGTTTAACGATAATGCGCGCCATGTCGACCTTTCCGATTGCCGCGATCGCGGCCGTCTTCGCCCTTATTCCGATCTCGATCCTCGCCGGCAAGGGCAGGCTGGAGCGCAATGCGCTTGGCTGGCTGCTGCTGGCCACCGCCCTGGTCGGCGGCTCGCTGCCGGCAATCGCCGAATTGCAATCGGGCTGGCGCGCCGGACTGGCGGCGAGCCTCGATGTCACGGCTGCCGCCATGCTGGTCGTGTTTGCCGCTGCGGTGGTCCTGAATGCGGTCGCCCTGCGCCTGGCCGCCTTGGTCGGACCCTACGCGATCCTGCTGATTGTCCTCAGCTGGATTGCTTCCATTTTCCAAACGGAGCCGCCCCTGGCGGCCGCGCCCGGCGCTTGGTTCGCCGGGCACGTCCTGCTCGCCATCGCGGCCTATGCCGCCCTGACCCTCGCCGCGCTGGCCGCTTGCGGCGTCCTGCTGGAGGAGCGGGCCTTCAAGGCGCGGGCGGACGGCTGGTCGACCCGTGTGCTGCCACCCCTGGCGGAGACCGAAGCGCTGCAGAATGCGCTGCTGAAGCTGGCGGCGATCCTGCTGCTGCTGGCGCTCGCGACCGGCGCCGCCAACGAATTCCTGGCGATCGGCCGCGCGTTCGAATTCAACCACAAAATCCTGTTGTCCTTCCTGGGCTTCGGGGTCGTTCTTGTTCTTCTCATCCTGCATCATCGGACCGGCCTGCGCGGGCGGCGGGCAGCTCGTTGGCTGCTGACCGGGTACTTGCTGCTGACCCTGGCTTATCCGGGGGTCAAGTTCGTCCGGGAAATCCTCATCGGGCAGGGTTAGCCATTGGTCCCGCCGACGAAGGTCGGCATTCGCCCACGGGGGCGAGTTTTTTTGCTTTGCAGCATCGACTCGCCGCCCTATAACTCTGCTCAGATTTTGGGCACGACAGAAGAGTGATGAAAAAGTGAGCATCCAGATTGGCCCGGTCAAACTCGACGAGCCGGTGATCCTGGCGCCGATGTCCGGTGTCACCGACCTGCCGTTCCGCCGCTTGGTGAAGCGCAGCGGGGCTGGGCTGGTGGTCTCCGAGATGATCGCGAGCGAAGCCATGATCCGGCAGAACCAGCAATCGCTGCGCATGGCCGAGAACGTGCCCGAGGAAGCGCCGATGGCGGTCCAGCTGGCCGGCTGCGAGCCCCAGGTGATGGCCGAGGCTGCCAGGCTCAACGAGGACCGCGGCGCCGCCATCATCGACATCAATTTCGGCTGCCCGGTGAAGAAGGTGGTCAACGGCGAGGCCGGCTCCGCCCTGATGCGTGACGAGGTCAAGGCCGCCAGGATCCTGGAAGCGACGGTCAAGGCTGTGAAGCTCCCGGTCACGCTGAAGATGCGCAAGGGCTGGGACGACGCCAACCAGAACGCCCCGCGCCTCGCCAAGATCGCGGAAGAGAGCGGCATCAGGATGCTGACCGTGCACGGCCGCACCCGCTGCCAGTTCTACAACGGCGCTGCCGACTGGCAGTTCATCCGCCGCGTCAAGGAGGCGGTCGGTATCCCGGTGGTCGTGAACGGCGACATCGTCAGCCTGGAGGATGCCCGCACCGCCCTCGACCAGTCGGGCGCCGACGGCGTGATGGTCGGGCGCGGCGCCTATGGCAAGCCGTGGTTCCTGAAGCAGGTCATCGCCTATCTGCGCAACGGCGAACGGTTGCCCAACCCCTCGCTCAAGGATCAGCTCCACACCGTGATGGAGCATTACCAGGCGATGCTCAGCCATTACGGCGTCGAGGCGGGCCTCAGGATCGCGCGCAAGCATCTCGGCTGGTATTCGAAGGGCCTGCCCGGCTCGGCCGAGTTCCGCACCAAGGTCATGCAGATCGACGAGCCCAACGCGGTGATGGCGCTGGTGCGCGACTTCTACCAGCCGCAGATCGACCAGATGGCGGCCTGACCATGACCGGCGCCGCCATTCCCCTGCGACCGGCGGACAAGGCAGCGGAGTCCGAGCTGTGGGAGACCCTGGTCCTCCCCAACATGCTGATCGAGGCGATGCCGGCTGCCATCATCGTGGTGGATCGCGACGGCGTCACCCGTCTGCTCAATGCTGCGGCTGAAGACCTGATCCAAGTTGGCCGCAAGAATTTGTTGGGTCGACGCCTGTCCGAGGTCATTCCGGAGGACTGCCCGCTGTTCAGCTTGATCGAGCAGTGTCGGCTCAGCCGCTCCGCCGTGAGCGACGCGGAAATGCAGATCGACGGACCGCGTTTGCGCCTCGAGCATGTGTCGGTCGAGGTTGCGCCGCTCGATGATCCCAACAGCTCCGTCGTGATCTCGATGCGCGACCGCAGCTTGGAATATCGCATGGCGCGCCAAGGCGCCGCGGCGGAGGCGGCGCAATCGGTGCGCTCGATGGCCGGCATGCTGGCCCACGAGATCAAGAACCCGCTCGCCGGCATCCGCGGCGCCGCGCAGCTGCTGGAAACCAAGCTATCGCCGGCCGACGCGGCGCTCGCCGCGCTGATCCGTGAGGAATCGGACCGCATCGTCGGGCTGGTGAACGGCGTCGAGATCTTCGCCGATGACCGCGCGCCGGTGCTCTCCATCGTCAACGTGCACGAGGCGCTCGATCACGTCTGCAAGCTGGCGCGGGTCTCGTTCGCGCACAACGCGACGCTGCGCGAGTATTACGATCCGTCGCTGCCGCCGCTGCGCGGCAATCGCGATCTGTTGATCCAGATATTCCTCAATCTAGTGAAGAATGCCGCCGAGGCGTGCGACAGCGGTGAGATCGTGGTGACGACATCCTACCAGGCGGGTTTCCGCATCGGCGAGCGCAACAAAGCGCACCGCCAGCCGCGGCGCATCGCGGTCACCATCTCGGATAACGGACCGGGCGTGCCGGAAGCGCTGCTCGGCAACCTGTTCGACCCCTTCGTCACCAGTAAGCCGGGCGGACGCGGCCTCGGCCTGCCGCTGGTCGCCAAGCTGGTGCGCGCCCATGACGGCGTAATCGAGTTCCAGAGCAAGCCCGGTGCGACGCGCTTCACCGTGCTGCTGCCGATCTCCGACACACAGACAAACGAAGGCGGGTCATGAGCGCAACCATCCTGGTCGCCGACGACGATCGTTCCATCCGCCTGGTGGTGAGCCAAGCCCTGGCCCAGCGCGGCCATGCCGTGCGCGCGGCTTCGGACGCCCGCACGCTGTGGCAGTGGGTGGACGCGGGCGAGGGTGACCTGGTGGTGACCGACGTGCTGATGCCGGACGGCAACGGCCTCGACCTGGTGCCGCGCATCAAGGAGCGCCGGCCTGACCTGCCGATCATCGTGATGAGCGCGCAGAACACCATCCTGACGGCGATCCGCGCCAACGAACGCGGCGCGTTCGAATATCTGCCGAAGCCGTTCGACCTCAACGTGCTGGTGGCCGCGGTCGACCGCGCGCTGACCAAGACCCAGCCGGAGGCGCAGCCCGCCACGGCGAATGCCGACGAGGCGCTGCCGATCGTCGGCCGCTCGCCGGCGATGCAGGAGGTATTCCGGGTCATCGGGCGCCTGGTCAACACTGACATGACGGCCCTCGTTCATGGCGAATCCGGCACCGGCAAGGAGTTGGTCGCGCGCGCCTTGCACGATTTTGGCCGACGCAAGGATAAGCCGTTCGTCGCCATCAACATGGCCGCCATCCCGCGCGAGCTGATCGAGAGCGAGCTGTTCGGCCACGAAAAGGGCGCCTTCACCGGCGCCATCGCGCGCGGCATCGGCAAGTTCGAGCTGGCCCAGGGCGGCACCCTGTTCCTCGACGAGATCGGCGACATGCCGATGGAGGCTCAGACCCGCCTCTTGCGCGTGCTGCAGACCGGGGAGTTCACCAGCGTCGGTGGCCGCACCGCGCAGAAGGCCGATGTGCGCATCATCGCTGCCACCCACCGCGACCTGCGCCAGCTGATCGTGCAGGGGCGGTTCCGCGAGGACTTGTTCTATCGCCTCAACGTGGTGCCGATCCACTTGCCGGCGCTGCGCGAGCGGCGCGGCGACGTCGCCGACCTGGCGCGCCATTTCCTCACCAAGGCGGCGTTGGATGGCCTCGCGTCCAAGACCCTGTCGACCGCCGCGATCGAGGAGTTGCAGCGCTACGACTGGCCGGGCAATGTACGCGAGCTCGAGAACCTGATGCGCCGCATCGCGGTGCTGTACAGCGAAACCGTGATCGACGCGCGCATGGTGGCGGAGTCGCTGGCTGCCGGTGCCGCCGGGCGCGACGGCAAGGGTGGTGGGCGCCACGCCGACGAGACCCTGAGCCAATCGGTCGATCGGCACCTGCGCGCCTATTTCGCGGCGCACCAGGGGCGGTTGCCCGCCAACGGTCTCTATGATCGAATCCTGCAGGAGATGGAGCGGCCGCTGCTCACCATCTGCCTCGAGGCGACCCGCGGCAACCAGATCAAGGCGGCGGAGCTGCTCGGGCTCAACCGCAACACGCTGCGCAAGAAATTGCGCGAGCTCGATATCCGTGCGAGGCGTCCCGGAACGGCGGAATGACCGAAGTCGCCATCACCAACAGGAAGTCCAGCCTGAGCCGGCGCATCTTCAACTGGTCGCGCCGGATCAACATGGAACGCCGCATCGCCATGATCTTCCTGGCGTTGGGCGCCGCCTGTGGCCTGCTGACCTATCTGGTCCTGACCGACGTCTGGCAGACGCAGAACCCGGCGCGCGCCATCACCTGGCTGCTGCTGTCCGACTTCATCATCGTGTTTTCGCTCGGCACCATGATCGCGCGGCGCTTTGTCGTGCTGTGGGTCGAGCGCCGCCGCGGCATGGTTGGCGCGAAGCTGCATTCCAGGCTGGTGCTGCTGTTTGGCCTGATTGCCCTCATTCCCGCCATCACGGTGTCGGTGTTCTCCACCACCTTTCTGAATTACGGCCTCGACATCTGGTTCGGCGACAAGATCAAGTCGGCGGTGGAAAGCTCATTCAACGTCACGCAATCCTACCTGCAGGAGCATCAGCAGCGCGTCGCCAACGATACGCTGTCGATCGCCAACGAGATCCGCGATCAGGACTGGGGTGGCTTCCTCGATCTTTCCCGCCTGGACGCATTCCTCGACCGGCAGGTCGATTTGCGCGATTTGTCGGAGGCGGTGGTGATCGACCGGCGCCGGCAGATCCTCGCCAGCGGCGGTTTCACCCTGATGATGGAATTCGACCTCGACCTGCCGGAAGACGCCCTGGTGCGCGCCGACAGCGGCGAGATGGTCATGCTGCACTCGCCGAGCGGCGACCGTATCCGCGCGCTGGTGGCGATCGATTCGCAGGAGGGCATCTATCTCTATGCCGGCCGGGTGATCGATGACGGCGTGCTCACCGCAATCCGCAACAACGAAGGTGCGGTCAGCCTCTACCGCCAACTGGAAGGCGACCGCTCGCAGTGGCAGATCACGGTCGGGTTGATTTTCGCCGTGCTGGCGCTGCTGCTGCTGATGGCCGCCATCTGGGTGGCGATCATTTCGGCCACCAACCTGGTGAAGCCGATCCTCCGCCTGGTGGAAGCGGCTCAGCGCCTGGGCAGCGGCGACCTCGCGACCCGCGTCAAGACCGGCAAGCGCGACGACGAGCTTGGCGAGCTCAGCCGCACCTTCAACACCATGGCGCTGCGTCTGCAAACCCAGCAGGTCGAGCTGGTCGCGACCAACCAGCAGCTCGACGACCGGCGGCGCTTCACCGAGCTGGTGCTGTCCGGTGTCTCCGCCGGCGTGATCGGCCTCAACGACAAGGGCGAGATCGAGCTGCCCAACCGGTCTGCGTCCGAGCTGCTGGGCCGCAATGTGATGCAGCATGTCGGCGAGCGGCTGGGCAACCTGGTACCCGAGATGGGCGAGCTGGTCGCACAGGCGCAAAGCCGGCCCGCCGGCACGGCCGAGGGACAGATCATCTTGTCGCAGGGCCCGCTGACCCGCACGCTGCATGTGCGCGTGGTGTCGGAGCGGAGCGAAGGCGACCACACGCGCCTCGTGGTTACATTCGACGACGTGACCGAGCTGCTGGCAGCGCAACGCAAGGCGGCGTGGTCGGACATCGCCCGCCGCATCGCGCACGAGATCAAGAATCCGCTGACCCCGATCCAGCTGTCGGCCGAGCGCTTGAAGCGGAAATACCTGAAGGAGATCGTCAACGACCCCGAGACGTTCCAGGTCTGTACCGATACGATCGTGCGGCAGGTGGGCGATATCGGGCGATTGGTGGACGAATTCTCATCCTTCGCGCGCATGCCGGCGCCGGTGCTGCGCCCTGAGGACCTGGTGGAGCTGGCGCGCCAGGCGGCCTTCCTGCAGCAGAGCGCCAATGCCAGCATCACCTACGATGTGGAATTGCCGGCGGAACCAATCTGGGCCAATTGTGACGCTTCGCAGGTCACGCGTGCTTTGACCAATCTGCTGCAGAATGCCGCGGACGCGATCGAGGCGCGGCTCGAGATGGAGCAGGCGGCGGCCGGCGCCGATGGACAGAATCGCTTGACGCCGGGGCGCATCCATTTATGGATTCGTCGCGATGGCGACCAGGTCACCCTGGCGGTGGACGACAACGGCCGCGGGCTGCCGCGGCAAGGCCGCGAAAGATTGACCGACCCCTACGTGACCACCCGGGTCAAGGGCACCGGGCTGGGTCTGGCCATCGTCAAAAAGATCATGGAAGATCATGGCGGCAAGCTGCAATTGTTGGATGGAGAGAAGGGCGGCGCTTCGGTGCGATTGAGCTTCCCGGCGGAGATCGTCCTTGCCGACCCGGCCCTGAAATCGGTACAGGCATGATATGAGTACGCGGAGTGTTCGAGGCATGGCATGGCGCGCGATATCCTGATTGTCGATGACGAAGCCGACATCCGGATGCTCATCGCCGGCGTGCTTGGCGACGAAGGATTCACCACGCGCGAGGCCGCCAACAGCGACGAGGCGCTGAACCTGCTGCGCCAGCGCTGCCCCAGCCTGATCGTGCTCGACATCTGGCTGCAGAACAGCACGCTCGACGGCATGCAGATCCTGGAGGTGATCCAGGAGACCTATCCCGACGTGCCGGTCGTCATGATCAGCGGCCACGGCAACATCGAGACCGCCGTCAACGCCATCAAGCGCGGCGCCTTCGATTTCATCGAAAAGCCGTTCAAGGCCGACCGCCTGCTGGTGACGCTCGAGCGCGCGCTGGAGAATGCGCGCCTCAGGCGCGAGAACGAAGAACTGCGCGCCCGCGTCGGCGGCCAGAGCGATTTGATCGGCCGTTCCGCCGCGATGGCCCAGCTGCGCCAGGCGATCGAGCGGGTGGCGCCGACCGGCAGCCGCGTGCTGTTCTCCGGCCCGCCGGGCAGCGGCAAGGAAGTGGCGGCGCGCTTGCTGCACCGTAAGTCCAAGCGCGCCGACCTGCCGTTCGTCGTGCTCAATTGCGCCACCATGCACCCCGACCGCCTGGAGATCGAGCTGTTCGGCACCGAGCGCAACGGCGACGGCCGCGAGAGCGTCTCCAAGGTCGGGTTCCTGGAGCAGGCCCACAGCGGCACGCTGCTGCTGGACGAGGTCGCCGACATGCCGCTGGAGACCCAGGGCAAGATCGTGCGGGTGTTGCAGGAGCAGACCTTTGAGCGGGTCGGCGGCAAGACCAAGGTCGACGTCGACGTCCGGGTGATCGCGGCCACCAGCCGCGACCTGCAGGCAGAGATGTCCAACGGAAAGTTCCGGCAGGACCTGTTCTATCGCCTCAACGTGGTGCCGATGCGGGTGCCGGCGCTGCGCGAGCGGCGGGACGACATCCCGGAGCTGCTCGACCACTTCATGCGCGTCGCCTCGGAACAGACCGGTCTACCGGGCCGCAACTTCGGCGACGATACCCTGGCGCTGCTTCAGGCCTATGACTGGCCGGGCAACGTCCGCCAGCTGCGCAACGTGGTGGACTGGCTGCTGATCATGGCCCCGGGCGAGCCGGGGGAGGCGATCCGCGCCGACATGCTGCCGCCCGATATCGGTTCGGCCAATGCCGGGGGCGTGTCCGCCGCCGATGGCACCGAGGTGCTGTCGCTGCCGCTGCGCGAGGCGCGCGAGATCTTCGAACGCAAGTATCTGGAATCGCAGGTGTCGCGCTTCGGCGGCAACATCTCGCGCACCGCCAGCTTCGTGGGCATGGAACGCTCCGCCCTGCACCGCAAGCTGCGCTCGCTGGGGATCACGGGGTCGGAACGCGGGGACAAGATCGAATAAGCTGGCGGCGGCCGCTTCCCGGGCCGTCTTTCGTCTGAACTGGAACAAGCTTCATGAAGGTCGTGATCTGCGGCGCCGGTCAGGTGGGCGCCAATATCGCGAAGTATCTCGCTCACGAAGGCAACGACGTCACGATCGTGGACGTCGATCCGCACCTCGTGCGCGACATCACCGACCAGCTCGACGTCCAGGGCATCGCCGGCTTCGCCTCGCATCCGCACGTGCTGGAGCAGGCGGGCTTGCGCGATGCCGATCTGCTGATCGCGGTCACCCATTCCGACGAAGTCAACATGACCGCCTGCCTCGTCGCCCATGCGGTGTTCGACGTGCCGACCAAGATCGCCCGCGTGCGCGAGCAATCCTATCTCGAATCCAAATGGTCGAGCATCTTCGGCTCCGACCATCTCGGCATCGACGCCGTGATCTCGCCCGAGGTGGAAGTCGCCGAGGCGATCCACCGCCGCCTGGAGGTGCCTGGCGCGTTTGATGCCGTGACGCTGGCGGATGGCCTGATCACCCTGGTGGGCGTCCATTGCGGGCCAAGTTGCCCGGTGCTGAACACGCCGCTGCGTCATCTGACGACCTTGTTTCCCGATCTGCATGCGACCGTGGTCGGCATCGTGCGCGGCGACCAGAAGCTGGTGCCGGAGGACAGCGACAGCATCGCCGCCGGCGACGACGTCTATTTCATCGCCGAGACCGCACATCTGAAGCGCGCGCTCAGCGCCTTCGGCCACGAGGAGCAGGAGGCGCGTCACCTGATCGTGGTCGGCGGCGGCAACATCGGCCTCGGCCTCAGCGAGCTGATCGCGGAGCGCAATCCCGGTACTGATGTGAAGCTGATCGAGCTGGACCGCCGCCGCGCCGCGCTCGCCGCCGCGCGCCTGCCCAACTGGGTGGTGATCCAGGGCGACGCGCTCGACCCCCGCATCCTGGAAGAGGCGAACGTCCGCGGCACCGAGACCATTGTCGCGGTAACCAACGACGACGAGGTCAACATCCTTGCCTCGCTGTTGGCCAAGCGTGCCGGCTGCGCGCGCAGCATCACCC
>DATEOK010000324.1:0-3427 GCA_035274225.1 Dongiaceae bacterium
TCTAAGGCACCTCGCGCGGGAAATCTAAGACCAATCGCTGGCGATCAGGTCGTAGGCCGGCAGGGTGAGGAACTCCGGGAAATCCTCCGCGAAGATCAGGTCCTCGAACAGCTTGGCGGCGGAATCGAAGCTGCCGGAAGCGAAGGCGCCGTCGCCGCTGGCGGCGCGCTGCTTCGAGCGCAGGTCGTCGATGATGCTTTCGCACATCTGGCGATCGATGCGGCGCCCGTCCTTGAGATGCGCGCCGTGCTTCAGCCACTGCCAGACCTGGGCGCGCGAGATTTCGGCGGTCGCGGCATCCTCCATCAGGTTGTGCAGGGGCACGCAGCCGGTGCCACGCAGCCACGCCTCGAGATAGGCGATGCCGACCGAGATGTTGGTGGCGAGGCCGGCCTCGGTGATGTCGCCGGTGGGCACCGCCAGCAGATCGGCCGCCGTCACGTGCACGTCCTGGCGTTGCCGCGCGATCTGGTTCGGCTGCTTCATCAGGCGATCGAAGATCTCCTTGGCGATCGGCACGAGGGCGGGATGTGCGACCCAGGTGCCGTCGTGGCCATCGGTCGCCTCGCGTTCCTTGTCGGCCCGCACCTTGGCGAGCGCTGCCTCGTTGGCGGCCGGATCGTTCTTGATCGGAATCTGCGCCGCCATGCCGCCGATCGCATGCACGCCGCGCTGATGGCAGGTCTTGATCAGCAGCAGCGAGTAGGAGCGCAGGAAGTGCGCGGTCATGGTGACGCTGGCGCGGTCCGGCATCACCGCCTTCGGGTCGCGCGCGAATTTCTTGATGAAGCTGAAGATGTAGTCCCAGCGGCCGCAATTGAGCCCGGCGGAATGATCGCGCAGCTCGTAGAGGATCTCGTCCATCTCGAACGCCGCCGGGAGCGCCTCGATCAGCACCGTCGCCTTGATGGTGCCATTCGGAACGCCGAGCTTGCCTTGCGCGAACACGAACACGTCGTTCCACAGCCGCGCCTCGAGATGCGATTCCAGCTTCGGCAGGTAGAAATACGGACCGGTGCCGCGCGCCGCCAGCTCCTTGGCGTTGTGGAAGAAGTAGAGCCCGAAGTCGAACAGGCTGCCGGACATCGGGCGGCCGTCGACCTTGATGTGCCTTTCCGGCAGATGCCAGCCGCGCGGGCGCACAAGCAGCACCGCCGTCTTTTCGTTGAGCCGGTAGGCCTTGCCGCTGCCGCGATCATCGAAGGTGATCTGCCGGCGCACCGCGTCCATCAGGTTGCGCTGGCCGTCGAGCTGGTTCGCCCAGGTCGGCGCGGTCGAATCCTCGAAATCCGCCATGTAGCAGGAGGCACCGGAATTGAGCGCGTTGATCACCATCTTGCGGTCGACCGGACCGGTGATCTCGATGCGGCGATCAGCCAAGTCCTTGGGCAGCGGTGCTACCTTCCAGTCGCCGGCACGGATCGGCGCGGTCTCTTTCAGGAAGTCGAGCTTCTCGCCGGCATCCAATCGCTTCTGCCGTTCCGTGCGCGCCTCGAGCAGGCGCAATCGCTCTGGCCCGAACTTCCGTTCCAGCTCCACCAGGAAGGCCAAGGCCTCGGGCGTCAGGATTTGCTGGAAGGTGGATTCAGGTAATGGGGCAACCGAAACGCCAGGCACTGTCACGTCAAATGTCTCCAACCCAAAGATCGAGATGCTCGAGGGCAACCTCGTCGCAATTCTCATCCTTGGCATGCCGGTCCACGACCAGGAAATCCGTACTTTGGTCGAGGGCGATCAACGGGTGATGCCACACGCCTCTGGCATAGTTGATGCCCTGCCCCGCCAGGGTCTTGAAAGCGATGATGTTTTCCGGCCGGTCGCCCGGCGGTGCGACCAATACCAGGAATGGGTGCGCGCCTAGTGGAATGAACAGCTGCGTGCTTTTCGGGTGACGCTCCATCAGCTTGACCTGGAGCGGGAATGATCGCGGCTTGGCGCGCACAATACCGACCGTGGGCGCGCCGCCCTCTTCCAGCAGGTCGAGCTTCGCCATGTCGGCATAGCGCTCGGCCCAGCCCTGGTTGATGGTGTAGTGGCGGCTGTCGCCGATCTCGACCACGTCGCCATACGGGCGGAAGGAGTCGCGAGTCAGCTCTTGAACGGGGACGCGTGCCATCGCCGCCTCCTAGATGAGCTCGCCCCACAGGCGCATGCGACTGACGCCGCCGTCGGGGATGATGTTAAGCCTGACATGGGTGATGGGGCCGAGCTCCGTCACCTCTTTCTGGAAGACGTGCGGGCGGTCCATCTCCAGCTTCTGTTCCGGCAGCAGCGTGCGCCAGAACATGGATTGCGTGATCAGCGACTGGTCGGTGCCGCCGGTGACGTCCGCCGCCTGGATCGAGCAGCGGTCGGGATAGTTACCTTTGAAATGCGCGGTATCGACCTCGACCTTGCGGATGTGGCCGCGATGGCCGAGGGCGAAGATCGCCCAGTCGTTGCCGGGCTCGCGCCGCCGGCGCGTTTCCCAGCCGTCGCCCATGTTGACGCCGCGGCCGGGATACAGCACCTGCATCGGCGAGCCGTAATGCTGGTCGCTGCAGGCGATCGAGCGCCCGCCGTTGGTGACGGCGGCGAGATCCACCAGCTGCTTGCGGTCGACCTGCGCCCAATCGACCGCGACCTTGCCATAGGCGCGCAGCCGCGCCACGCCGCCGTCGGGATAGATGTTGAGCCGCAGATGGCTCCAGGCGCGCTCATCGCTCACCGGCACGAACTGGTGCGCGTTGCCTTTGAGGCTGGTGGCCGGGACGATCTCGCTCCATTCGGTGTTGTGGCCCGGCACGCCGTCTATCCAGCACGCCTCGATCGAGGCGGCCGGCGGGTAGTTGCCGGTGAAATGGCTGGTGTCGATGTCGAAGCCGACGACCGAGCCCGGCAGGCCGAGCTTGACCACGCAGTAGTCGTGACCCTCGGTGCGCTTGCGGCGCGATTCCCAACCGTCCATCCACTTGCCGTGCTCGTCGTATTTGCCGGGGATGAACACCGCCGGCTCCGGATTCAGCATGCGCTCTTTGGGCGCGAAGAAATCGTCGGTGGCGAAGATCGCCTCCGCCCCTAGCCGCGCGTCGGCGAGGTTCACCAGGTTGCTGCCGAACGGATGTTGCGGCTGTTCCATCATCGCGGTCACCTTCCCACAATACCCTTCTCCCCTTGCGGGAGAAGGATGCGCAGCCTTAGCGAGGCGAAGCCGAGCTTAGGCGAAGCTGGATGAGGGGTAGCGCACCGAAAGGTGCGCGCGCTCGTGAGAGCGCCAATTTGCATGCCGAGTAGCGCTTCCGCGCTGCGCGCCTTTCGACGCGGCCCCCTCACCCAACTTCGGCTAAGCTCACTACGTTCGCTAAGCCTCTGTATCCCTCTCCCGCAAGGGGCGAGGGGGCTTTTCTCAAGATCAGCACTCCATGGGACCATCGCGGTCACCGTGCAG
>DATEOK010000325.1:0-2593 GCA_035274225.1 Dongiaceae bacterium
AGTTTTCGAAGAATGGCGAAGGGAACCGCCCTGGCGCGACGACATCGACAAGGCCCTCCGGTTCGAATGGTCAACGTGGAGCCATGAGTTCCATCTCGACGACACCGGGTTCGGCCGCGTGCGGGACAGCGACTGCAAGTATGTCGATTCTCACGACGTCCCGCATTTCGATTGTGTCCTGGGTGTCACCGCAACCTCGAAACGCGGACCCGAGTACGAGCAAAGGCTGCTGCACATTCAGCGTCTCGACGACAAATCCCTGAAAATCTTTCTGCCGAGGCCTCCGGCTCCGTCCTCGCCGGATCAGCGTCCGAGGATTTGGTCGACCAACGCGCGGAGATTGCCGTAGTGGGCGGCGCCGATTCCGGCGGCACCGCTGGCGCCCGCCGGGATGAGCGCCTTTTCGAAGCCGAGCTTGGCCGCTTCCTTCAGGCGCAGGCCGGAGTGGGCGACTTGGCGGATTTCGCCGGACAATGCGATTTCGCCGAAAATCACGCATTCGTTCGGGATCGGCCGTTCTGACAGCGCCGAGATCAAAGCGGCGGCGACGGCGAGGTCGGCCGCGGGGTCGGTCAGGCGGTAGCCACCCGCGACGTTGAGATAGACTTCCGCCGTCGCGAAGCTGAGGCCGCAGCGCGCTTCCAGAACGGCGAGAATCATGGCGAGACGGCCGCTGTCCCAGCCGACTGCGGCGCGGCGGGGCGTTGCGCCTGATGCGAGGCGGACGGTTAGCGCCTGGATCTCGACCAGCACCGGGCGGCTGCCTTCCAGCGCGGGGAAGATGCTGGTGCCGCTGACCGGCTCGCCGCGCTGGGTGAGGAACAGGACGGACGGGTTCGGCACTTCCGCCAACCCCTCCCGCTCCATGGCGAAGACGCCGATCTCGTCGGTGCCGCCGAAGCGGTTCTTCATCGCGCGGAGGATTCGATACTGGTGGCTGCGCTCGCCTTCGAAGCTGAGCACCGTGTCGACCATATGCTCGAGCACGCGCGGACCGGCGATGGTGCCGTCCTTGGTGACGTGGCCGACGAGGACCAATGCCGTGCCATGCTCCTTGGCGAAGCGCACCAGCTCCTGCGCCGAGGCGCGGACCTGGCTCACGGTGCCGGGCGCGCCCTCGATCAGGTCGGAGTGCATGGTCTGGATGGAATCGATGACCAGCAGATCGGCGCCGCCATTGTCGCCCAGCGTGGTCAATATGTCGCGGACCGATGTCGCCGCCGCCAGCCGCACCGGCGCCTTGCCGAGACCGAGCCGAACTGCGCGCAGCCGCACCTGCTCGGCGGACTCCTCACCGGATACGTAGATGACGTTGCGGCCCTTGCTCGCAAGATCGGCGCAGACCTGCAGCAGCAGGGTCGACTTGCCGATGCCGGGATCGCCGCCGACGAGCATGGCCGAGCCGGGAACGATACCGCCGCCGATGGCGCGATCAAACTCCGCGATGCCCGTACCGATCCGCTCGGGCAGCGCGACCGGTGTATCGAGGCTGACGAGCTGGATCTGCCGCCCGCCGCCTTGCAGATTATGCTTGGCGGCAAAGATGCTGGAGACCTCCGCGGCCTCCTGCACCAGCGTATTCCACTCCGCGCAATCGACGCACTGACCCTGCCAGCGTGCCGTCACCGACCCGCAAGCCTGGCACACATATCGGGTCTTGGGCTTGGCCATCCTGCTTCGACCCTACCGGAACGAAGCAGGAACACAAGGCCCTAGAATATCGCTTCCGCCTTGCCGCCCATCATCTGCTGGCGAACCAGCGGAATCGGTGGACCGCCGAAGCTGAGGAACTGGTCGTGGAAGTCCTTCCACGCCTTTTGCCCGCCCCGCGTCGCGGCCCAATCGTCGCGCAGTTTGCGGATCATCAGCTTGCCCATCGTGTAGTTGAGATAGGCCGGATCGTAGGTGCCACGCGCCGACTGCTGCTTGGCATTGCCCTCGTCCTGATAGCATTGCGTGCGGAACAAATCGTAGCTCTGCTGCTGCGTCATCGAACCGGTGTGCATGCCGATCGACGACAGGAAGCGGCAGTCGCGCAGGAGCGCGTTGGACAGCTGGCCGATCATGATCTCGTCGGTCCCGCCGCCGAGGCCGGACACGCGCATCATTTCCTCGGTGTAGTGGGCCCAGCCCTCAGCAAAGGCGTAACCGACGAACAGGCGGCCGAACATGTTCTTCGACCGGTTGGCGTGGAGGAAGTTGAGGAAGTGGCCCGGCCACACTTCGTGGACCGAGGTGAACAGCAAGTCCGCCTTGCCCGGGATGTAGGCTTCCTGCGCGGCCTTGGTCCACGTCGGATCCGGCGGTGAGATGTAATAGACCGACGGCAGGTTCTTTTCGTACGGCCCCGGAATGTTGATGTAGGCGCTGTTCTGCCGGTTGTACGGCGGCGATTCCTCGACCTTGGCTTCTTCCGGCCCCGGGATCGTCACGATGTTCTTGTCGATGATGAACTGCTTGAGGCCAGCGAGCTGGGTGCGGGCGCCGGCGACCGGACCGCCTTCCGGCTTGTCGGCGTTCATCTTCGCCATGCAGTCTTCGATGGTCGCACCGGCCGCGTAACGGCCGCAGGCTTCCTTCAGCAGCTTCTGGT
>DATEOK010000326.1:0-14142 GCA_035274225.1 Dongiaceae bacterium
AGAGCAGGTCGCGCTGGCAGCCGAACAGGGCGGCGCAAATGGCGAGGTAGATGCCAAGCGGCACCAGGAGCAGGCGGATGGATCGGCGATAAATCCGATTCATGTCAGATGCCGAGAACTCCGCGATATGTCGAAACGATGCCCTGCGACTATGGCAGGATTTCGGCAGGAGCTGCACGGTTGGGTTCTAGGCCACTGCAGCCAGCCGGCGTTCGCTGTGGAAGACATGGATTGCGGTCATGACGCCTGCGACCAGAAACACGATCCCGAGGATGTCGGTCGGGGTCGGCCACCGGCCATGCACGGCCAAGCCAAAGATCGTCCCGAAGACGGTTTCGGAGACGATCAACTGGGCCGAAAGCGCGACCGGCAGCCGCTGCGCGGCGAACGTCCACGCCAATGCGCCGCCGACCGACGCCAGGAAGGCCAACGAAATGCTCCAGAGATAAAGCGATCCCGCGACATCCCAGCCAAGGCCGAGCTGCGGAAAATGGAAGACGCCCAAGGCCAGGCCGACCGGCATGAAAACCAGCATCTGGACACCGCCGCCGACCAGGATCAGAGCAGTCCAAACGCCCGTATCCATGCCTGGCCGTTCGGCCAGGGCGCGCTGGTTGGCAAGGCCGAACCAGGTCCAGAGGCCGACCGCGGCCAACGCCAGAGGGATGCCGACGATCAGCGACCGTGTCGACGTCGTGTTCGTTGGATCGAAGACGCTGGCGTTGACGAGGGTCAGGCCGACAGCGGCCAAGGCGAGCGGGACGATCAGGGCCGACCAGGACACCGTCTTCTGGCGCAGATTGCCGGCCACCGCCAGCACGATCGGGACCAGACCCAGGAACGCGGGGGCGATCACCGGTCCGGCGAAGATGGCGGCGCCGGCCACCGACAGGAAGTAGCCGAGATAGCCGATGAAGCCGAGCCCGAAGGCAGCCAGCCAGTCGCCGATGCGGAGAGCGCAAATGGCGTCCCATTTCCAGATGAGGAAACCGACCGCGACGGCGCCTGAGACGCCAAATCGGAACAGCGCAAAGTCGAAGACCGAGTAGTCGCCGATGACAAAGGGAACGACGAAGTTCAGGGACCAGGCAAAGGCCGCGAACAGCGCCGCCACAATGCCCATCGACTTGGAATTGTTCATGGAAGCGCTCCGATTCAAACTAGGTGTATATGCGCTTATATGAGCGCATATACACTCATGTCAAGGAGGGGGCGACAATTTTTTTGCGATGCAGGAAGCCTGGGCGCGATGGAACTCAAAAAAGGGAAGCCAGATCAGGTGCTTACGATCTGGAGTGGGAAGCACAGCCAGTGAGACAAGCGGGTGCCGGCAAAAGGCCCGTCGGCGTGACCAGCCTTAGCGAAGGGTGGCGGCACTCAGGATACTAGGCGCGGGGCCGATGGCGCGGTAGCGCCTGTCGAACTTATGCGTCGTCCTTCGCGGCCTGAAGATCGCTCGCCACCACCTCGTTCAGGATGTCGCGCAGATTCGCCGAGCGCTTGCGGCCGAAAGCCTCCTCAAACCGGCTCTGGGCTTCCGCCCAGGCGGGCGCGGCGGCGCGCAGGCGCGCAACGCCGTCCTTGGACAACCGGATCTCCTTTGCCCGCCGGTCCTCGTTGCAGGGCGCGATCTCGATCAGGCCTTCCCGCTCGAGCGGCTGGATGTTTCGTCCGAGCGTCGTGCGATCCATCACCAGCTGCTCGGCAAGGCCGTTAACGGACAGCGGGCCACGCGCCTGGAGCTTTGCCAGGATGGTGAACTGGGTCGTGCGCAAACCCGTCGGCGCCAGGAAATGGTCGTAGAACTGGGTCATATGCCTTGCCGCCTGACGGATCGCAAAGCAGTTGCACTGGTCAAATCTCGTCGGTGCATCCGATGCCATTGGAGCTCACCTCCCGGATAAACGCGTATCTGCGCTTAATATAGGTGCATATACTCCTGTGTCAAGGTTTCGTGATTTCCCGCCGCTGGTCTTGTTAATAGGCGCATATGCACCTAATATCCAGTCATCGCGGCGCGCCGTTCTTGGCAACCGCCTTAGCACAGGAGATGTATCATGTTGCGAGTCAACGCCATCGATTCCAATCGCGTCAGTTCCACCCGCTTGTTAGGGCGGCCGCTGCCGTCGCTCGAGGCACTCGGCGCCGGTATCACGACGTTCGGCAGCTACGGCATGGTTGCTTCGCTCGCCATCATCTATTTCTGGTTCGGCGGCATGAAGTTCACGGCCTATGAAGCGGAGGGCCTGGTGCCGCTGGTCCAGAACAGCCCGCTGCTGTCCTGGATGTACGAGATATTCTCGGTTCGCGGCTTCTCGACCTTTCTCGGATTTGTCGAACTGACGATCGGCCTCCTGATTGCCGGACGCCTCTTTTCACCCACGCTGTCGGCGATCGGTGGCTTTTTGTCGGCCGGCCTCTTTGTCACGACACTCAGCTTCATGGTCTCGACGCCGGGCGTCTTCGAGCCGAGCCTGGGATTCCCGGCGATCAGCGTAGCCCCCGGCCAGTTCCTGCTCAAAGATGTCGGCTTGCTGGCGGCGTCGGTCTTTGTCCTCGGCCATTCGCTGTCGGCGATGGCCCGCCTGCAGTCGCGATCCCATTCGCGGAAGGCGTGAACGCCGCGTCAATAGTCAAGCAACGCAAACGGTGGAGAGCGTCATGGTACACGAACAAGCAAGCGGCCGACCGATCCTGGTCACGGGCGCGGCCGGCGATATCGGGGCGATCGGCCGCACCGTGACCGCATCGCTGCTGGAAAAGGGACACAAGGTCCGCGCCCTGGTGCGGCGCGAGGACAACCGCTCGGATGCCCTGCGCCGGATGGGCGCCGAGGTGGTCCTGGGCGACCTTACGGATCTTCAGTCCATGCATCGTGCGCTGGAGGGGGTGTCGCGGCTCTACTTCGGTATGTCCGTCTCCCCGGCTTATCTGGAAGCGACGGTGAATACCGCGGCGGTGGCCCGCGACCACGGCGTCGATGCATTCGTCAACATGTCCCAGATGACGGTGACGCAGATGAACATCACCCTGTCCACGGACAGCCCACAGCACAAGCAACACTGGCTGGCCGAGCAAGCCTTGCAATGGTCAGGATTGCCCGTCGTGACGGTGCGGCCGACCGTCTTCCTCGAGGGCTTCTTCCTGCGCCTGGCCGCCCAAGGCGTTCGCGAGGCAGATGAGTTGAGGCTGCCGCTCGGTGGCGCCAGGACGTCGCCGATCTCCGCTTCGGATGTGGCGCGGGCCGTTTCCGTCATCCTCGACGATCCGGCGCCGCACATCGGCAAGATCTACAACCTGACGGGCTTCGAATCCGCCGATCTGGAGCACTACGCCCAGGCGTTCTCGGAAGCGCTTGGCCGCACCATCCGCTATCGCGACATCCCGGTCTCGGCATGGGCCGACGCGCTGCGAAAGGCCGGCGTCCCGGATCATCTGCTGAAGCATCTCCTCGTGATGGCCGATCTTCATCAGCAGGGCCGCTATGACCGCATGACCGATGACCTTGAGCGGCTGACGGGAAAGCCGGCCACCACGGTGGGGGATTTCGTGAAGCGGCATGCCGGGGAGTTCACGCACCCCACGGCGACCGTAGCTTGACGGTGTAGCCGCGGCCGCTGCGACCTTGATCGACCGCGGTGCCGATCAGGTCGTCGAGCGCGAACCTGCGCGGTCGCCAATACAAGTCATGGCGTCAGCGAGGATAACTTCGCGACGGGCCCACAGTGGATATTGCTCCTCGGACCCGGTTCGTCCGCTGAGTGCCATTCTCCGACATAGCACCATGCCGCGGCCCTTACGAAGCTGCCGGCGCCGCAAGCGAGGGACAGCGACAGCGTCGTCCTCAAGCGGTCATCCGGTTGTCGGGCGGTTTCGTGAAGGATGTCGGTGGTCGCGACTTAGGGGGCGTGGGCGGCGTGTTCTCACACGGAATCCTTACGCCGACGATGTCATCCCATCCCTTGGTGATGATGTCCCTGGCACTCTCTTCTTCCTCTGGTGTCGGGAAGACAGGCTCGACGGGTGGTCGTTCCCGGAACTCGGGAAGGCGCTCGAGCAGTCCAGCGGCCTTGCCGGATTGCGTGAGATGGGCCAGCCGGATCGGGTGGCAGTATTCAGAAAGCCAGCTCAGCTGGGACTCGTCAGAATAGAGATGTTCCATCCATAGCCTGGCTGCGCTTGGGTGCGCGGCCGTGGCGCTGATGCCCTGGACGTAGATTCCGGCCAGCCGCCCGGTTCGTGGCACGACAACCTCTATCCTCGGATTGCCGTGCGAACGATCGCGATCGCCAAGCGCGAGGAAATCCCAGCGGATCAGAACCGGCGTCTCGCCGCGGCAAAGCGATTGGAAATCGCCCACGCGCGGGTAGAGATTGCCGCGCCGGGCGAGCTCGGCCATGAATGCCAATCCCGCGCGCGCCGCGTCAGGCCCGCGGGCGCCGCTGGAAAGGCCGGCTGCATACACGGACTGGATTCCCTGATGAGCGACACAGGGATCGCCGGCAAGGGCGACTGCGTTCCGGTATTCAGGACCCAGCAGGTCCGGCCAATCAAGCGGCGCGCGGACGACATCCGCGTTGATCTCGAAAGCGAGCGTTCCGTAATAGTGCCCGTACCAGCGGCCATCGGCATCCTTGACGGCGTCCGGGATGGTGCGCCAGGTCGAAACCTTGTAGGGCTGGAGCAGGCCCTCTCTCGTGGCGGAAGCGCCGAATGACAGTCCAACATCGATTACGTCCGGCGCAGGCATGGCGTGCTTGATTGTATCGAGCTGGACGGCCGACGAAGCTGAAGGCTTCAGGTCGACAACCGGCACGCCGTACTTGGCCTGAAAACCATCGATCAACGCGCCGCAGCTGCACCAGTCGCGCGGCATCCCCATGACGGTCAGCTGCCCTTCTCTTCTGGCAGCTTCGATCAGGGGTTCCAGTGGAAACCAGCGCTGCTTCATGTCGGCCTCCTGCCTGAACGGCTTTCGGCGGGGAGGGGAAGATTACGCTCTATGTTGCGCCAGAAAAGTCTCGGTTGCACGATGGATTTTCGGCGTCCCTCCGCGCGTTGCCCAGAGGGATCACGACGCGATGCCGTCCAGGTGCCTTCCCCTTGGCTCTTTAGCCTAACTTGGCAGTGTCCGCTATGTGCCAATAGCAGACCTTGTCATTGGCACATGGTCTGTCCGCTTCGGCTCTGAGATCCGTCACTAGGGCTAGGCACCTAGACGTCCAGAAGGTGCCAAGCTCAGAGAGACCCATATGTCCGTGGACATCCGTTCCAGCTGCAAGACCAACCCACCCTGTCTCCGAGGTGCGTTGTTTCGTTCAGCAACGCGATTTATCATTGCGCGATCCTGCCGAGGGGGCCGCGCATGCCGGCTGCCGGGACTTACGTGCTGAACACCAGGCGACTGACTCTGCGTCCACTCGCGCAGAGCGATCTCGCTGACCTCGTTCAGATCGTTGCCAATCCAGACGTGGTCAGGACCATGTTAGGCGACGTCTCCAGTCTCGAATCGACACGGGCCTATGCCCAAGGCTGGATCTGTCCCGATGAATTCTGGGATCAGCATCATTATGGCTTTTGGGGTGTGGTCGATCGTCACGGCGCATTCGGCGCTACAGATCGCGTGATCGGCGTAGTCGGCGCGGACGTTCCAGCGCTCGAGGTCGGAGAAGGACCGGAAGTCTATTACATCTTCGCGCGAGACGTTTGGCGCAAGCGTGTGGCCAGCGAGGCCGTCTACCGCATGTTCGATTACCTTTTTGAAGTGATCGGCCTGTCCGTCCTCGAGGCGGTCGTCTTCGCAGAACGCAACCCCGGATCGGTGCGGATACTGGAGAAAGCCGGCATGCGCTTGGTCGGGAGGCTGCCGAACATTAATCACCACGTGACGCCCGAACGCGCGTTGAAGGTCATGCAGTTCGACATCTGGCGCGTCCGTAATGCGGCGCCCGACGAGGCCGAGAAAACCCTAGCTGACGCTGCTTTCCGGATTGGTCAGTTACTGGCAGAAGGAGTTGGCTCTCGCGAGGCGACGGTGCTGGCACTCACCGAAGCGGCAATCAGCTTCGGTTCCGTCAACGTTCTAAGGATGGAAAGCATCGTTGAGAGAGGCCTCTTGGCTGGCGCGGCAGCCAAGGGCTGCGCGCATTATCGATTGCACCGCAACGACTATCTCTCGCGGCGCCCGGCGATGGAATGACTAACACTCGTTCAGGTCAGCACGAGATAGCAGCCGAGCCTTGCGAAAGGTCCGTTCAACCGCTGAAAGCGGACTTGTCGTTCAGTGCCAGTTCGGCTGCAATGTGCCAATAACGGCCATCGTTCCGTCGACCGGGTGAGTGAACACGGACCTGACAGGCCGCCTTGCTTCCGCAATTCTCACGAAACTGCCGACGCCACACGCTCGGAACAACGCGGCCGGCACTCGACCCCGTCACAATTCTTTTTCCGCCAGCGATCGAAACGCGTCCGGTACCGAGCGGGTCGTTCCTAACATGACCGATCCATATCCTACGGACTCCCATCCGAAACGTTTTCGGATCTTGTCGACCGCGCAATCCGCCGCCCGGCGCGCCATGCCTCTTCTTGTGCCGGGGCGGACCCTTTCATCGCCAAGGCCGAGCGAGAGCTCCATTTGCAACTCCGAGTCCTGCTCAAGATTCGACACCGATATGGCCAAGAGCGAGATGGTCTTCTCCGCGGGGTGATCCGCGAGCGCCATGCGCACGAGACCTTCGGCGATGTCCGCAATCATCGCCGTCGCCGAAATCGGCGCGTCGAGCGTCGCGGAACGGGTCACCGAGCGCAAATCGGCGAAGCGAACCCGAACGGTCACAGTCCGGCCGGACCTGGATTTCGCCCGCAGCCGCGCGCCAATCCTGTCCGCCAGATGCAGGAGCGTGGGCCGAATAACGGCCGCGGTGGCAGGCTTCTTGCCGAGCGCCGACTGTGCTCCCGCCGACCCGGCCCGGCGGTCGGTCCTTATGTCGCGCGGATCGCGATTCCACGCGAGGCTCGCGAGCTTCTCCCCCGCCGCGGAACCGAGCAACCGCGTCAGCGACTGACCCGGCACTCTCGCCAATTGTCCAATCGTCAGCACGCCTTTCTCAGCCAGCCGCGCCTGGGTGACCGGACCCACGCCCCACATCAGTTCCACGGGCAGGTCGTGAAGAAAGGCGAGTTCGGTCTCGGGATCGACCACCACGAGGCCATCGGGCTTGGCGACTTGCGATGCGATCTTGGCCAGATGCTTGGTGCGTGCCACCCCGACCGAAATGGCAAGGCCCAGCTCTGCGCGAACACGCTGGCGGATACTCCTGGCAATATCGACGGGGGCGCCAAAGAGATGAGTGCAGCCGGCAACGTCGGCAAAAGCCTCGTCAATCGATATGCGTTCTACGAGGGGTGTGAAATCGCCGATGACCTTTACCGCGGCATCGCCGAGCCGCTGGTACTCCCGGAAATGTCCGTTGACGAATTGGAGCTCCGGGCAAAGTTCGCGCGCCCGCCGCCCCGCCATTCCGCCGTGTACGCCATAGGCCTTCGCTTCGTAGGAGGCCGCGAGCACAACGCCTCCCCCGACCGCGATGGGCTTTCCGCGCAAGGACGGATCAAGCAATTGCTCGACCGAGGCGTAGAACGCATCGAGATCCGCATGGAGGATGGTGGCTTCCATCGCGCTCGTTTCGTAGGAAGCAGAGGGATCTAGCTATTGAACAAACAGAGAACACTCTGCTTGGCGTGTCAAGGTTCATTTGCGCAGCACTGTTCTTTGGTGGCCCGCCAGGGTTGCTTGATGGCGACACGTGGCAAAGCGCGCGTCGCATCCACTGACCGGCGCGATCCTGGCGGATAAGAAGACTGCCAGCGTCAGGTTTGTGCCGATTCTGTTGAAAAAGTCCGCAAGCCTAGATCGAGCGAAATGTTCACTCGTGCGTCTGTCCCCATGAGCAAGAATGATTCAAGATAGCGACCGCTCTTGAATCACTGTTTCGTGCCAGCGCCTATCGGGGCTGTCGAGCGGACTTTTTCAACAGAATCTGCCATCAGCAGACCGACGCTATCTGTAGCAACCCTTCTTTCCTGCCAGAGCTAAAGTATTGGTGCGACCCAGGCGAGCGCGGGAGAGGGGTAGATGCCCCTCTCCGTGCTCAGCTTGCTTGCTCCACGAAGTGCGTCAACGCAAAGGCCGCTACGATAAGGCTGAAAGGCCAAGCAAGGACGCTAATTACCTCCAGCGTGAGCCTTACGAACCGTGGCAGCAGGCTCGCCAGAAGCCAGAACGCGACCGCAGCGCCGACGATGGGCGCGAGCGACCACCAAGAGACGTAGCGCGCGAAGACGAAGAGGAACATCACGCTGAACATGAGTCCGCCAATCCCGCTCTGGTGCACTTGCCGAGGAAATCGCGATAAGTCGAACTCCCGGGGCTTCCGTGCGACCAGGGCAAGCGCAATGGTGAGCGCGAGAAATCCGGCAGAAATCCAGGGAAATGTCATCTTGGATGTTGGACTTGGTCACTAGGAGATTGCAGATCAACGGATGTGCGGGTTAGTCGTCCGACGAGCTGTCGAGGTTCAATCGCGCGATACCCCCCATCCATAACGAAAACGCCGCAACCTCGAATGTCCGCTAAGTGACATAGAAGCTCGCCGCCCCCAGCTAACTGCGCCGCGCTTGTCCCGCACGCGCCAGCGTCGCGATGTCCATCAGCGCGCGCTGGGCGATCTCGTCCTTGATCGCATAGGCGCGCATGGCCTGGCTCTCGGCTTCGATCAGGCGCTCGAGGGCACGGCCGATGCGCGAGGTCGACCATTGCCGGGCCTGGCGTTGCATGCGGTCGCGCTGGGTCCAGAACAGCGGCGGGCGCAGGGCGTTGGCGGCGGCTTCGAAGGGTTCGCCGGCGGCCATGCGGGCGACCACCTGGTGCAGGCGCTGGAAATGGCGGGCGGCGCTGCGCAGCACCTGGATCGCTTCCACTTCGGCGAGGCTGCGGGTGTATTGGCGGTCGAGACCGGCGGTGTCGCCGTCGACCGCGGCGCCGATCAGGTCGTCGAGCGCGAAGGCGGCGCGGTCGCCGATGCAGGTCATGGCATCGCCCAGCGTGACCTCGCGTTTCGGTTCGCCGAGATAGAGCATCAGCTTGTCGAGCTCGCTGCGGGTGACGCCGCGGTCGCCGCCCATGCGTTCGGCCAGATAGCCGAGGGCGTCGCGCGCGATGCCGTAGCCGCCGGCTTTCAGGTGCGCGGCGATCAGGGGCCCGAGCTGGGCTTCGTTGTCGCGGTAGCAGGCGAAGACGCCGGCGCCGTCGGCGGACTCGAACACCTTCACCAGCTCGGCCTTGCTGCCGATGTCGCCGGCCTCGACCACCAGCAAGGCGGAGCCGGGCACCTGGCCGGCGATCGCGGTCTCGATCTGCTCGGCGATCATGTTGGTGGCCTGGGCGATGCGCACCACGCGCCGGCCGCCCAGCATGGAGATGGCGTTGAGCTCGTCGGCCAGGCGCGCGCCGTCGCCCTTGAGATCGTCGGGCGTCAGCTCGGCCAGGCGGAAGGGATCATCGCCCGCACCCAGCACCGCCCTCTGCGCGAGGCCAGCATATTCGTGCGCCAGGCCCTCGTCTGGACCATAGAACAGCAACGCGCCGATGCCGTCCGGCGACTTCAGGACGCGGTCGAGCCTGGCCTTGTCGAGCTTCATGCCCGCCGAGGTTTGACGATTTCGCTGACGCGAAGGGGGCTCACGGCGTGGCCCAGGAGCCGACCGGCTCTTCCGGCGGCGGGCTGCCCGGCGGCGGCGGCACGTTTGACGGGGGCGTGCCGGCGGTCATGAAGACCGCGACGCGGGTGCGGATCTGCTCGGCCAGCTGCAGCGTGCCGCGGCGGACGCTGTCCCTGTAGGCCGAGATGTCGTTCAAGGGATCGTCGAACTCGTCATAGCCGGTGGTGATCACCGAGCGGTCGGTCATCACCACCTTGTCGGCGCCGTCGCGCAGCGAATAGTAGGCGTTCAGCTCGACATTGCGGCGGGTGGCACTGAGGTCGCGCCTGGACAGCGCGCCATAGCTGCGGATGGTGAGGTTGACGCCCAGCGTGTAGGGGGAGTCCGCCGGCTGGCCCAGCGGATTGAAGCGATCGCGCAGGGCGTTGTGCAGCTGCTGGCCCTCGCGGTTGGCAATCGCGTCGATGTGGATGCCGGCCATCTGCTGGTCGACCCTGCCGCCGCCGGTACTGCTGGCCGTGGTCGCGCTGGCATTGCCGTACATCGGCCGGAAGCCGCAGCCGGCCAGCGGCGCTGCCGCGGCCACGGCCGCGCCGGTCAGAAGCAGGGACCGCAGAATTCCCCTACGCGACCACATTGACGATCCGGTTCGGCACCACGACCACTTTCTTCACCGGCTTGCCCTCCAGCGCCTTGATCACGGCGGGCTCAGCCAGCGCCGCGCGCTCCGCTTCCGCCTTGTCGCAGTCGCGGGGCAGCTGGATGGTGGCGCGCAGCTTGCCGTTCACCTGCACCGCGACCGTCGCCGTGTCGTCGATCACCAGCCTGGCGTCGGCGACCGGCCAAGCGGTCTCGGCCAGCAGCTTGTCATGACCCAGGCGCTGCCACAACTCCTCGGCCAGATGCGGCATGGCGGGGCCGATCAGCAGGGTCAGGGTCTCCAGCGCCTCGCGCCGTGCGGCGAGGCCGGCGGGATCGGCAAGGTCGCCGTCCTTCACCTCGGCAAGGGCGTTGGCATACTCATAGATGCGGGCGACCGCCCGGTTGAAGCGGAACTTCTCGATGTCGTCGGTGACGCCGGCGATCGCCTTGTGGGTGGCGCGGCGCAGCGTTTCCGCGGCCCCGTTGGAGCCGGCAGTAGCGTTAGCCGGCTTCGCCAGCGCGGGATGGACCTCGATCCAGCCGGTCACGATGCGCCACAAGCGCTGGGTGAAGCGCCAGGCGCCCTCGACCCCCGCCTCGGTCCATTCCATGTCGCGCTCGGGCGGCGAGTCCGACAGCACGAACCAGCGCGCGGTGTCGGCGCCGTAGGTCTCGATGATGCGCGCCGGCGGCACCACGTTCTTCTTGGACTTGGACATGACCTCCTTGCGGCCGACCTCGATCGGGCGCTGGGTCTTTACATGGACCGCGGTGCCGTCCTCCCGCTTCACCACCTCTTCGGGATACAGCCACTTGCCGGCGTCGTCCTTGTAGGATTCGTGCAGCACCATGCCCTGGGTGAACAGGCCGGCGAACGGCTCGTCGATCTTGGCATGATGGGTCAGGTGCATGGCGCGCAGGAAAAAGCGCGAATAGAGCAGGTGCAGGATCGCGTGCTCGACGCCGCCGATATACTGGTCGACCGGCAGCCAGTAGTCGATCGCGGCGCGGTCGACCGGCGCCTCCATCAGGCGTGGCGAGCAGAAGCGCGCGAAATACCACGACGAATCGACGAAGGTGTCGAAGGTGTCGGTCTCGCGCGTCGCGGCCTTGCCGCAGCTGGGGCAGGTGGTGTGCTTCCAGGTCGGATGGTGGTCGAGCGGGTTGCCCGGCTTGTCGAAGGTGACGTCGTCCGGCAGCAGCACCGGCAGCTGCGCCGCCGGCACCGGCACCACGCCGCAGTCGCCGCAATGCACCATCGGGATCGGGCAGCCCCAGTAGCGCTGGCGCGACACCAGCCAATCGCGCAGGCGATAGATGGTGGTGCCTTCGCCGGAGCCCAGCTCTTCCAGCTTCTCGCACGCCTTCTGGATCGCGTCGTCGATCGAGAGGCCGTTCAGGAAATCCGAATTGTAGATCGTGCCTTCGCCGGTATAGGCAACGTCGTCGACCTTGAAGCTCTCCGGTGTCTCGCCCGGCGGCAGCACCACGGGAATGACGTCCAGCTTGTATTTGCGCGCGAAGTCGAGATCGCGCTGGTCGTGGCCGGCGGAGCCGAAGATCGCGCCGGTGCCGTAGTCCATCAGCACGAAGTTGGCGATGAACACCGGCAGCTTCTTGCCACTGAAGGGATGCACGGCCTGGAACTTGGTGCGGAAGCCGCGCTTCTCCTGGGCCTCGATGACGGCCTCGGACGTTCCCTGTGCGCGACATTCGGCGATGAACTCGGCCGCGCCGGGTTCGCTCTGCGCCACCAGATCGGACAGCGGATGATCCGGCGACAGCGCCAGGAACGACGCACCATATAAGGTGTCCGGCCGCGTGGTGAAGATCGTTTGCTTGTCGGTGATGCCCTCGATCTTGAAGTTCACGTAGGCGCCGGTCGACTTGCCGATCCAGTTCTCCTGCATCAGGCGAACCTTCTCCGGCCAGCGGTCGAGGCCTTTCAGCGCCGCCAGCAGGTCGTCGGCATAGGCGGTGATCTTGAGGAACCACTGGGAGAGCTTGCGCTTCTCGACCGGCGCGCCGGAGCGCCAGCCGCGGCCGTCGATCACCTGCTCGTTGGCGAGCACGGTGTGGTCCACCGGATCCCAGTTGACGAAGGCCTCCTTGCGGTAGGCGAGGCCGGCCTTGTGGAAATCGAGGAACAGGCGCTGCTGCTGAGCGTAGTAGCCGGGATGGCAGGTCGCCAGCTCGCGCTCCCAGTCCAGCGACAGGCCCATGCGCTGCAGCTCGGCGCGCATCACCGCGATGTTGTCGTAGGTCCAGCTGGCCGGGTGGATCTTCTGGTCGCGCGCGGCGTTCTCCGCCGGCAGGCCGAAGGCGTCCCAGCCCATCGGGTGGAGGACGTTGAAGCCGCGGGCGCGCTTATAGCGGGCGACCAGGTCGCCCATGGTGTAGTTGCGCACGTGGCCCATGTGGATGCGCCCCGAGGGGTAGGGGAACATCTCCAGGACATAATATTTTGGGCGGCTGGGGTCGGCCTCGCTATGGAAAGCGCGGCGCTCGGACCACTTGGCCTGCCACTTGGGCTCGGTTTCTTGGAAGTTGTAACGCGACATCAGGCTCTAACTTGCTCGAGTAAGGTCGGCCGGCACCATAACAATTGCCAGCCGCCCCGCAAGCCGAAGCTATTGCAACCCTGGTCTACTGCGAGCCCGAGAGCCGCATCTGGCGGGCGCGGGTCAGGATGGCGTTCTCCAGGTCGGTCGCGGTGTTGAGCGCGACTGGTGCGTCGACCCAGCCGCCGCCCTGGTTCTGCTGGCGGAACACCGAGGCGCGGAGGCCGTCGGCCCGCAGGGCGCGGCCCAGGATGTAGATATTGACCTTGAAGCGCTCGTCCGGCGCCGAGGGCGGGGTGTACCAGTCGGTGATGATGACACCGCCGAACGGATCGGCTGAAACCAGGGGCATGAAGGAGACGGTGTCGAGCGAGGCGCGCCATAGCAGGTTGTTGACGCCGATGCCGCCGCCGCCGCCCTGGTCCTCCGGCGCGTCGGGACCGAAGATGCCGCCCTGGCCGAACACGCCGGGCTCTTCTTCATATTGCGGCTGGTTCTGACCCTTCTGGCGCGGGACCGGATACTTGGCCTCGCCGCCGAGGTCGAAATTGCAGGCGCTCACGGCCAAGCCGAAGCCCACCACCGCCGCGATCGCGAGCATCCGCCGCGCCCACAAGCTACCCTGGCGCGATCCGGCACCTTTCGCGGCAACTTTCATATTGACGGCCCTTCTAAGCTTTTCCTAAGAACGCCTCACCAATGCCTTCAGATGCCAAGGGTTGGAACCTGGGCGTTCGAGCGCGCCCTTTCAGCTTGTGCATCCTGGGCTCGCCCGACGACCTGCCTCCCAAGGTCTGGCGTGCAGGCGAACGAGCACTCTGGTACGCGAAATGGCGCGGCCGGGTCAAGCTGTCTAGCTGGCGGAAAGCCTGCCTTAATTCGACGCCCGGGCTCTCGGGCCGGAAGGGGACGATGTCCAAGATCATCTGGCTGGCCAGCTACCCGAAATCGGGCAACACCTGGATGCGGGCGTTCCTGCACAACCTGTTCCGCGATCCGGAAGAAGCCTACGACATCAACAAGATCACCGACTTCTCGACCAGCGATTCCTCGATCAACTGGTACCAGGCCCAGGACAAGCGGAACTGGACGGAGTGGAGCGCGGTCGACGTGGCGCGCATGCGCCGCGGGGCGCAACTGGCGATGTGCCAGATGATGAAAGACGACCTCTTCGTCAAGACCCACAACGCCTCGGTCAAATTCCTCGGCTATCCGATGA